>CAXTCF010000072.1:0-19677 GCA_964242945.1 uncultured Rhizobiaceae bacterium | reverse complement strand
GCCCGCTGCTCAGTCGCTCCCATCCCACAATCCAAAAATCGTAGATACAAGGGGTATGCAGGCGAAGGAGGAGAAACATCAAGCTGCCTTGTGCCGCCCCACCTGCATCAGTGGCACCGCGTGGGTGGTTTCCAGGAAGAAGCGGCGCAGCAGGTTTTTGGCGACCATCATCCGGTAGGCGGAGGTCGCCCGCATGTCGGTCAGCGGAATGAAATCCGTTTCGAAGGCGGACAACGCGGCTTCCACTGTCGCCTGCGTCCAAGGTTTGCCCGTCAGCGCCGCTTCCACCCCCGCCGCGCGCTTGGGCGTTCCGGCCATGCCGCCATAGGCGATGCGCGCCTGCTGCACGAGGCCGTTCTCCACCTCCAGGTGAAAGGCGCCCAGCACTGCCGTGATGTCCTCGTCGCGGCGCTTGGTGACCTTGTGGATGTCGAACAGCGCGCCGGGCCTGGGCAGCGGCACCTCCACCGCTTCCACGAACTCGCCCGGCCGCCGGTCCTGCCTGCCATAGGCCAGGAAGAAGCTTTCGAGCGGCAGCCTGCGCCGCCCGCTTGCCCGTCGCAGCACCAGCGTGGAACCTAGTGCGATCAGCGGAGGGGCCAAGTCGCCGATGGGCGAGCCGTTGGCGATGTTGCCGCCGACCGTGCCGCAGTTCCGGATCTGGTCGCCGCCGATGCGGTCGATCAGCCGCCCAAGCGCCGGGATCTTCTCCGACAGGCTCTCGAAGGCTTCGGTGTAGGTGACGCCCGCGCCGATCCTCAAGACGACGTCCGTTTCCGTGATGCCCTTGAGGTCGGAAAGCCCGCCGATGAACACGGCAGGCGAGATCGGCGCCATACCCTTCGTCACCCACAGGCCGACATCGGTGGAACCGGCAACCACGCGCGTGTCGGGGTCGGCTGCCAGCAGTTCGGCCAGATCGTCGACGTCGGCGGGAATCGTGAAGCGCGTGTCGCCGCCGCTCAGCTCCACGCGGGCGCCGTCGTTCCAGGCTTCAAGCTGGGCAAGCACGGTTTCTTGGGTCCCGCCAGTCCCCTGGGAGGAAGCGGCAGCGGCGCGAGCGGCGCGCAGGATCGCTTCATAGCCGGTGCAGCGGCAAAGGTTCCCCTGGATCGCCTTCTCGATCGCCGCGTCGGTGGGCTGCAAACTGGAATTACACAGCGCCTGGAGCGACATCACGAAGCCCGGCGTGCAGAAGCCGCATTGCGAGCCGTGGTGCTCGACCATGGCCGCCTGGACGGCGTTCAGCGTCCCATCCCGGCTGGCGAGCGCCTCCACCGTCTGCACCGCGCAATTGTCGAGCGAGGGCATGAGGCGGATGCAGGCGTTGACCGCTTCCGTGCGGACGCTGCCTTCGTGCAGGCGCGAGACCAGCACCGTGCAGGCGCCGCAGTCGCCCTCCGCGCAGCCCTCCTTGGTGCCGGTGAGATGGCGGTCGAGCCGCAGAAAGTCGAGCAGCGTGTCGTCCGGCCGCACCTTATTCAGGGCGACAGGCTCGCCGTTGAGCAGGAAGCGGACCTCGCGCCGGATTTTTTTCTCGGTTTCGGGCATCAGCTTCCCCGGTAGGTCGAATAGCCGAAAGGCGAAAGCAGCAGCGGCACATGGTAGTGCTTTTCCTCCGCGATGCCGAAGCGGATCGGAATCTTGTCGAGGAACAGCGGCTTCGGCAGTTCGAGGCCCTGCGCCCGAAAATACCCGCCGGCGTCGAAGACAAGCTCGTAAGGCCCGATGCGGAACGCCTCGCCTTCCAGAAGCGGCGCATCGCAGCGCCCGTCCGCGTTGGTCACGACCGTCTTCAGGTGCTGGTGCATATGATAGTCCAGCCAGAACAGCGAAACGGAAAGCCCGGCCGCCGGGCGCCCCGTGGCGGTGTCCAGCACATGGGTGGTCAGGCGCCCCGCTGCGCTTCCCGGGCCGCTCACCGCGAGACCTCCGCAAAAACGATCATTGAACCTCCGCTCCGGCCCCGTTAGACAGCTTCGCCGAAACCTTGGTCATCCCAGGGATAGATGGGCAATGCTGCAATTCGCGGCATATTTGCGCCGTGAGCGAAGTTTGAACAAGGCTTTTCAACCGCCCGTGAACCGCTACGTCCGAGACATGCGCGGCTACGGCCGCAACCCGCCGCATCCGGATTGGCCCGGCGGCGCGCATGTCTGCGTCCAGTTCGTGCTGAACTACGAGGAAGGCGGCGAGAACTCCGTTCTGCACGGCGACAAGGCATCGGAAGCTTTCCTGTCGGAGATCACCGGCGCCGTGCCCTGGGCCGGCTCGCGCCACTGGAACATGGAGTCGATCTACGAATACGGCGCGCGCGCCGGCTTCTGGCGGTTGCACCGCCTGTTTACGGAAGCGGATATTCCTGTGACGATCTACGGCGTGGCCTCGGCGCTGGCCCGGTCGCCCGATCAGGTTGCGGCGATGAAGGCATCGCAATGGGAGATTGCCTCCCATGGCCTGAAATGGATCGACTACCGCGAGCACGCAGAAGCGGACGAGGCACGCGACATGGCGGAGGCCATCCGCCTGCACCGGCAAGTGGTCGGCGAACGTCCCCGCGGCTGGTACACCGGCCGCACCTCGGTCAACACGGTGCGGCTCGCCGCACGATACGGCCTCGACTACGTCTCCGACACCTACGACGACGACCTGCCCTACTGGCTCGACCACGACGGCCACGGCAACCCGCTGGACCCGCCGCAGCTCGTCATCCCCTACACGTTGGACGCCAACGACATGCGCTTTGCCATTTCGGCCGGCTTCACCAATGGCGACCAGTTCTTTTCCTACCTGAACGACTCGTGCGCCTCGCTCTACGCCGAGGGTCCGGCGGGGCGCCCCGCGATGATGAGCGTCGGCCTCCACTGCCGCCTCGTCGGCCGCCCCGGCCGGTTGGCGGGGCTGAAGCGCTTCCTCAACTATGTAAAAAACCACGACAAGGTCTGGACGCCGCGCCGCGTCGAGGTCGCCGAGCACTGGCGGGCGCGCCACCCCTATCAGGCGCCGGCCTTGCGCCCGTCGCGGATCGACCGGGAAAGCTTCGTCGAAAAATTCGGGGCTGTGTTCGAGCACTCGCCCTGGATCGCGGAGCGCGCCTTCGAACTGGAGTTGGGACCGGCGCATGACAGCGCCGGGGGCTTGCACAACGCCCTGGCGCGCGTGTTCCGTTCGGCCTCCGAAGACGAGCGGCTCAGTGTCCTGCGCGCGCACCCGGACCTCGCCGGCAAACTCGCACAGGCCAAACGGCTCACTGCCGAATCCGCCGCGGAGCAGGCCTCCGCCGGCCTCGACGCGCTGACGGACGCGGAGCGGTCGCAGTTCACCGAACTGAACGCAGCCTATACCCAAAAATTCGGCTTCCCCTTCATCATCGCGGTGCGCGGCCTCTCCAAGGCCGACATCCTCCAGGCCTTTGCGGCGCGCCTTGCCAACACGCGCGAACTCGAACTCGCCGCCGCTGCCGCCCAGGTCGAGCGCATCGCACTGCTGCGCCTGCGCGACATGCTGCCGGCCTGATTGCCGAACCGATGCCTCCGAAAACTGCTCCCGCCTTCCAGCCGCCCCTCTCGCTCGGCCTCCAGTACAAGACGCCGCCCGGCGGCCATGCCGCGCAGACCGACCTGCACACCGGCCGCGCCGTCTTCACCGAGGCCTACGCGCTGATCCCGCGCGGCGTGATGCGCGACATCGTCACCAGCCTGCTGCCGCACTGGGAGCAGACCCGCGCCTGGATCCTGTCGCGGCCGCTGTCCGGCTTCTCCGAGACGTTTTCGCAATACATCATGGATGTCCTGCCCGGCGGCGGCAGCGACGCAGCTGAGCCCGATGCGGATGCGGAAGGCGTGCTCTTCGTGATGGAAGGCGAAGCGACGGTCACGCTTGGAGAAGAACAGCACCGATTGCCCCCAGGGGGCTGGGCGTATCTCCCGCCCGGATCAGCCTGGACCCTGCGCAACGAAGGCAGCCGGCCGGCGGTATTCCACTGGATCAGGAAGCTCTACGAGAAAGTGCCAGACATCGACGTGCCGGAGGCATCGTTCCGCAACGATTCCGACGTGGTGCCGCTTTCCATGCCGGGCACCGGCGGGCGCTGGGCGACGACGCGCTTTGTCGATCCCGACGATATCCGCCACGACATGCATGTGAACATCGTGACGCTGGAGCCCGGCGCGGTGATCCCGTTCGAGGAAACGCACGTCATGGAGCATGGGCTCTACGTGCTGGAAGGCAAGGCGGTCTATAAGCTCAACCGCGATTGGGTGGAGGTGGAGGCCGGCGACTTCATGTGGCTGCGCGCCTTCTGCCCGCAGGCCTGCTACGCTGGCGGACCGGGCAAGTTCCGCTACCTCCTCTACAAGGACGTGAACCGCCACCCGAAGCTGGCGCCCTTGGGGAGAAGATAGACCGATGGAGCCGCGCGAGATCCTCGCCCACCCGCTGACGCGCGAGGCCTTCGCAGCGTTCGGCGACGTGATCGACAAGGCAACGGAAGAGCCGCGGCCGATGAACGGCGGCAAGGCGCGCCGCTTCCACGCGCTGGCGAAGGCGACCGCTTCCAGCGAGGGCCATGTCGTCATCTCCATCGCCGAAGGCGCGCCCTACCTGTTCCCGCTGGAACTCAAGATGGTGGAGCGCCACCCGCTGGGCTCCCAAGCCTTCATCCCGCTCTCGCCCGCGCCGTTCCTGGTGGTGGTCTGCCCCGACGAGGACGGCAGACCGGGCGAGCCGCTCGCCTTTCTGACGGCGCCGGGCCAGGGCGTAAACTATTTCGCCAACACCTGGCACGCCGTGCTGACGCCGATCGAGGAAGTCCAGGATTTCCTCATCGTGGACCGGATCGGCGAGGGCAGCAATCTCGAAGAATTCTTTTTCGAAGAGCCTTACGAGGTCCACCTGCCCGGCATGACGGTATGATCGACGCCGCCCTGGTCGAGCGCCTGCTCGACGTGATCGAGCACGACATCGTGCCGAAGACAGCCGAGGGCGTGGCGCGCGGCAACAAGCTGTTCGGCGCGGCGATCCTGCGCAAGTCCGACTGGTCGCTGGTGCTCGCCGAAACCAACAATGAAACCGAAAACCCGCTTTGGCATGGCGAAGTTCATGCCCTGAAACGCTTCCACGAACTGCCGCGCGAAAGCCGGCCGGACACGCGCGACTGCCTTTTCCTGGCCACCCACGAACCCTGCTCGCTCTGCCTGTCCGCGATCACCTGGACCGGCTTCGACAATTTCTTCTACCTGTTCAGCCACGAGGATTCACGCGACAGCTTCGCCATCCCGCACGACCTCAATATCCTGAAGGAAGTTTTTCGCCTCGATCCCGGCGGCTACCGGGCGGAGAACGCCTATTGGAAGAGCTTCTCCCTGCCGCGCCTTGCGGCGTCGTTGCCGGAGCCGGAACGCACAACGCTGAGGGAACAAGCAGAGACGATCCGCGCCCGCTATGACGCACTTTCGGCGGAATACCAACAGGACAAGGCGGAGAACGACATCCCCCTGAACTGAGGTCAGCGGGATTTCGCAATGTCGTAAACTGCGTTCCTGTCCCGCCGCCCCACTGCAATGACTAGGACGACAAGCCGCTCGTCACGCACTTCATAGACCAGGCGATAACCGATCTGGCGCAGCTTGATCTTGTAACGGTCTTTCGCCCCTTGGAGCTTGGCCGAAGGCACGCGCGGCGTTTCGCACCGCTCCCTCAGCTTCTTGCGGAATTGCTCGCGCGTATTCGGGTCAAGCGCTTTCCACTCTCGCAAAGCGGATTGGAGGAACTCAAGCTCATACGGCATCGATGTTGACGCGCACGCTCGGCTCGTCTTGCCGCGCGTCGGCAATGGCATTGAGTTCGATGTCTTCCAGGCGATCCATTAGAGCTTCGAACGCCTTGGCGGGCACGCAGTAGAACGCCGGCTCGTTCCGATTGAGAATCGCCACCGGCGCTCCCTCTCCCGCTGCCACCGTGCGCATGGGATGCTTCTTCAATTCTGAAACGCTCGCGGTGACCTCGGCGAGGATGCTGTGCGGCATGACTTCGAGACCTGTTTAGAGCGCCTGAAATAGCACTGGCATGCAGATGCTTCAATCTCTCGCCAGAGACATGGCAGTGTCCTCGCCCACCAAGAAGCGGCTTTGAAAGCCATCACCGGGCTTGATATGTCAGGCCATCCCTAGTTACGGATGCTGCCGCTTTGAAAACCGTCTTCAAATTTCCCCGCCAAGTCGTCGAGCATCCGGACTGGGGCATCGCCATGCCGGACGGCGTGCGGCTTTCCGCGAGAGTCTGGATGCCGGAGGACGCGGAAGCCAATCCTGTGCCGGCCATCCTGGAGCACCTGCCCTACCGCAAGCGCGACGGCACCACGACGCGCGATGCGCTGACGCATCCGTACTTCGCCGGCCACGGCTACGCCTGCATCCGCACCGACATGCGCGGCAACGGCGACTCCGAAGGCGTGATGGACGACGAATACACGGAACAGGAGTTGCAGGACGCCTGCGACGTCATCGCCTGGGCGGCTGCGCAACCCTGGTGCAACGGCAGAGTCGGCATGATGGGCATCTCCTGGGGGGGCTTCAACGCACTCCAGGTCGCGGCACGCGGGCCGGAAGCGCTCAAAGCCATCATCACGCTCTGCTCCACGGATGACCGCTACGCCGACGACATCCACTTCAAGGGCGGCTGCCTGCTCAACGAGAACCTGGGCTGGGGCGCGACCATGCTGTCCTACTCCTCGCGCCCGCCGGACCCGGCGTTGGTTGGGGACAAATGGAAGGCGATGTGGCTGGAGCGCTTGCGCTCCGAGCCCTTCCTGCCCGCGATCTGGCTCAAGCACCAGCGCCGCGACGCCTATTGGGAGCGGGGCTCGGTCTGCGAGGATTTTTCCCTGATCAAGGCCGCGACGCTGGCGGTTGGCGGCTGGGGCGACGGCTACAAGAACGCGGTGTCCCGCCTCGTGGAAGGCATCCAGCCACATGCGCCTGCCAAGGGCATCGTCGGCCCGTGGATCCACAAGTATCCGCATTTCGCCGTGCCGAACCCGCCCATCGGCTTCCTTCAGGAGGCGCTGCGCTGGTGGGACAGATGGCTGAAGGACGAACCGACCGGCGTGGAGGACGACCCCGCCATGCGCCTCTACGTCATGGAATCCGAGCCGCCCAGGGATTGGTACACGGAGCGCCGGGGGCGCTGGATCGCGGAGGCGCAATGGCCGTCGGAAAGGATCGTTTCCAAGGAACTGCGCCTCGGCGCGGACGGCTCGCTTGCCGAAGCCGCACCCTTGGGCGAGCCGCTGCTGATCCGCTCCCCGCAGGATTGCGGCATGACAGGCGGCGAATACTGCGCGATCTGGCTTGGGCCCGAACTGCCCGGCGACCAGCGCCCCGACGACGAGAAATCCGCCTGCTTCGATGGCGAGCCACTGGAAGGCCCGCTCGACATCGTAGGCAGCCCCACGGTGCGGCTGCTGCTTTCCGCCGACGGGCCGAACGCCCAGTTGGCGGTGCGGCTCAACGACGTCGCGCCCGACGGCGCCTCCACCCGCATTACCTATGGCGTGCTGAACCTCACCCACCGCAACGGCCATGCATTGCCGGAGCCGATAGTGCCCGGCGATCCGCTGGAGATCACGCTGCAACTGGACGACATCGCCTACCGCATCGCGGAAGGCCACCGCCTGCGCGTCGCCGTCTCTTCCAGCTATTGGCCGCTGGTCTGGCCCTCGCCGGAGCCTGCCACGCTGACCCTGATCGAAGGCGTGCTGGAACTGCCGCTGCGCCCGGCCGGCGACGACGGCGAGGTGCGTTTCGAAGAGCCTGAAGGCGCGGCTCCCTGGCGGGTCGAGACGCTGCGCAAGGGTTCCAACCTGCGCGAAGTGGAGCGGGAACCTTCCGACAGCCCGGCCGGCGAGAAAGTGCGGCTGCGCATTGTGGACGACTTCGGCGAGGTGCGGGATCTGGAGCATGGTCTGATCACGGGGAGCACCGCGCGCGAGCTCTGGACGATCGAGCCCGGCGACCCGCTTTCCGCCCATGGCGAAACGCATTGGACGCAGACGCTGCGCCGTGACGGCTGGTCGGTGCGCACGGAAACGACCGCTTGGATGCGGGCGGATGCCGAGAGTTTTCGCGTGGGCGGGCGCATCGAAGCCTATGAAAGCGAGGAACTCGTCTTCAGCCAAGATTTCGACGAAACGATCCCGCGCGACGGCGTCTGAGCGGGCGGTCGAGCCGATCGCGTCTGTTTGCGTTCCGTCACCGCGTGTCGCAAAGGGCCTTGCAGGGAACGGAAAACCCGGCTCAATATCCTGCCGGGCGAAACCAGCGTGCCGCTTGGGCGCGGCCGTACAAACAGGGGAAGTCGAACAGCCATGTCTAGGGAATTGGATTATCTTAGCCGTCTCGCCGTTTCCGGCCGGCTGAACCGCCGCGACTTCCTTGGGCGGGCGGCAGTGCTCGGCGTTTCCGCCGTCGCGGCGAACTCCCTGCTCGGCACTGCTGCGCGGGCGCAGGCGCCGCAGAAGGGCGGCATCCTTCGCGCCGGCATGCAGGGGGGTGCTGCGACCGACAGCCTCGACCCCGCGACATGGGCAAGCCAGGTTCCCTATTTCTTCGGCCGCCAGTGGGGCGAGCAGCTCGCGCAGATCTCGCCGGAAGGCGAGATGAAGCCGGCTCTCGCCACCGAATGGGGCGCTTCCGACGACGCCAAGGTGTGGACCTTCAAGATCCGCAAGGGCGTGCAGTTCCACAACGGCCAGGAGATGAAGCCGGCCGACGTGGTGGCCACCATGGAGCGCCACTCCGACGCCAACTCCAAGTCCGGCGCGCTCGGCATCATGGGCGGCATCGAGTCCGTCAAGGCGGACGGCGACACGGTGGTGTTCACGCTGAAGGAGCCGAACGCCGACCTGCCCTACCTCATGGACGACTACCACCTGATGATCCAGCCGAACGGGGGCAAGGACAACCCGACCGCCGGCATCGGCACCGGCCCCTACAAGGTGACGGTCAACGAGCCCGGCGTGCGGCTCGGCGGCGAGAAGTTCGCCAGCTACTGGCGCGACGACCGCGGCCATGCCGACCAGATCGAGATCATCATCATCAACGACGCGACGGCGCGCACCTCCGCCCTCCAGGGCGGCCAGGTCGATATGATCAACCGCGTCGAGCCGAAGATCGTTTCCCTCATCAAGCGGCTGCCCGGCGTCACCATCCAGAACGTCGCGGGCAAGGGGCACTACGTCTTCATCGCCCACTGCAACACCGCGCCCTTCGACAACAATGACCTCAGGCTCGCCCTGAAATACGCGATGAACCGCGAGGAGATGGTCAAGACCATCCTCCAGGGCTACGGCTCGGTCGGCAACGACACGCCGATCAACAAGGCCTATCCGCTGTTCACCGAAATCGAGCAGCGCCCCTACGATCCGGACAAGGCAGCCTTCCACTTCAAGAAGTCCGGCCACGAAGGTCCGGTCCTGCTGCGCACCTCCGACGTCGCCTTCCCCGGCGCGGTGGATGCCGCCCAGCTTTACCAGCAGTCCTGTGCGGCTGCCGGCATCACCATCGACGTCAAGCGTGAGCCGGGCGACGGCTACTGGTCGGAAGTGTGGAACGTGCAGCCCTTCTCCACCTCCTACTGGGGCGGGCGCCCGACGCAGGACCAGATGTTCTCCACCGCCTACTATTCCAAGGCGGACTGGAACGACACGCGCTTCTTCAACCCCGACTTCGACAAGATGCTGTTCGCGGCCCGCGCCGAGCTCGACAAGGCCAAGCGCACGCAGATCTATCACGACATGAACGTGCTGGTGAATGAGACCGGCGGCGTGATCGTGCCGATGTTCAACGACTTCATCGACGCCACCGGCCCGAAAGTCGGCGGCTGGGTGCCGGATGGCAACCAGGAGATGATGGGCGGGTACGCTCTCTCGAAGTGCTGGGTCACGGGCTGATCGCCCTCAAGCCAACGTCAAGCGAAGAAGCCCGCGCTGCCGCAGCGCGGGCTTCTTTGCATGTGCGGCGCTTTTGCAAAGCCGACGTCTGTCGTGAAACGGTCGCAGAATTTAACCGATAATCAGGGAGACGACCTTTCTACGCCTGCTTCCGACAAGGGGATGATCATGTCCGACGAACTCCGCTTTCTCAGCCGGCGCGTTGCAGCCGGCAAGCTGAACCGCCGCGATTTTCTCGGCCGTGCCGCGGCGCTCGGCGTTGGCGCCGTCGCCGCGCAGGGAATGCTGCTCGACGCAGCCCGTGCGCAGGGCCCGGTGAAGGGCGGCAAGCTGACCGCGGGCCTGCAAGGCGGCGAGTCCACCAACAGCCTGGACCCTGCCCTCAACACGTCGCAGGTGCCCTTCAACTTCTGCAAGCAGTGGGGCGAGTTCCTGGTGCGGCTTACGCCGGAGGGCGGGCTGGAGAACCGCATCGCCGAGGAGATCAACCCTTCGGCCGACGCGAAGACCTGGACGATGAAGGTCCGCGGCGGAGTCGAGTTCCACAACGGCAAAACCGTTTCGGCGCAAGACGTTGCGGCCACGATCGAGCGCCATGCGGATGCCAAGTCGCAGTCGGGCGCGCTCGGCGTCCTCGGCAACATCGCCGGCATCAAGGCTGAAGGAAAGGAAGTGATCGTCACGCTGAAGAGCGCGGATGCCGACTTTCCCTATCTGATGGCAGACTACCACCTCGTGATCCAGCCGAACGGCGGCAAGGACGATCCGGCCGCAGGCATCAGCGCTGGCCCTTACAAAGTGGCCGCCAACGAACCGGGCGTGCGCTACGGCGGCGAGCGTTTCGCCAATTTCTGGGACGCGGCGCGCATGGGCTTCGCCGATCAGGTCGAGATCGTGGTCATCAACGATCCCACCGCACGCCTGGCCGCGCTCCAGGGCGGGCAGGTGGACATGATCAACCGCGTCGAGCCGAAGATCGTCGATCTCGTCAAGCGCGTTCCGGGCGTCGTCATCCAGAACGTGGCGGGCCGCGGCTACTACCCCTTCAACATGTTCTGCGACACCGCGCCCTTCGACAACAACGACCTGCGCATGGCGCTGAAGCTCGCCATGGACCGCGAGGCGATGCTGACCACCATCCTGCGCGGCTATGGCGAGGTCGGCAATGATTTCCCCATCAACGCCGCCTATCCGCTGTTTCCCGAAGGCATCGAACAGCGCGCGTTCGATCCGGAGAAGGCTGCCGAGCACTACAAGAAGTCCGGCCATTCCGGCTCGATCCTGTTGCGGACCTCGGATGTCGCCTTCCCCGGCGCCGTGGACGCCGCCCAGCTTTACCAGCAGTCCTGCGCCACGGCGGGCATCACCATCGACATCAAGCGCGAGCCCGGCGACGGCTACTGGTCGGAGGTCTGGAACAAGCAGCCTTTCTCTCTGTCTTACTGGGGCGGCCGCTCCACGCAGGACCAGATGTATTCCACCGGCTACCTTTCCACCGCCGACTGGAACGACACGCGCTTCAAGAATCCGAAATTCGACGGGATGCTGCTTCAGGCACGCTCCGAACTGGATTCAGCGAAGCGCAAGGCGATCTACGGAGACATGGCGATGCTGATGCGTGACGAGGGCGGCTTGATCGTTCCCTTCTTCAATCAGTTTATCGACGCCACCGGCCGTCGCGTCGGCGGGTACGTCAAGAATCCGCAGGCTGAACTGAACGACGGCTATGCCCTAGCGACATGCTTCGTGGCTGCCTGATCAGGTTCTGACCGGCTGCCTTGAAGGCCCGCTCCGGCGGGCCTTTTTCGTTGCCCGCCAGCTTGCCTCCAGTGCTGTCGCTTCCGGCAGCGGTTAACGCTTGCTAAATGCTTGGGCTTGGGCTCACTATGCCGTCAAAATGAACAGGCGCGACGCAAGCGCTTGTAAGAACGGGGACAAGGGCGATGGCGGAAGAGGATGCCATGGCAACCGGGCCGGTGGCCCGCGGCATGCCGCTGATGGCGATGCTCGGCCGCACGGCCGAGCGCGGTGCCATTCTCCGGCGCTCGCCGATCCTCACGCTGATCCTGAAGCGCGTCGGCATGGGGCTGCTCCTGCTGCTGGCCGTTTCCGTGCTGATCTTCCTGGGCACACAGGTTCTGCCGGGCGACGTGGCGCAATCGATCCTCGGCCAGTCCGCCACGCCGCAGGCGCTCGAAAACCTGCGCAAGTCGCTCGGCCTCAACGATCCCGCCTATATCCGGTACTTCCGCTGGCTGGGCGGCGTGCTGACGGGCGACCTCGGCACGGCGCTGTCCTCCGGCCAGGATATCGGCAAGGCGATCTGGCCGCGGCTGAAGAACACGCTGTTCCTCGCCTTCTGGGCGGCCCTGATTTCCGTGCCGCTCGCCATCCTGCTGGGGCTGATTGCCGTACGCTATCGCAACGGCTTCGTTGACAAGCTGATCTCGGCCTTTGCCCTAGCCTCTACCTCGTTCCCCGAATTCTTCATCGGCTACGTTCTAGTCCTCTTCTTTGCCGTGAAGTGGCAGATTTTTCCCGGCATCTCGACCGTCTATGACGGCATGCCTTTCCTAGCCCGCATGCAAGCGATCGCACTTCCGGCTGCGGTGCTGACGATGGTTGTGCTCGCCCATATGATGCGCATGACGCGAGCTGCGATCCTCAACGTCATGCAGTCCGCCTATATCGAGACAGCGGAACTGAAGGGCATCTCGCCGCTTGCCATCATCCGCCGTCACGCCTTTCCAAACGCGATCGCGCCGATCGTCAACGTGGTCATGCTCAACTTGGCCTATCTTATCGTCGGCGTCGTTGTGGTGGAGATCATCTTCGTCTATCCCGGCATGGGGCAGTATCTTGTGGATCACGTCACTAAGCGCGACGTACCGGTGGTACAGGCAGTCGGCCTCATCTTCGCCGCGGTCTACATCACCTTGAACATCGTGGCCGACATAGCCGCCATCGTCGCCAACCCGCGTCTGCGACACCCCAAGTGAGCCGCCTGCCATGCTTGATTGGAAACGTATCCCTCCTGGCGCCTGGCTTGGCCTGATCGTCACAGCAATCTTCCTGATCTGTGCCCTTTTCGCGCCGCTGATCGCCCCCTACAGCTTGGGCGAGATCGTTGGCGACGTGTGGGAGCCGGCGAGCGCCAAGCATTGGTTTGGCACGGATAATATTGGGCGTGACCTGCTTTCCCGTATGATCTTCGGCGCGCGCACCACGGTCGCCATCGCCGCGGCGGCGACTGCGATCTCCTTCACGCTGGGTTCCGTTCTCGGCTTCATGGCGACTGTGGTCGGCGGCTGGTTCGACACAGCCTTATCGCGTCTCGTCGATCTGATGATGTCGATACCGACTCTGATCCTGTCGCTAGTGGTGTTGGCGGTGCTGCCGCGCAACACGCTCACCCTCATACTTGTAATCGGCATCCTTGACGCCACCCGCGTCTATCGCTTGGCCCGCGCCGTATCGCAGGACATCCACGTTATGGATTTCGTGGAGGCGGCTCGCCTGCGTGGCGAAGGCACGGCTTGGATCATCTTTCGCGAGATTCTCCCCAACGCGCTGTCCCCGCTTATCTCGGAACTCGGCCTTCGCTTCATCTATGCCGTGCTGTTTCTTTCAACGCTGTCGTTTCTTGGTCTTGGCGTCCAGCCGCCTGCATCCGACTGGGGCGGCATGGTCAAGGACAACAAGGATGGCATCGTGTTCGGCATCTCCGCGGCCCTCATTCCGGCGGCTGCGATCGCGTTGCTCGCCATCTCGGTCAACCTCGTGGCCGACTGGGTGCTGAACCGTACGACAAGCCTGAAGGGAGGCCGCGGTGGCTGAAACCTCTTTCGCGTCCGAAAGGCCAGCTCTGACGCAGGTGCCGCTGCTCGACATCCGCAACCTCAGGATCGAGGCGACCGTCTATCCGCCGGGCGAGGCGCCGCGCAAGGTCACCATCGTGGACGGCGTCTCGCTCACCCTGGAGCGCGGACGCGTGCTCGGGCTGATCGGCGAGTCGGGTGCCGGCAAGTCCACGATCGGCCTGTCCTCCATGGGCTACGGCCGCGGCGGCGTGCGCATCACCGGCGGCGAGGTGCGGCTCAACGGCCGCGACATCCTCAAGGGTGGGGCCAAGGGCTTCCGCGCCATCCGCGGCCGCGAGGTCGCCTACGTCGCGCAGTCGGCGGCAGCCGCCTTCAACCCGTCGCACCGGCTGATGGATCAGGTGGTCGAATCCTGCCTGAAGCACGGCACGGCGAAACGGCCAGAGGCGGAAGCGCGCGCGAAAAAGCTGTTCAAGAAGCTTTCGCTGCCCAACCCCGACACGATCGGCGACCGCTACCCCCACCAGGTCTCCGGCGGCCAGTTGCAGCGCGTGATGACGGCGATGGCGCTCTGCTCCGAGCCGGACCTGATCGTCTTCGACGAGCCGACCACGGCGCTTGACGTGACCACGCAGATCGACGTGCTTGCCGCCATCAAGGACGCCATCCGCGACACGGGCGTCGCCGCCCTCTACATCACCCACGACCTCGCCGTGGTGGCGCAGATCGCCGACGAGATCATGGTGCTGCGCCACGGCAAGCTTGTGGAGTGGGGCGGCACGCGCCAGATCATCAAGGAGCCGCGCCAGGAATACACCAACGCGCTGGTTTCCGTTCACGAGATCGCGCACCGGGAGAAGCCGGGGGGTGCGGCCCCCATCTTGTCCGTGAGACAAGTCACCGCCGCCTACAACAACAGCCAAACCAAGGTGCTGAAGAACGTCTCGGTCGAGCTTTGCCCCGGCCAGACGCTGGCGGTTGTGGGCGAGTCCGGCTCCGGCAAGTCCACGCTGGCGCGCGCCATTACCGGCCTGCTGCCGCCGGAAGCCGGCACCATCAGCTTCAACGGCCGTCCGCTCTCGCGAAAACTCGCCGACCGCACCAAGACCGACCTGCGCGAACTCCAGATGATCTACCAGATGGCGGACGTCGCGATGAACCCGCGCCAGACGGTTGCCACGATCATCGGCCGGCCGTTGGAATTCTACTTCGGCATCAAGGGCGCCGAGCGCGATCGCCAAGTGGCGGAGTTGCTGGACAAGATCGAGATGAGCAAGGGTTTCGGCGACCGCTACCCCGCAGAATTGTCGGGCGGGCAGAAGCAGCGCGTCTGCATCGCCCGCGCGCTTGCGGCCAAGCCGAAGATGATCATCTGCGACGAGGTGACCTCCGCGCTCGACCCGCTGGTGGCGAACGGCATCCTGAAACTGCTGCTTGGCCTTCAGGAAGAGGAAGGCGTTGCCTACCTCTTCATCACCCACGACCTCGCCACCGTGAAATCGATCGCCGATGCCATCGCCGTGATGTACCGCGGCGAGGTGGTGCGCTACGGGCCGAAGGCGAAGGTGATGGCGCCGCCCTTCGACGACTACACCGACCTTCTGCTATCCTCCGTGCCGCAGATGGAACTGGGCTGGCTGGAAAAAGCCATCGCCGGCCGGCGCATGGCGGCTGCGGGCAATTGACGTTTGATTGCAGGCACGCTCAGGCAAACGCCGCCTCGCGCTCATCCGCTTGCAGAAGGTCGCGGTCGAACGTGATGCTGAGACCCCGCTCCAAGGAAGCGATGGCGACAAGGTCGGCAAGCTCGTCGTCGGTCAGGTCGCAGTTGGGCATCACGGTGCGGACTGCATTCACCGTGTCGGCGACCGACACCGGCCATTGGCTGCCGCTGCGCTTGTCCAGCGCCAGGGCAACCGCCTCCTGCAAAGTCCTCGGTTTTGCGCTCCGAACGGAGGCGTTTCCCGGCTGAAGCGGAAGCTTGGTCGAAGCGGCTTCGGACATATTCCCTACTCGAACTCGTTGACCCAGCCGCCTGTTGGAACGGCGGTCCCGCGCGGCGGCGCTTCTGCGCCGTCCCATGAACTCCCTTGTTCCCTGAAAGTTCTCACCCGGCGGCATTACGGCGCGGCATGATTAACCTGATCCGGGGGATCGCCTGCGACACCGTCGCGACCTTGGAACCGAGCAGGCAGTGCGCGCTTTTCCCGCAGGTTTGGCGCGGAGGCGACGCAGATGGCCGGCACGGCGAAAAAGGACGACCCCGAACTCTGGGAAAAGGTGAAGAAGGAAGTCACCGCGGGAGAGAAAGGCGGCGACAAGGGCGAGTGGTCGGCGCGCAAGGCGCAGCTTGCCGTTTCCGAATACAAGAAGCGCGGCGGCGGCTACCTCGGCAAGAAGAGCGGCGACAACCACCTGAAGCAGTGGACCGACGAGGAGTGGGGCACCAAATCCGGGGAGAAAAGCAAGGACACGGGCGAGCGCTACCTGCCGAAGGACGCGCGCGAAGCCTTGAGCGACGACGAGTACAAGCGCTCAACGGCCAAGAAGCGTGCCGACTCGAAAAAGGGCAAGCAGTTCTCCCCCCAACCCAAGGACGTCGCGGACAAGGCGGCGCGTGCCCGCAAGGGCGAACCGACCAAGGCCGCCCTGATGGAGCAGGCCAAGAAGCGCAAGATCGAGGGCCGCTCCAAGATGAGCAAGGCGGAATTGGAAAAGGCGCTGGCCTGACGCCCTGCCTGCCGGGCTGGGGCTTGCCGGTCCCCAGCGTTCGTGCAAAGCCGGGCGCAATCCGGTTGCACAGGTGATCGATGGCCCTGCAAGGCAAGCTGCTGCTGATCCTGCTCGACGGCGTGCCCTGGCGTAACTGGTGTCGCCTGATGGGCAATCTCGAAGGCTGGGTGCAGGCGGGCGAAGCCCGGCGCTGGCGCATGCGCTCCGTCCTGCCGTCGATTTCCGCCCCCTGCTACGCCTCGATCGGCACCGGCGTGCCGCCGCAGATTCACGGCATCATGTCCAATCTGGAGCGCAGAAAGCTCGATCTGCCGAACGTGTTTACGGAGGTCGTCAAAGCGGGCGGCAAGACCGGCGCCGTCACGCATTCCTGGTGGTCGGAACTCTTCAACCGTTATCCGTTCGATCCCGTCCACGATCTGGAATATGATCAGCCGGACGGCCCCATCACGCACGGGCGCTTCCACTCCATGTCGGGCGAAAGCCGCATCAACCAGGCGACGCCTTCGGACTGGGACCTGTTTGCCACCCTGACCATGCTCGCCGAGCGTTTTTCGCTCGACTTCGGCATCCTGCACACCTGCACGCTGGACTCGATGGGCCACCGCTTCGGCCACGACTGCGCGGAGATGGATCACTCGGTCTATCTGGTGGACGCGCAGCTTGCCGCCTTCCTGCCGCGCTGGCGTGCACACGGCTACGAGGTCATCGTCACGGCCGACCACGGCCAGACCGCGCGCGGCCATCACGGCGGTCATGATGCGGAGATGCAAGATTTCGGGCTGTACTACTTCGGCTCGGCAAAGGGACCGGAACCCGACGCGCTGCTCGATCAGCTTCAGCTTGCGCCGACGATCCTCCAGCGCCTCGCCGTCCCAGCGCCCGACACGATGAAGGCCGAAACTTTTCTCGGCTGAAGAAAATCAGGGCGTTTCCGGCACCTGCATCACCGAGAAGAACAGGCCGAGCTGCCGGATGGCGTTGGCAAAACCTTCGTAGTTCACCGGCTTGGTGATATAGACGTTGGCACCGAGGTCGTAGCAGCGCTGGATCTCGCGGGCGTCGTCGGTGGTGGTCAGCACCACGACCGGCGAGCGCTTGGTGTGCGGGTTGGCCTTGATCTTCTCCAAGATGTCCACGCCGGTCATGTCGGGCAGGTTGAGATCGAGCAGAACCAGCAGGTGACGCCCCGCGCTCACCTCGCCGGAGCCGTCCGGCCCGAACAAAAAGGTCAGCGCCGAGGTCCCGTCGGAAAACGGCTTGATCTCGTTGTTGACGCCGGCGCGGCGGATGTTCTTTTCGATCAGCCGCGCATGCCCCTCGTCGTCCTCGATCATCACGATGGTGACGGCTTTCGGCTCTCCGTTCATGGAAACTCTCTTAGGCTTCTTGGCTCTTGATCACCGCGGCGAGGTCGCGCGGCAAGGTGATGGTGAAGGTGGTGCCGACCCCGAGCTCGGACGCAACGGAAATGTCCCCGCCGAGATTGCGGATGCCGGAGCGCACATGGGCGAGCCCGATCCCCTCGCCCGCTTTATCCTGCTTGCCGGAGCGGCGAAAGAGCTCGAAGACGCGCTCGTGGTCGGCCGGCGCGATGCCGCGGCCGTTGTCGGCGAAGGCAATGGCGACAGCGCCGCCCGTCACTAATTCCGTGCCGATCTCCACCTTGAGCGGACGGCCCGGCTCGCGGTACTTGATCGCGTTGTCCAGCAGGTTGCCAAAGGTCTGCTCCAGGGTCAGGCGGTCGGACACGAGCGCCGGCACCTTGATGCTGAAGGCAACGCTGCCTTCCACTTCCGCAAGCTGGTGCTGGACCGCATCGGCCGCATTGCGCAGCAGGACGTCGAGTTGCAGCCGCTCCGGCTTCAACGGCCGGCGCCCGTCGCGCGAAAGTTTTAAGATCGCATTGATCAGCCCATCCATCTTGCGCGTCGAGGTGCGGATGAAGCCGAGCGCCTCCGGCACGTCTTCTTCCACGGAAAGCTTCGCTTCGCGCGACTGTGGCGTTGCATCCACGGTCTGCATGTAGGCTTTCATCGCGGCGAGGCTTGTTTCCAGTTCGCCCGTAAAACCCATGATGTTGACCAGCGGCGCGCGCAGGTCGTGCGTCACGATGTAGGCGAACTTCTGGATCTCGTCGTTGGCCCGGCGCAGGTCCTTGGTCCGGTCGCGCACGCGCTCTTCCAGCCCTGCGTTGAGCGTCTCGATGGCCGTACGCGCCGCGTAAAGCTCGTTCGTATAGCGCAGCACCAGCCAGCCGGCGCCCCCCGCAACCACGAGGATCACCAGCCCGCCCAGAAGCGAAACCGTCTGCAAGGCATCGACGCTTGCCGTCTGGTCGGCCACGCGCTCGGCGAAACGCGCATCGGCCTGGCTGACGACATTGGTGAAAATCGCATCGGCCTCCTCCGCCAGGCGCTTGCCGCGGTTGGTGTTGACCAGCGCCAGCGCTTCGCTCCTCCGGCCGCCCTGGGCGAGCGCGATCGTTTGCGCCAGTTCGGCCAGCTTGGCGTCGATCAGGCCGGTGAGCGGGTCGAGTGCGGCTTGCACGTCGGGAAACACCTCCGCGCGCTCCCGCAGCCGGCCGATCTGCTCCGGGATCTTCCCGATCGCCAAGGTGTAGGGCGCCAGATAGGTTTCATTCCCCGTCAGGAGGAAACCGCGCTGCCCGGTCTCGGCGTCCTTGAGAAGGGCGCGCAGATCCACCGCCGCGGAACGCACCCTGCGCACGTCCGTCACGGCCTGCGAATAGTCCGCGGTCTTGTTCGTCAGCCACAGCGAGGCGGCGGCGATGGCCAGCACCGCAACCAATCCGACGCAGAACAGGATGATGGTCGAGCGGAGAAAGGACCGGCTCGTGATGGGCATGCAGTCATCCCGGACGAAAAAGCGCGGTCAGCCATGCCGGAATTTCGCCGCCCGCGCTACCCCGCGCCCGCCGGCCGGCGCATTTTCGAAGGCCCGGTGGAGAGAAGCGGCGATCCCCGGCAGTCGTCGCCGTCCAGCAGGCAGGCTTCCCTTCAGCATGCGAAGACCTGTCTTGCAATTCCACGCCGCGGCGCTGTCTGGAGGCGCGTTCGCACCGGAGTGGCGCCCGCTTCCGCACAAGCGTCCACGCTGCTAGAGCATCGGACGGTTAATCGCACGCAGTCTGCCGGCCGGGGGCGGGTGCCA
>CAXTCF010000071.1:0-19698 GCA_964242945.1 uncultured Rhizobiaceae bacterium | reverse complement strand
AGCAGGAGCGGCACTGGAAGCGGTGGCCGCAGGCGCGGCAGAGCGTCAGCGGCGCATAGCCGCGCCGGTTGAGGAAGAGCAGCGACTGCTCGCCGCGTCCGAGCGTTTCGCGCATGCCCTGCACCAGCACGGGCGACAGGAATTTCCCGCGCGGCGGGGGGGCGCGGCGCAGGTCCACGGCTTCGAGGTCGGGCAGGGCGGCGTCGGCGAAGCGGCCGGGCAGGACGAGCTTCTGGTAGCGCCCTTGCGCGGCGTTGACCTGGCTTTCCACGGATGGCGTGGCGGAGGCGAGCACGATCGCGAAGCCGCCCATCCGCGCGCGCAGCACCGCCATGTCGCGCGCGTTGTAGAAGACGCGGTCCTCCTGCTTGAAGGCGGGATCATGCTCCTCGTCCACGATGATCAGGCCGAGTTCGCGGAAGGGCAGGTAAAGGGCGGAGCGGGCGCCGGCCACGACGCGGACGCTGCCTTCCGCCACCTGCCGCCAGACCTTTTCGCGGTTCTTGGGCGAAACGTCGGAGTGCCACTCGGCGGGCTTGGCCCCGAAACGCTTCTCGAATCGTTCCAGGAAGACCTGGGTCAGGGCGATCTCAGGCAGCAGGATCAGCACCTGCCTGTCCCGTTCCAAAGCCGCCGCGACCGCCTCGAAATAGGTCTCGGTCTTGCCCGACCCGGTCACGCCGTCGATCAGCGCCACGGAATAGGCCTGCGCCGCCACGGCGTCGCGCAGCGCCGAGGCGACCTCCTCTTGCGCGCCGTTCAAGCGAGGCGCACCGAAAGCGGGATCGGGCAGCGGCACGATCGGCTGCGGCGGGACCTCGACGGGCTTCAGCACGCCGATTGCCGTCAGCCCGTCGATCACGGAAGCGGAAACGCCCGCGGTGTGCACGAGACCGGCGCGCGTCCAGGTCTCGCCGCCGTCAACCAGTTCCAGCACGCGGGCGCGCGCCGGCGTCATGCGGTCGGGCCGCCGGCCGGTGACGGTCAGACCGTGGACCGGCGGTTCGGGATCGAAGGCTTCGGGCGCGCGCAGGAGCATGCGCACCACGAGGCCGGGGGCCGCGAGCGTGTAGGTGGCGATCCAGTCCACGAAGCGGCGCATGGCTTCCGAAACCGGCGGGCAGTCGAACACCTGGAGGATAGGCTTGAGCTTCCTCGGATCGATGGCCTCGCCCGGCCCGTCCCACACCACGCCGGCCACCTGGCGCGGACCGAGCGGCACGCGCACGACCGCGCCGGCTTCAACCCGGATTCCGTCGGGGACAAGGTAGGAGTAGGGCCGCTCGGCCGGCATAGGCACCATCACCGGCACGCAGCGAAACTGCGGCCTGCGTTCCGGCCGCGGCTGTGCCGGCTGGTCCGGCAGGGAGGAAAACAGGTCGAGCATCATCTGGCGCGGGTTTGTCCGGAATGTTCTCTCTTTATTCCTGCTTTTTCGCCAATCAAACCTCGTTTATGGGGAACGTTGCGGAAAGGCGCGGAGTTCTGCCGGGGAGCGCCTGCCGCGCCGAGATTTTGTAACAGGGGAAAGAAGATCATGAAGTTCTTTGTCGATACAGCCGATACCAAGGAGATCCAGGAGCTTCAGGACTCAGGCCTGATCGACGGCGTGACCACCAACCCGTCGCTCATCATGAAGGCCAACCGTCCCTTCAAGCAGATCATCAAGGAGATCTGCGACATCACCAAGGGCGACGTTTCGGCCGAAGTCGCGGCGATCGACTTCGACGGCATGATGCGGGAAGCCGACGTGCTGATGAAGGTTGCAGAAAATGTCTGCATCAAGGTGCCGCTGACGCTGGACGGGCTCAAGGCCTGCAAGAAGATCACCGACATGGGGCGCCACGTGAACGTCACGCTCTGCTTCAACGCCAACCAGGCTCTGCTCGCGGCGAAAGCCGGCGCCACTTACATCTCTCCCTTCATCGGCCGCATCGACGACATGGGCACCGACGGCATGGAGTTGATCGAGGAAATCCGCACGATCTACGACAACTACGACTTCAAGACGCAGATTCTGTCGGCGTCCATCCGCACGATCGCCCACGTGAAGCAGGCCGCGCTGATCGGCTCCGACGTCGCCACCGTGCCGCCCGCGACGCTGAAGGCGCTGGTCAAGCACCCGCTGACCGAAAAGGGCCTGGAGCAATTCGTGGCCGACTGGAAAAAGACCGGCCAGACGATCGAATAGGCCGGGTTTGCCCCGGAGGCGCGAACGGGAGCGCCTCCGCTTTCACTGCCGCTTCGGCGGTTACTTGAGCGCGACAGGTGTTTTTGCGAGCAGAGCGAGATCCTGTGCAAGGGCGAGCCGGAGCAGTTCGGCTAGCTCACGCGCCGCGCGGTTCTCGGCGTCGCGCCGAGCCCGCAAGGCCGCGAACTCCTGACGGGGCACGTCGTAGGACGAGACCATCTCGCGCCTGCCGGTGGCGACTGGCTTGCCCGTCTGATTGTCAATGACGATATATCGGGACGTCATCACGACCTGCGCGGCCGTCGCCCTCTCGTCGGTGGCGATCTGGATCGATGCGGCAGCTTGGGCAATGGTCAGGATATTGAGCCTGACCGTGTAGCGCGGGTTGACCGGCTGGCCGGCGCCGCCGTTCAGCAGGAAGATAAGCTGGTTGCGCACCGCCAGCGCGTCGAGCGAAGTGACGGGCGCGACGCCGATATCGGACAGCCCTGCCGCATTGGCGGCGTCGCCGTTCCGGCCCGTTCCGGCCATGTCGTTGCTGGCGTAGAGCGGGCGCACGGTGCAGCCGGGGAGAACCGATGCTGCGACGAGCAGGCCGAGCGCCAACGCGCCGCAACGCAAAGCTAAGGGGTCAGGCAACCACATTGACGATCCTTTGCGGAACAACGATCACCTTGCGCGGGGGCTTCCCGTCCAAAGCGCGCCGGACGGCTTCCAGTTCGAGCGCCATCCGTTCCACCGCAGCTTGGTCCGCATCGCGCGGCACCGTCAAGTCGCCGCGCTTCTTGCCGTTCACCTGAACGGGCAGCGTGATCTCTTCGTCACGCACCAAAGCGGGATCGAAGGCCGGCCAAGCGGCCTGCGCCGCCAGCCCCTCGCAGCCCAGAGCCGCCCAGCACTCCTCCGCCAGATGCGGCATCATGGGCGCGAGCAGCCGCACCAGGATCTCCGCGGCATCGCGCGCGGCGGCTTTTTCCTGAGGCTCGGCGCTGTCGAGGCCGGCAAACGGCGCGGTCAGGGCGTTGGTCAGTTCGTAGATGCGCGCAACGGCGCGGTTGAAGGCCAGCTTCTCGATGTCCTCGCCGACCGCCTTCAGCGCCCTGTGCGCCGCCTTGGAAACCACAAGTCCCGAACCTGAGGCAGCCGGAGCCGGTGCGACGCCTGCCAGATGAGGCGCGGCCGCCGAAAGCAGACGCCACACGCGTTGCACGAAGCGATGCGCGCCTTCCACGCCGGCTTCCGTCCAGATCACGTCGCGGTCGGGCGGGCTGTCCGAAAGCATGAACCAGCGCGCGGTATCGGCGCCATAGGAGGCGATGATGTCATCGGGGTCCACGACGTTCTTCTTGGACTTCGACATCTTCTCGATCGCGCCGATCTCCACCGGGGCGCCGTCCTTGAGCAGCACGGCGGTGCGCACGCCGTCCAGGTCCGTGACCTTGACCTCGGCCGGCGTAATCCAGCCTTCGGGGAGGCGGTAGGTCTCGTGCACGACCATGCCTTGCGTGAACAGGCCGGCAAACGGCTCCGCGGTTTCCGCGAGATGGCCGGTCGCGGTCATCGCGCGGGCGAAGAAGCGGGAGTAGAGGAGGTGCAGGATCGCGTGCTCGACGCCGCCGATATACTGGTCCACCGACATCCAGCCTGCGGGGCCGTCCGCTACGCCCGGCGTGGTCGGCGCCGAAGCGTTCCACGGATCGGTGAAGCGCACGTAATACCAGGACGAGTCCACGAAGGTATCCATCGTGTCCGTGTCGCGCCGCGCTTGCCTGCCGCACTGCGGGCAGGAAACGTGCTTCCAGGTCGGATGGTGGTCGAGCGGATTGCCCGGTCTGTCGAAGGACACCTCGGCCGGCAGTTCCACCGGCAGCTGATCGGGGGGCACCGGCACCGTGCCGCAGGCGTCGCAGTGGATCGCCGGGATCGGGCAGCCCCAATAGCGCTGGCGCGAGATCAGCCAGTCGCGCAGCCGGAAATTCACCTTGCGCTGCGCTTGTGGGCGATTGCCGAGCGAGGCGGCTTCCAGCCGCGCGGCAACTTCGTTGAAAGCGGCGTCCGTGCTCATCCCGTCCAAAAAGCGGGAGTGGATCATCAGGCCGTCATCCGTGTAGGCGGTGTCGCCGACGGTAAATGTTGCCGCGTCCGCGCCGGCGGGCATCACCACGGGCACGACGGGCAGGCCGTATTTGCGGGCGAAGTCCAAGTCGCGCTGGTCGCCGGACGGGCAGCCGAAGATGGCGCCCGTGCCGTAGTCCATCAGCACGAAATTCGCGACATAGACCGGCAGCGTCCAATCGGGATCGAAGGGGTGAACCACGCGGATGCCGGTGTCGAAACCCTTCTTCTCCGCGGTTTCCAGCGCGGCAGCGGACGTGCCGGCGTGGCGAACCTCTTCCATGAACGCGGCCAGCGCCGGATTGTTTTCTGCCGCCTGTTTCGCCAGCGGGTGGTCCGCCGCGATCGCCATGAAGGAGGCGCCGAAGATGGTGTCCGGCCGCGTCGTGTAGATTTCCAGTTCGGTCTCGCCACCCGGCCCGGTGGCGGGATCGAGCGCCCAGCGGATCAGCAGGCCTTCGGAGCGGCCGATCCAGTTGCGCTGCATCAGCTTGACCTTGTCCGGCCAGCGCCGCAGCGTGTCCAGGCCGGCGAGCAGTTCCTCGCTCATGCCCGTGATCTTCAGGAACCACTGCGTCAGGTCGCGCTGCTCGACCAGAGCGCCGGAGCGCCAGCCGCGCCCGTCGATCACCTGCTCGTTGGCGAGCACCGTGCCGTCCACCGGGTCCCAATTGACCTTGGCCGCGCGACGCTCGACCAGGCCGGCGTTCCAAAAATCCAGAAACATCTTCTGCTGGTGCTTGTAGTAGGAGGGATCGCAGGTGGCGATCTCGCGCGACCAGTCCAGCGACAGGCCCATGGTCTTGAGCTGCGCGCGCATCGTGTCGATGTTCTTATAGGTCCAGTCGCGCGGGTTGACATGATTGTCGCGCGCGGCGTTTTCAGCCGGCAGGCCGAAGGCGTCCCAGCCCATCGGGTGCAGCACGTTGAAGCCTTTCGCGCGCATGAAGCGCGCCACCACGTCGCCCATCGCATAGTTGCGGACATGGCCCATGTGGATGCGCCCCGAAGGATAGGGGAACATCTCCAGCACGTAGTATTTTTCGCGGGGATCGTCGTTTCTGGTCTCGAACAGCTTCGCGCTGTCCCACACCTTCCGCCATTTCGGCTCGGCGGCGCGCGGATTGTATCGTTCGGTTGCCATGAACGGCGTTTCGCTTCATTCAGGGGTAGGGAGAGGTCGGCCGGACCTTCACCACGCTTTCCCCAACCCGTCAACCTTGAGGAATCCCCGCGGCTTGAGCGAGACGAAGCAGTTCGAGGATGCCGCGCCGGCGGCCGTTGCGCGGCTGCGCACGGTTGAAGCTGCGATCGCGAAGGCAGCAAGCGAGGCGGGCCGGGCGGCGGGCGCCGTGACGCTGGTCGCCGTTTCCAAGACCTTCTCTGCGGAAGACATCCCCCCTGTCCTCGAAGCCGGGCAGCGCGTGTTCGGCGAGAACCGCGTGCAGGAGGCGGCGGAGAAGTGGCCGGGCCTGCGGGAGGCGTTTCCTGGCGTGGAACTGCACCTGATCGGCCCGCTCCAGTCCAACAAGGCGGCGCAGGCGGTGGCGCTGTTCGACGTCATCGAAACCGTGGACCGCGAGAAGATCGCCGCGGAGCTTGCCAGGGAGATCGGAAAGCAGGGCAGGGCGCCGAGGCTCTATGCCCAGGTCAACACCGGCCTGGAAGAGCAGAAGGCCGGGATCGACCCGCGCGAAGCTGTCAGCTTCGTCCAGCGCTGCCGCGCCCAGCACGGTCTTTCAATCGAGGGGCTGATGTGCATCCCGCCTTTGGAGGAAAACCCCGGCCCGCATTTCGCCCTGCTGGAAAAGCTCGCCCGCGAGGCGGGTGTCGATAAGCTTTCGATGGGTATGTCGGGGGACTATGAGCTTGCCGTGCGCTTCGGCGCGACGAGCGTGCGCGTCGGCTCAGCCATCTTCGGGCGACGCTGAACCGCGGCTTCGCGTCTCGCGGGAGGTTCCATAAAAGCGCTTCATGCGGGGATGCTTCGACAACGGACGCGGCCGGTAGGTCATTAGACGCTCGAAGCGGTCTTCCAGCTTCGCGCATAGAGCGGCGATGTCTGCCGTCTCGCCGCGTATGCTGCGTTCTGCCGGCCACCATGCCACGCCCATGCCCGTCCGCTCGTTGTGGGCGTCGGCATGCAAGTCTGGCTTCAGAGTCGCTTCGTCAAGCGGGATGCGCAGGCCGGCAAGCGCGTGGAGGCGCTTGAGCATCCAGGCGAGGGCGAGGTCGGAGAGCCCCTTCTCCTCGTAGCCGCCGCCGATGTCGGAGTGCACGCCGGGGAACCAGCATTGTTCGATGATCTGACCGGCCGAACCGGCTTGGGCGTCGGGATCGTCCCAAAGAACCGGCGCGAAGGCCTTGCGGTTCTCGTCGATCGAGAGGGCATGCAGGCCGATCCGCACGCGCGGCGAGAGCCTCTTGTTGTGAAACCTGTGCTTGAACGGGTTGACCATGTTCGTGACGCCGGGCAGCCCCAGCGACTCCACGGTGTCGAACACCCCGATCACATCGGGCACGACCGGGGCTGCGGCATACTTGCGGGCGAAGGCCGCGCCGGCTGCTTCGCGCGCAGCTTTGTCGTCCAGCTCGTATGCGGCGACCGCCTTATCCGCGATCTGCCGCCGCCGCTCGGCGCCGGGCCCCTCCTTCTCCCTGTCGATCGCGGCGGCACCGTCGGTCGTCGCCAGTCCGCAGGTGGAAAGCACGCCGCTCACGCATCGAACGGTGTAGGCCCCGCGGCTGAACCCGAAGAGGCCGATCTTCATGCCGGGCCTCCACTTCGCGAGAAGCGCGTCGTAGCAGTCCGTGATGTTGGCGGTGATGCCCCAGCCGGTTGCCTGGCTCCACAGGTTCTCGGCGGCGCGGCGCCAGCCGCGCGAACCTTCCTCCGGCGCGCCCAGCCCTGGATCGTAGAAGGTGGCGAGGCCCGGTTTTCCTTCGGCGGCGCTGAACATCCAGAACACGTTCGTGCCCTTGATCCGCACGCCGTCGATCTCGCCCCTGTCGGCGTCGTCCCGGACGCCGCGCTGGCCGGTCCCATCCGAGAAGATGAGCACCCACTCGTCCGTCGCAGCATCAGGCATGCATGCCTCCGCCGGTGTCTTTGGGCCCCGGCCCCGGATGAAAAGCTGCCACGCTTCCGCCGGGCAGTCCAGAGGCGACACGCCCCCCTCCGCGGTTTGCCGGAGCGCCGCCTAGACCTTTGCTGCACTGCACCTATGTTCCGCGCCGTTCTTCGCGAAAGGCGCATCCCATGAAGTATAACCAGCTTGGCCGGACGGGCCTGTTCGTTTCCGAAATCTGCCTCGGCACCATGACCTTCGGCGAGGCGGGCGAGAACGGACAATGGGGATTGATTGCGGGCGTGGACCAGGATGCTGCCGACAGGATCGTGGAGCGCAGCATCGCGGCCGGCGTGAACTTCTTCGACACGGCCGACGTGTATTCCTCCGGCAATTCCGAGCGCATCCTGGGCCGGTCGCTGAAGAACCTCGGCGTCAAGCGCTCCGACGTGGTCATCGCCACGAAAGTGTTCGGCTCGATGGGCTCGAAGCCGAACGATCGCGGCGCCTCGCGCGGGCACATCATGGACTCCGTCGAGGCCAGCCTGGAGCGGCTGCAAACCGACCACATCGACCTCTACCAGATCCACGGCACGGACACGGTCACCCCGATCGAGGAAACGCTGCGCGCTCTGGACGACCTCGTGCGCCGCGGGATGGTACGCTATGTCGGCGTTTCCAACTGGCAGGCTTGGCGCATCGCCAAGGCGCTGGGCATCTCGGAAAAGCTCGGCTTAGCCCGTTTCGAGACGGTGCAGGCCTACTACTCGATAGCGGGCCGCGACCTCGAACGCGAGATCGTGCCGCTGCTGGAAGAGGAGAAGCTCGGCCTCATGGTCTGGTCGCCTCTGGCCGGCGGGCTGCTTTCGGGCAAGTACGGACCGGGTGCGCCGGGCAACGGCGAGGGGCGGCGCGCGCAGTTCAACTTCCCGCCGGTGGACGAGGATCGCGCCTGGGCCTGCGTCGCCGTTTTGCGCGAGATCGCGGCCAAGCACGGCGCCAGCGTTGCCGGCGCGGCGCTTGCCTATGTGCTGGCAAGGCCCTGGGGGATGAGCGTGATCATCGGTGCGAAAAACGAGGAACAGCTCAACCAGAACCTCGCCGCCACGGAGATCACGCTGGACGCCGATGATCTCAAGCGGCTGGACGAGGCCGGCGCACTGGCGCCGGAATATCCCGGCTGGATGCTGGAGCGGCAGAAGCAGGGCCGCAGGCCTGAGCCCTTCAAGGCGGATGCTCGGAAGTAAGCTTCTGAGAGGAAGCCCGGCCTCTTTCTGGAGTGTCAGGACGCGAGGCCGGGCTGCACGCTTGAAGACAGGTGCCGCTTTGGTGCGGCGGCGACCTTACCAGGGGTTCTTCCACATGGAGTTGTTGGCGACTTCGGCGTTGCTCGGCACTTGGCCGTTGGGCGTCAGCTTGTCCACCATGCCCGGCAGCACCTTGGACAGCTGTTCGAGCAGTTCCTGCTCGGACATCCCCGACTCGGCGGCAAGCTGACCCAAAGTTTTCTGGCCGATGGCGCCCCCGAGGTCGCGCGGCGCGATCGGCTTGTTTTCGCCGGGCTGAACCCAGCTCTCCGCCACCTCGCCGTGGCCGGCACTGCGCAGCTTATCCAGGAGGCCGCCGAGACCGCCGGAGAGAACGCCGCCGTCGTCGCGATCGCTGCTGGACGGAGCCGGATGCGGCCTAGGCTGCGGCGCCGGCTGACCCTCCTCCGGCTGGTCGATGCGGTTCGAGAGCAGCTTGCCGGCCAGCAGCGCGCCGGCCACGGCTATGAGCCCTTTCGTCAGGTTCGGGTTCGAACCCCCATTGTCAAACAAGCCCACTGTCGCCTCCGCTGATTGCGTTTCCGTCGCTGTGCGGGACTTGGGCTTCAGCCAAGCCGCCGCGTTGGAGACGTAAAACGCCGTGTGAGGCCTCGCGTTCCCGCAGGACAGCGGAACGATCGCTCAGTGCAGCACGAACTCGCCGGAAACGTTGCGCCACTCGTTCGGCGAGATCAGCTTCTTGTGGGTGTAGCGCACGGAATGAAGCGGCCCCTCGATCTCCGCCTTCCAGAACTCGATGAAGCCGAACAGCTTGGGGAATTTCGGGGCGAGGTCGTAGTCCTGCCAGAGATAGGTCTGGAGCAGGTGCGGGTGGTCGGGGTAGTGGTAGAGAAACTGCGCCGTCAGCAGGCCGTAGCCTTTCAGCACCAGTTCGGTTTCCGCGAATCTTGCAGGAGATGGGGCAAGCTCTGCTTCAAGC
The DNA here is from genome assembly GCA_964242945.1 of uncultured Rhizobiaceae bacterium. GTDB lineage: Bacteria > Pseudomonadota > Alphaproteobacteria > Rhizobiales > Rhizobiaceae > Mesorhizobium_B. The sequence goes on along the minus strand of CAXTCF010000071.1, from coordinate 10,077 downwards.
ATGGTCGTCCTCGGCTTGTTGAACGATCCTCCACGCGCAAGATGCTGCGCCGGCTTGGTTAACGCTTTCTTACTTATGTGCCTGCGGCTGGCGTTGTGTGCGTGCGCTGCTTGCTGATAGAACGCGGCCGGGAGAAGCAGGGGTGCCGAGCGGGAGGAGCGCCATGACAGATCACGTCCATCCAGTGCGGCCGGAATGGCGCGAGCGCGCGCTGCTCGACAACGAGGCGTACCTCAAATGGTATGCCGAAAGCGTGGAAAATCCGGAGAAATTCTGGGCGGCGCACGGCCTGCGCATCGACTGGACGAAGCCGTTCACGAAGGTCAAGAACACCTCCTTCGACGGCGAGGTGTCGATCAAGTGGTTCGAGGATGGGCAGACCAACGTTTCCGCCAACTGCATCGACCGCCACCTGGAGAAACGCGGCGACCAGACGGCGCTTTTGTGGGAAGGCGACGATCCTTCGCAGGACAAGAAGATCACCTACCGCGAACTGCACACACAGGTCTGCAAGCTCGCCAACGTGCTGAAGGCCAACGGCGTCCAAAAGGGCGACCGGGTGACGATCTATATGCCGATGATCCCCGAAGCAGCCTATGCGATGCTCGCCTGCACGCGCATCGGCGCGGTGCATTCCGTGGTGTTCGGCGGCTTCTCGCCCGACAGCCTTGCGGGGCGCATCGTGGACTGCGCGTCAACCTTCGTCATCACGGCGGACGAGGGCGTGCGCGGCGGCAAGCCGGTGCCGCTGAAGGACAACACGGACAAGGCGATCGACATCGCCGCGCGCGACGGCGTCGCCGTGAAGACCGTGCTGGTGGTGAAGCGCACAGGGGGCAAGACGGCTTTCGCGGAGGGCCGCGACATCGCCTATGACGACGCGATGGCAGCGGCCAGCGTCGCGTGCGAGCCGGAACCGATGGGGGCGGAGGACCCGCTCTTCATCCTCTACACTTCGGGCTCGACCGGCAAGCCGAAGGGCGTGCTGCACACCACCGGCGGCTACCTCGTCTATGCTTCGATGACGCACCAGTACGTGTTCGACTACCACGACGGGGACATCTACTGGTGCACGGCCGATGTCGGCTGGGTGACCGGCCATTCCTACATCGTCTACGGCCCGCTGGCGAACGGTGCTACGACGCTGATGTTCGAGGGCGTGCCGAACTATCCCTCGGCGTCGCGCTTCTGGGAGGTCATCGACAAGCACAAGGTCAACATCTTCTACACCGCGCCGACTGCCATCCGCACCCTGATGGGCGCAGGCGACGAGCCGGTGAAGAAGACCTCGCGGGCTTCGCTGAAAGTTCTGGGCTCCGTCGGCGAACCGATCAACCCGGAAGCCTGGGAATGGTATTTTCGCGTGGTCGGCGAGGAAAGGGTGCCGATCGTCGATACGTGGTGGCAGACGGAGACCGGCGGCATCCTGATCACGCCGCTGCCCGGCGCCACCGACCTCAAGGCGGGTTCCGCCACGCGGCCCTTCTTTGGGGTGAAGCCGCAGCTTGTGGACGGCGAAGGCAGCGTCCTGGAAGGAGCGGCCAGCGGCAACCTCTGCATCACCGACTCCTGGCCCGGCCAGATGCGCACGGTCTATGGCGACCACGAGCGCTTCGTGCAGACCTACTTCTCGACCTATAAGGGCAAGTACTTCACGGGCGACGGCTGCCGGCGCGACGCCGACGGCTACTACTGGATCACGGGGCGCGTGGACGACGTGATCAACGTATCGGGCCACCGCATGGGCACGGCGGAGGTGGAGTCCGCCCTGGTCAGCCATGACAAGGTGTCGGAAGCGGCCGTCGTCGGCTACCCCCACGACATCAAGGGGCAGGGCATCTACTGCTACGTCACGCTGATGGGCGGCGTGGAGGGCACGGACGCGCTGCGCAGGGAACTGGTCGCGCATGTGCGGAGCGAGATCGGACCGTTCGCCTCGCCCGACAAGGTTCAATGGGCGCCGGGCCTTCCGAAGACGCGGTCCGGCAAGATCATGCGTCGCATCCTGCGCAAGATCGCCGAGGACGATTTCTCCGCGCTTGGCGACACCTCGACGCTGGCCGACCCCGCGGTGGTGGACGATCTCGTCGCCAACCGCCAGAACAAGCGCGCCGGCTGATCAGCCGGCGCGCGGCGCCCAGAGGATCACGCCCGCGCCGCCCAGGCAGATCGCGCCGCCGAGAACATCCCAGCGGTCCGGCCGTAAGCCCTCGGCCGCCCACAGCCAGGCGAGCGACGCGGCGATGTAGATGCCGCCATAGGCTGCAAAGGCGCGGCCGGCCGCGGCCGCCGGCGCGAGCGTGAGCAGGCCGGCGAAGGCTGCAAGCGAAAGGATGCCGGGGAGCAGCCACCAAGCGGACGCGCCGGAGCGTGCCCATGCCCAAAAGGCGAAGCAGCCGGCGATTTCTGCCAAAGCCGCAAGCGGGAAAAGGATCAGGCTGCGCATGGCGCCGGGGTTAGCCGGTTCTTCGCTTGATGGAAATGCGCCCACCGCAATAGCGAGTCTCTCCTTGGACGCGCGGCGATGCCGTTTCGTAATGCTCGGACGAGTCGCGAGCCCTTGCGCGCCGAGGCGGCTTCCCCCACATTGCGCCCGTGTTCAACAATCGAAAGGAGGTGGTCTGATGTCGAGTGAATTGTCCCGTTTCGTGGTCTCGGCGGATTGCCTCGGTGAAGGACAGCTCCTTCGCTGATGCTGCATGACGCGCGGCCGGCGGTCTTCTGACTGCCGCCAACGAAGCCGCGCCGCGGACGAAACACGGAAAGGGCCGCGCCGGGCCTCAGGGGCGGGCCGTTGTTTTTGGCGCTTAGGCGCAGCGGGGCGCAGCGGACAGCGCGCTACTTCGTCACCGCGAGCCGCTCGGCATTGGCGATGATCTCTTGGAAGGCGTTGTCCAGCTCCTCGCCGTTCGCCACGTCGTAAAAGTGCCTGATCGCCGCCGTGTCGGTGCTGGCGCAGGCTTTCAGCACCTTGCGCGCCGCGCTGCTTTCCTTGGCGGGCAGCGCGAAGCCGACCGTGAAGACCTGGATGCCGTTGTCCTTCATGGCGTCGCAGATGCCTTCGGCGTTTTCGCCTGAGACGACGCCCTTGTCGTGCAGGTTGGTGTCGGTCGGGCTGCCGCCGGTGAACGCGGTGTTGAACTCGCCATCGGTCATCAGGATCGCGACCTTGGCCGTCTTCTTGTTGTCGTAGTTCGCGGCGCCGTCGCCGAGGTCGGCATCCCTGATGGTGTCGCGCCAAGCCGGCGAGAGCATGTAGTACCCCCACTGCAAGGCGATGGCGCCGGCCGTGTAGCCGTTGGCGGAAAACTTCGCGATCGACGCTTTCAGCGCATCGGCATCGGCGGTGAGCGGAACCACGGAAGGGGCGGGGCAGGCAGAAGCCGGAAGGCGGTCGTCCCGGTTCACCAGCGCGGCGTAGGTCAGGCCTGCCAGGTTGAGCCGTGTCTCGTCAGGCGCCGTGTCGGAGAAGTCGGCGGTGCCGTTAGGCAGCTTGCGCTCGGTCGCGCAGTTGTCGATCTTCTTGGCCGTCAGCACCGCGGCGAGCGCCGCCGTCGCGCCGGAGGGTAGCGGCAGGTTCGGCTCCGGCTTGACTATCTTACCCGTCAGCGAGACCAGGCTCGGCGACGAAAAGATGTCCACCGTCGATCCCTTCACAAGGAGCGCCGGCGGCGCATCCTTGTCCCTGATCTCGCGATGCACCGTCGTGCCGGCCAGCCTGCCCGCATTCACGGCTTCGGCATAGGGCACGATCGACACGCGGACGCGGGGATTGTCCGGATCGACGCCGCCCAGAAGGGCATCGACGGCGTTGTCTGCGGCCGTCTTCAGGTCCTTGATCTTCTTGCCGGCCATCGAGCCCGTGATGTCGAGCATCATCGTCACCTCGATCTTCTTGTCGGAGTACAGCGCGGCGGCGCTCACACCCACCTGCTGCTGCGCGGCTGCGCCGAACACGGGGAAGAGCATGTCGGCCTGCACGGTGGCGTTGGCCTCGACCGTCTTCGTGATGCGGCTGACGGTCAAGCTGCCGAGGGCGACTGTATTGTTCTTGGCCAGAGCGACGCTGGCATTCGCCAGCAGGAAGGCTTCCACGTTCTTGCGCGCGTCCTTTTCCTTGATCTTGCCGGTCGTCAGGTCGCGTGCGGTGGAAGTGACCGCTGCGTCCAGCGCGTTCTGGAGGCTGGAGCGGGTGTGGAGCAGCTGCGCCACATCGACGGCAAAGCCGATCGCCAGGGTGAGCACCGGCGCCGCGATCGCGCCGGCGATGGCGAACGAGCCGCGCCGGTCGTTCCCGAAATCCTGGAAAAGCTGTGACATCCCGCGCATCGCTGGAACCCCCGTGTTTCGCCTTGCGGCCTCTGCACGGGAGGTTGCGAATTGCCGGCCAGGACGGAGAGTTGCTAAGCCGAAGCAGGAGATCCGAAGGCTAAGTGCCTGTTTTGCCTGCCGAAGTCCGGTGAAACTGGTGAACCATGCGTTAACCGCGGGCCGGCAGCGACCCGGCTATCCCGTCGCGGCGGTTTCGATTGTGCCGGTCTGGAACACGCGCCCCGGCCGCGTCCTGTTTCGGCTTGAAACAGGTTCCGCTCAGGCGAGGATGTGCATGCTCACCGTCCGGTCGCGCAGCGTGTGCGGCGGCTTCGCCGGGTTGGCTTCCTGCTCATAGGTCCAGACCTTGAACACGGAGAGCGTGTGCGGCCCGAAGGAGTGCAGCAGCGGCACATCCGTGGCGTCGCGGCCGCGCGCGATCGGGATGCGCCCGATGCGTGGGCGATTGTGCCGGGCGTCGAAGGCATACCAGCGCCCGTCAAGATATGCCTCGAACCATGCGGAAAAGTCCATCGGCGCGGGGTCGGCCGGCACGCCGATATCGCCGAGGTAGCCGTTCACGTAGCGCGCGGGAATGTTCATGCAGCGGCAGAGCGTAATGGCGAGATGCGCGAAGTCGCGGCAGACGCCGACCCGTTCCTCATTCGCCTGTGCCGCGGTGCGCGTCGCCCGCGCATAGCCGTAGCCGAAGGAGACGCGGTCGTGCACGTAGTCGCAGATCGCCTGAACGCGCGCCCAGCCGCCGGGGATCGCCCCGAACAGTTCCCAGGCGAGATCGCTCATGTGGTCGGTCTCGCAGTAGCGGCTGCCCAGCAGGAAGCCCAGAACCTCATGCGGCAGGCGTTCGACGGGCATCTGCCGCGCGATCGTGACGACCGGATCCGGCTTGCCGCTGTCTTCCACCTGCGCGTCATAGAGGATAGTGAAGCTTCCGGGCTGCGCGAGGAAGCGGCGGCACTGGTTGCCGAACAGGTCGCGATAGGTTCTGCCCGGCGTTTCCGGCTTGGTCAGCACGGCCGTCTGGCGTCGGATGCTCTTCTGCCGTTCCGGATGGATGTCGAGGAGCGAGATGACGGGAAGCGGCTGGCTGCACTCGATGGTGATTTCATAGCCTAGCCGGATCAGCATCGCGGGGGCGCCAGTTCAGTTTAGGGGCAAGCTGCTTTAATGCTGGACAGAGCCGTCCGTTCCTTCCGTCCTTGTGAGCAGGGTGCCTCTTGTCTGCTCAGAAATCGCAGGCGATGCCCTTAACCTCCCAGTCGCCGTAGCGGACAGGTTCCTTGCCGCCGCGCCCGCCGAACTCCTTTGGCCGTGCCGCCTCGTTCGCTTCCAGCGCCGTTCTGCGCCCTTCGGCTTCAGCCAGCGCGCGCCGGGCTGCGGCCGGCATCTGCCTTTCGGCCTGGTCTGCTTCGAGGGATTCGTCGATGCGCTCCATGCTGCACTCCTGCCTTGTTCGTCCGCATTGAAACAAAGCGGCGCGCTTCCCATCATAGGAATTGCGCCGGCATTTTGCGATCCCGCTTCACGCCGGCCTGAACAGGAGTTCGACTTTCCATGAATACGTTGCGCACGGCCATGCTGCTTGCGGCGATGACCGCGCTGTTCATGGGCGTCGGCTATCTCATCGGCGGCACGGGCGGCATGGGCATAGCCTTCGTGATCGCCGCCGGCATGAACCTCTTCTCCTACTGGAACGCCGATAAAATGGTGCTGCGCATGCACCATGCCGTGGAAGTGGACGAGCGCACCGCACCGGAATTCTTCCGCATCGTGCGCAATCTCGCGGCGAATGCCGGGCTGCCGATGCCGAAGGTTTATGTGATCGACAACCCGCAGCCGAACGCCTTCGCCACCGGCCGCAACCCGCAGAACGCGGCGGTGGCCGCGACCACCGGCCTGCTTCAGCGGCTGAACGCCGACGAGGTGGCGGGCGTGATGGCGCACGAACTGGCGCATGTGCAGAACCGCGACACGCTGACCATGACGATCACCGCGACGATCGCGGGCGCCATCGGCATGCTCGGCAACTTCGCCTTCTTCTTCGGCGGCTCCAACGACCGCGAAAACAACAACCCGCTGGGCGTCGTCGGCGTGCTGGCGGCGGTGCTCGTGGCGCCGTTTGCCGCGATGGTCGTGCAGATGGCGATCAGCCGCACGCGGGAATACGCCGCCGACCGGCGCGGCGCGGAGATCGCCCGCAATCCCCTGGCGCTCGCCGCCGCTCTGAACAAGATCGCGCGGAGCGCCCATGACATCCCCAACATGGATGCCGAGCGCAACCCGGCGACCGCGCATATGTTCATCATCAACCCGCTTTCAGGCGCGCGGATGGACAACCTGTTTTCCACGCATCCGGATACCGCAAACCGCATCGCGGCGCTCCAGGCGATGGCGTCTGAATTCGGGGCTCAGGCCGCGAGCAACACGACTGCGTTCAACCCGTCGGGCACCGCGCCGCAGCAGCCGTCCACGCCGTGGGGAAGGAGTGCCGCGGGGAAAGCGCGGACTTCAACGCCATCCGTGCCGCCGCGCCGCGGCCCCTGGGCTTGACCAAGTTTCCGTTGCCGGCGCGCAGCGCGTTCTCGCATCTCGGACACGGGGGGTGGTTCCCGGAAGCGGCGGAACGGAATAGTGCTGCGCCATGAGCACGATCGCCAAGCCCGAAGGGCGGAACGCCGCCGCCGATACGCAGAAAGCCGGCCTTGCCGTCCGCCAGACGGCGGCGAAGATCCTTGCAGCCGTCGTGGACAAGAAGACGCAGCTCGACGGCATGCTCGATCCCGAATACGGCCACGGGCAGTATCTCGCCCTGGACGAGCGCGACCGCGGGCTGGTGCGCGCCATTTTGCGCACGGCCCTGCGCTTCCGCGGCACCATCGCAACGCTGCTTCGCGCGCGGATGGAAAAGGCTCTGCCGCCCAACGCTTCGGCGCTTCGGCACATCCTCCATGTGGCGGCGGCGCAGATCCTGTTTCTCGACATTCCCGACCATGCCGCAGTGGACATAGCTGTCAGCCAGGCGAAAGCGGACCCGCGCACGGCCCGCTTTGCGGCGCTCGTCAACGGCGTGCTGCGTACGCTCCTGCGGGTGAAGGATGCGGAACTGCCGGATACGCTGGCGCGCAATCTCGACGCCCCCGGCTGGTTCGCGCAACGCCTGCGGTCGGCCTACGGCACGGAAAAGGCGGAGGCCATCCTCCGGATGCACCGCACCGAGGCCCCGATCGACTTTTCCGTCAAGACCGACCCGGAGGTTTTGGCCGAAAGGCTTGGCGGCATCGTCCTGCCCACCGGCTCCGTGCGCCTGGAAAGCCTTTCCGCTGCCGTGCCGGACCTGCCCGGCTTCGCGGAGGGCGCTTGGTGGGTGCAGGACGCCGCGGCGAGCCTGCCTGTAAAACTGCTCGGCGACCTGCACGGCGGCCAAGTCGCCGACCTTTGCGCGGCGCCGGGCGGCAAGACAGCGCAGCTGATCCTGGCCGGCGCGAAGGTGACGGCGGTCGATGCTTCGCGCCCCCGGTTGAAGCGGCTGGAAAAGAACCTTTCGCGGCTCGGTCTCTCCGCAAAAATCGTTGAGGCCGACATCCTGCGCTGGCAGCCGGAAGAAGATTTCGACGCGGTGCTGCTCGACGTTCCCTGCTCCTCCACGGGCACAGTGCGCCGCCACCCCGACATCCCCTGGACCAAGACGCCGGACGACGTGGCAACCCTTGCCGCCTTGCAGCGCCGCCTGCTCGACAAGGCGGCGATGCTTGTGAAGCCGGGCGGCCGCATCGTGTTCTCCAACTGCTCGCTCGATCCGACCGAGGGGGAAAACCTGTTCGCCGCGTTCCTGGCGGAAACGCCGGGAGTCCAAGCCGATCCCATCCGGGCCGGCGAGGTTCCTGGCATCGATGCCTTCCTGACACGCGAAGGCACGCTGCGCACCACGCCCGCCGATCTTCGCCTTGAACGCCCGGAGATTTCCGGCCTGGACGGCTTTTTTGCCGGGCGGTTGGTGCGGACCATTTAGGCACTGCTGGCTGGGATGGACTCCTCCGGCCAGCGCGAGGTAGGGCATGGCTTGAGCGCAGGAAGCAATCCCATGGCTGTTCCCTCCAAGCATCTGCCGCAGCCGGATCGCGTCGCCGTCCGCCGTGCGCTGCTTTCCGTATCGGACAAAGCGGGCCTCGTGGAACTTGCCCGGGCCCTGCACCGCCGGGGCGTCGAGCTGGTTTCCACCGGCGGCACGGCAAGAGCGCTGGCGGATGTGGGGCTTCCGGTCCGCGACGTGTCGGAACTGACCGGCTTCCCCGAAATCATGGACGGGCGCGTGAAGACGCTTCATCCGGGCGTGCATGGCGGGCTGCTTGGGCTTCGCAACGACCCTGAGCACGCGGCGGCGATGCAGGCGCACGGCATCGCGGCGATCGACCTGCTGGTGGTCAACCTTTACCCGTTCGGGGCGGTGCGCGACAGCGGCGCGGATGCCGAGACGGTGGTGGAGAACATCGACATCGGCGGCCCCGCGATGATCCGCGCCGCGGCCAAGAATTTCGCCCACGTCGCCGTGCTGACCGATGCCAGCGACTTCGCGCTTGTGCTGGCGGCATTGGAGGCGGGCGGAGGGACGCTGCCACTGGAACTCCGCCGCAGGCTCGCGGCGAAAGCCTTCGCGCATACCGCCGCCTATGACGCCGCCATCGCCGGCTGGTTCACGGAACCGTTCGAGCCGGAGGCGCCCGCCCGCCTTTCGATCGCGGGCGTCCTCGCCGCCGAGATGCGCTATGGCGAGAACCCGCACCAGCGCGCGGCGCTCTACCTCACGGGGGAGCAGCGGCCGGGCCCGGCCACTGCGCGCGTCGTGCAGGGCAAGGCGCTCTCCTTCAACAACATCAACGACACGGATGCAGCCTTCGAGCTTGTCGCTGAGTTCGGCGCGGAGCAGCCTGCCGTCGCCATCATCAAGCACGCCAATCCGTGCGGCGCGGCACTCGGCGGCACATTGGCCGAGGCCTACCGCAAGGCGCTCGCCTGCGATCCCGTTTCGGCCTTCGGCGGGATCGTGGCGCTGAGCGGTAAGCTGGATGCCGAGGCTGCGTCGGAGATCGTCAGGCTGTTTACGGAAGTGATCATCGCGCCGGATGCCGACGAGGCGGCGCAGGAGATCGTTGCCGCCAAGAAGAACCTGCGCCTGCTGCTCACCGGCGGCCTGCCTGACAGACAAACCAACGGCATCACCTTCCGCTCGGTCGCCGGCGGCTTTCTGGCGCAGAGCCGGGACAATGCCGACGTGGACGCCATGCCGCTCAAAGTGGTCACGAAGCGCCAGCCGGACGAGCGGGAATGGCGCGACCTGCGCTTCGCCTTCCGCGTGGCCAAGCACGTCAAGTCGAATGCGATCGTCTATGCCAGGGACGGCGCGACGGTGGGGATCGGGGCAGGACAGATGAGCCGGATCGATGCATCGCGGATCGCGGCGCTGAAGGCCCGCGACGCCGCGGGGGCCGCGGGCCTCGGCCAGCCGGCGACGGTGGGTTCGGTCGTCGCGTCCGACGCCTTCTTTCCCTTCGCGGACGGCCTGCTCGCGGCGGTTGAGGCCGGCGCTGCCGCGGTGATCCAGCCCGGCGGCTCGGTGCGCGACGCCGAGGTGATCGAAGCGGCCGACAAGGCCGGCCTCGCCATGGTCTTCACCGGCTTTCGCCATTTCCGCCACTAGAGCATCGGACGGTTAATCGGATGCAGGCTGGTGGTTGGGGGCGGGATGCA
>CAXTCF010000070.1:0-19978 GCA_964242945.1 uncultured Rhizobiaceae bacterium | reverse complement strand
ACGAACAGATGCAGCGGCTGCGTCCGGCCTTCGACAAGGACGGCACGGTGACCGCCGGCAACGCCTCGGGCCTCAACGACGGCGCCGCCGCCGCGCTGCTGATGTCGGAGGAAGAGGCTTCGCGGCGCGGCATTACCCCGCTGGCCCGCATCGTCTCCTGGGCGACCGCCGGCGTCGACCCGCAGGTCATGGGCACCGGCCCGATACCGGCCTCGCGCAAGGCGCTGGAAAGGGCCGGCTGGAAGGTCGACGACCTGGACCTGATCGAGGCCAACGAGGCCTTCGCCGCCCAGGCCTGCGCGGTCAACAAGGACATGGGCTGGGACCCCGACATCGTGAACGTCAACGGCGGCGCCATCGCCATCGGTCACCCCGTCGGCGCATCCGGGGCGCGCGTGTTCAACACGCTGCTGTTCGAGATGAAGCGGCGTGGGGCGAAGAAGGGGCTGGCGACGCTGTGCATCGGCGGCGGCATGGGTGTGGCGATGTGCGTGGAGTCCATGCAGTAGGTCGAACAAGTTCATCAGAAGCGGGGGAAAGAAGCGAATGCAATCGATCGGCTGGATGAGGGCTGCCGCCTTTGCCCTTGCATGGCAGGCGGGTGCCGCCTGTGCCCAGAATGCTTCCCCGCAGGGCGGCGCCATGCAACCGGCAGACGTCCAGAAGCTGGCGGACTGCTTCGTATCCAACTCCGGCGAAGGGGAATACGGCGCGATGCGCAAGGTGATGATCGCTGCCCTTTCCGACGATACGGCAGGCCTGAAGACGGCGCTCGCCGACTTTTCCGGTCTGCTCCTGAAGCTGGCGCTCGGCCCCTGCCAAGTCGGCATGAGCCAGCTCCAAAACCCGGCCTATCAAGCCGGCTTCAAGGAGGCCTCGTCGAGATATGGTGCGGTGCTCGGCCAGAAGCTGATACAGGACGCTTTTGCAAAGCTGAACTGAAAATCGATAGGGGAGGAACTTCATGGCACGAACGGCACTCGTGACGGGAGGCTCGCGCGGCATCGGCGCGGCAATCTCTGTAGCCTTGAAGAACACCGGCTATCAGGTTGCTGCAAACTATGCCGGCAACGACGAAGCCGCGCAGAAATTCAAGGACGAGACCGGCATCCCGGTGTTTAAGTGGTCGGTGGCCGACTATGACGCTTGTAAGGCCGGCATCGCGCAGGTGGAAAGCGAAGTCGGGCCGGTGGACGTGCTGGTCAACAATGCCGGAATTACGCGCGACGCGATGTTCCACAAGATGACGCCCGCGCAGTGGAAAGAAGTGATCGACACCAACCTCACCGGCGTTTTCAACATGACGCACAATGTCTGGGGCGGCATGCGCGACCGCAAGTGGGGCCGCGTGATCACCATCTCCTCCATCAACGGCCAGAAGGGGCAGGCGGGGCAGGCGAACTATTCCGCGTCGAAGGCGGGCGACATCGGCTTCGCACGAGCGCTTGCGCAGGAAGGGGCGCGGGCCGGCATCACCGTCAACGTGGTTGCGCCCGGCTATATCGGCACGGACATGGTCAAGGCGATCGACGAGAAGGTGCTCAAGGAAAGAATCCTGCCGCAGATCCCGGTCGGCCGCTTGGGCGAGCCGGACGAGATCGCGCAATGCGTGCTCTTCCTCGCCGCCGACAGTTCCGGGTTTATGACCGGCGCGACGCTTTCGGCGAACGGCGGGCAGTATTTCTCCTGATCTCTTGGCGGCTCGGAGCAGGACGGCCGAGCACGCTCCTACTCTGGTTTCTAAAAATGCCGCCGCGATTTAGAACCCTCGTGCAGCCACACTCCCGCCGGCCTGATCCGGCAAAGTTCTTTCATGCTTCGCTGGCTCCGCCGCATTGTTTCTCTCTTTACGCTCACCGCCTTCGCGGCGAGCGGGGCGGTGTTCGTGCCGCCGGCCTTTGATGCTTGGCGGATCGTGCAGCGCTGGGACGCGCCGGAAACATCGGCTGCCCTTCAACTCGACGGCCTTCTGCCCGCCGACTACATCCGCGAGGCGGAAGCGGCACTTGGTGAGGACGACCCCGAACTCGCCCAAAGCATCCTAACGCTGGCAGACGAAAAACACGTTATGCTCCCCCCGGAATTGCGGGATAAGCCCGCGCAGGCGGTGGCCGACCAGCCGGGCGTGCTGGGGCAGGTCTGGGACGGCGCCGTCTATGGCGAGGGTGACAGCGCAGTGGGTTTGGCCGCCGCGGCGGTGACCGACCTGATGGTGGTGGGCGACATCCGCGACCTCATGCGGGAAGGCTGGAACTATCCGGACTATGATCCGGTCGTGGTGGCGCTGGCCGCCGTCGGCGTCGGACTTTCCGTGGCGACCGTATCCTCCGCGGGTGCCGCGGCGCCGGTGAAGGCAGGGGCCTCGCTGCTGAAGCTGGCAAAGCGCACCGGCAAGCTCGGCGCACGGCTTGGCGACGACCTGTTCCGGCTGGCGCGCCAGGCGGTCGATGGCGACGCGCTGGAGGCCACGGTGCGCGCCGCGCGCCGGCTCGATTGGGCGGAGGCGCGCCGCTTGGGCAGCACGGTTCTGCGCCGCGAGGGGCGCGCCGAGATCGTCCGTACCGGCGAGGCGGTGGGCGCGGTCGCGGCCGTTCGCGGCCCCCGCGCGGCGCTCGACACGCTGAAGACTGCCGAAAACACGGCGGAAGTGTCGCGCCTTGCCCGCATCGCGGAGACGACCGGCCCCGCCTATCGCGGTGCGCTGCGCCTCGCCCCCCGGCTTGCCAAGGCGGTAGCCAAGACGTCGAAGGTGATGTGGAAGCTTTCAGCCTGGATCGCGCTGGGATTGTTCTGGCTCTGCTGGCTCCTGTGGACGGCTCTGCGCCTTTGCCACCGGACGGCACGGCTGAGTGCGCACGGCATCCGCTTTGCCGTCCGCGTGGTGAAACCGCGCCGCACCACATCCCTGGAAAAAGCTCTTCAGGCGGCCCGCGCCTGAGCATTTCTCACCGCGGAACAAAACAGGAACATTCCCGCTGCATGATTCGTCGCCGATTCGTTCCCGCTTCGGCTCGGAAGTTGCGATCTTGTTGCCCTCGTTTTTAAACCGGCATCAAGAAAGATGACGAAAAGCTTGCACTTGCCCTTTGATGCTTCCTTCGTTGCTGCCGGTACTGCCGCAAATATTAACAAGCATCGGCGAGATGGAAGGGTAAGGCTGGTGGCCGGTCCCGCATCTTGTGTCGAAGCCCCGCTGCACGCGCCATATCTGGCCCTGAACGAATCGGAAACAGAGGCGTGACGCCGGTGCGTCCCTTCTGCGTTCGCTTCCCGTTCCAAATGTTAACGGCAGGCTCCCGTTGGCATTTCCTTGCGAAAACCTTAAGTGGGGAAAAATCCTTTAGCGAGCAGAGGTTCTCCTTGTCCGGGATAGGCAGAACCTGAAAGAAATCGCCCGCCTATGAACATTGAAAATCAGAAATTCGCGCCGCTGATCCTTTCTGGACGCGACGTGACGGCCGTGCTCGGACCGACCAACACCGGCAAGACGCATCTCGCCATCGAACGCATGGTGGCGCATGAGTCCGGCGTCATCGGCCTGCCGCTGCGCCTGCTCGCCCGCGAGGTCTATGGCCGGGTCTGCGAGAAGGTCGGTGCGAAAAACGTCGCGCTGATCACCGGCGAGGAGAAGATCACGCCGCCGGGCGCGCGCTTTTCCGTCTGCACCGTGGAGGCGATGCCGCGCCAGACCGACGCCGCCTTTGTCGCCATCGACGAGGTGCAGCTCGCCAACGACCTGGAACGCGGCCACATCTTCACGGACCGCATCCTCCATCTGCGCGGGCGGCAGGAAACGCTGCTGTTGGGCGCCGCCACGATGCGCGGCATCCTGGAGCGATTGCTGAAGGGCATATCCGTCGTCACCCGCCCGCGGCTTTCCCACCTTTTCTATGCCGGCTCCAAGAAGATCACCCGCCTGCCGCGCCGCACCGCGATCGTCGCCTTCTCCGCCGACGAGGTTTATGCGATCGGCGAGCTGATCCGCCGCCAGCGTGGCGGCGTGGCGGTGGTCCTCGGCGCGCTATCCCCGCGCACGCGCAACGCGCAGGTCGAGATCTACCAGTCCGGCGACGTGGACTACCTCGTCGCCACGGATGCGATCGGCATGGGGCTGAACCTCGACGTGGACCACGTCGCCTTCGCGCAGAACCGAAAATTCGACGGCTTCCAGTTTCGCGACCTGTCCGCGGCCGAACTCGGCCAGATCGCCGGCCGGGCGGGGCGCCACCTGCGCGACGGCACGTTCGGCGTGACGGGGCGCGTCGATCCGTTTTCCGACGAACTCCTGCAGAAGATCGAGAGCCACGACTTCGACCCGGTCAAGGTTTTGCAGTGGCGCAACAACCAGTTCGACTTCGCAAACATCGACACGCTGAAGCGCTCGATCGAGATGCCGGCGCCCGTGGAAGGTCTGACGCGCGCCCTGCCGGCGGTGGATGCGCAGGCGCTGGATTTCTTGAGCCGCGATCCCGAAGTGCGCGCTTTGGCCGGGTCGCGCGAGCGGGTGAAGCTCTTGTGGGAGGCCTGCGCGCTGCCCGACTACCGCCGCATCGCGCCGGCGCAGCACGCCGACCTCGTGGCTTCGATCTTCTTCGACCTCGCGCGGCGCGGGGCCGTGGACGAGAACTACATGGCGGAGCAGGTGCGCCGCGCCGACTCGGTCGAAGGCGACATCGACACGCTGTCCCACCGCATCGCCCAGGTGCGCACCTGGAGCTTTGTGGCGAACCAGCCGGCCTGGCTTGCCGATCCGGCACACTGGCGCGAAAAAACGCGCGCTCTGGAGGATCGCCTGTCCGATGCGCTGCATGAGCGGTTGACGAAACGCTTCGTAGATCGCAGGACGTCCGTCCTTCAAAGGCGCTTGAGAGAAAACACCATGCTCGAAGCCGAAATCAGCCCGTCGGGCACCGTCACGGTGGAAGGCCATCACGTCGGCGAGTTGCAGGGCTTCCGCTTCACCGCCGATGCCGGCACCAGCGGCGAGGAGGCCAAGGCCGTGCGCGGCGCGGCGGCTAAGGCGCTCGCCGCCGAGTTCGAGGCGCGCGCCGGCCGCTTTGCCGCCAGCGCCAACGGCGACATCGCGCTGGGTTCGGACGGCACGCTGCGCTGGATCGGCGCGCCGATCGGCACGCTGACGGCAAGCGACGACGCGCTGAAGCCGCGCATCGTGCTGCTGGCCGACGAGCAGCTGACAGGACCCGCGCGCGAGGCCGTCCAGGCCCGCGCCGAGCGCTTCGTGCAGTTTCAGGTCGAATCGCTTTTGAAGCCGCTTGCCGAGATGCGCGCGGCGGAGAGCCTGACGGGCATCGCGCGGGGCATCGCATTTCGGCTCATCGAGAGTTTCGGCACGGTGTTCCGGCGCGACATCGCCGACGACATGCGCTCGCTCGACACGGAGGGCCGCGCGGCGCTGCGGCGGCTCGGCGTGCGCTTCGGCGCGTACCATGTCTTCGTGCCGACTTTGGTGAAGCCGGCGCCGGCCGGCTTGATCACGCTGCTTTGGGTCTTGAAGAACGACGGCAAGGATCTGCCGGGCTTCGGCGACGTCGTGAATGCGCTGGCTTCGGGCCGCACCTCCGTGGTGGTCGATCCGGCCTTCGACAAGCGTTTTTATGGGCTGGCAGGATTCCGCGTGCTGGGGCGGCGCGCGGTGCGCATCGATATCCTGGAGCGGCTGGCCGACCTGATCCGGCCGGCGCTCGCCTGGAAGCCGGGCGCGCCGGGCAACCGGCCGGACGGCGCCTATGACGGCAACGCCTTTCTCGTGACGCCGCCGATGATGTCGATCCTCGGCGCCGGCTCCGACGACATGGAAGAGGTGCTGAAGAGCCTCGGCTACCGCGCCGAACCCAAACCCGCCGTCCAAATCAAGGAACGGCTGGAAGCGCTGGATCAGGCCGTGCGCGAAGCCGCAGAAGCTGCCAGGCGCGCGAAGGAAGCCGAAGTTGCGGCCGCGCGAAGCCTTGTTGCGGCACCTGAGGGTGAAGGGGAGCAGGCGGCGGAAGGTGCTTCGTTTGTGGCGGTTGAAGCCGTCGAAGCCGCCGCGGACTCTACGCCGGCCGGCGATGCCGCACCTGCGAGCATCGAGGCCGAAGCCGGCAGCGAGGTTGCGCCGGAAACCGTCGCTTCAACTGCCGAAACCGAGGACGCCCCCATCGCTCCGGCCGTCGAGGCTGACCCTGCCTCCACCGTCGAAGCGGAAGCCGTGGAAAGCGCGGCTGCTTCCGCCGAAGAGCCCGCCGCCCTCAGCGAGGAGGCGCAGGCCGGCTCGACCGTCGCGCCCGAAGCCGTCGTGGATGCCGCGGCGCAGCCAGTGCCTGCGCCCGCCGAGGAGGCCAAGCCGATCCTGCTCTGGCGACCGGGCGGCCGCTTCGAGAACCGCGGGCCGCGGAACCGGGATGAGCGCAACGCGCAGGGGCGCGGGCGCCCAGGCGGCGAAAACAGCGTGGGCCGCCGCGACCGTCCGCAAGGCGAGCGCCGTGGCGGCGCGGGTGGCAATAACCGCGGGAACCAGCCCTCTCCGGCCATCGCAGCCCAGCCGGCCGGCGAGGCAGCCGCGGCGCCTCAGCGCACCCGTGACAATCGGCCCGAAGGCGAGCACCGGCGCGACCGCCGCGAGGACGGCGACAGGCCAGCCAAGGGCAGCTTCCGGCCCGAAGGACGCCGCGAGCGGGAAGGGCGCGAAGACCGCCGCCCCGATCGCGGGGAACGCCCCGCCGGCGGCGAGCGCCGCGAGCGCCCCGCTTTTGTCGCGCAGGCGAAGGGCCGCGAGGAGCGGCCAGGGCGCATCGACCCGGATTCGCCTTTCGCCAAGCTCGCGGCCCTGCGCGACCAGTTGAAGAAGTAGAGGACGGCAGCGATTTCGGAACGGATCGACGGCTTTGGGCGGCAGCGCATCGACAAGTGGCTGTTCTTCGCCCGGATCGTGAAGTCGCGCACCCTGGCGGCGAAGCTCGCGGAACTCGGCCGCGTGCGCATCAACGGCCGCAAGGCGGAACGGGGCTCCGACACCCTCCACGCGGGCGACGTGCTGACGCTCAACCTTGACCGCCGCATCGCGGTGCTGCGGGTTTTGCGCCTGGGCGAACGCCGCGGCCCGGCGCCTGAGGCGCAGCTGCTCTACCAGAACCTGTCGCCGGAGCCGATCCGCGAGGACGGCGCGGCGGACCTGCCGGACGCGGTCGCCCGTCTGCGCGAGGGACCGTCTGCGACCGAAACGCTTTTCCCGCTGCGGCACCATGGGGAAACGCGCATCCTTGCCAGTTCGCCGGCGAAAAGCTACCTGCCCTTCCCAAAAGGCCCGCGTGTTCGCCGGCTCCCCGGAGTTTCTCGCATGACCTATGTCGTGACCGACAACTGCATCCGCTGCAAGTATATGGACTGCGTGGAAGTGTGTCCCGTGGACTGCTTCTACGAGGGCGAGAACATGCTCGTCATCCACCCCGACGAGTGCATCGACTGCGGGGTCTGCGAGCCGGAATGCCCGGCCGACGCGATCAAGCCGGATACCGAGTCCGGCCTCGACACATGGCTCCAGCTCAACGCGGAGTATGCGGAGAAGTGGCCGAACATCTCGCAGAAGAAGGACGCTCCGGCCGGAGCCAAGGAGATGGACGGCGTCCCCAACAAGTTCGAGAAGTATTTTTCGGCGGAGCCGGGCGAGGGTGATTGAGCGGGCCTCGCGCAGTCGAGACCGTCGGCTCGGAAAATCGGCGTCGGCGTGCCGATCGCGTATTAAGGTGAATGGGCACTGCTGTGGGCATGGGCTGCTTGCAGTGCAGCAAATCCTTGATTCTTGCCCGTTTTTATGCTATCCGCACGATACTGCCTAAAGGTCAGGCGCGTTTGAGCGGCGCCGCGGGCCTTTTATCCAGGAAAGGTGGCATCCGCATCCGGTTCAGGCCGAGCCTGAACGGAAAGGGTTGATTGAGCCGATCTCCCGCCGGGCATCGTCCGGCGGCAGCTGGGCTTTGCAGCCGTGCGGCCTGCTTCGTTCCGGCAGCACAGGCGGGCACGCGGCATTTCGCCGGTGACGTGCCGCCAAGCTTCGCCGGTGCGAGAGCCGGCTTAACAGGAGTCCAGGGCGTATGGCAACCACCACCCCGCAGAAGAAGTCGGCCCCCCCCGCGCGTCACGGTTTCAAGACCGGCGAGTTCATCGTTTATCCCGCGCACGGCGTCGGCCAGATCGTTTCCATCGACCAGCAGGAAGTTGCGGGGCACAAGCTGGAACTCTTCGTCATCGACTTTCAGAAGGACAAGATGCGCCTCAAGGTTCCCGTGGCCAAGGCGACCTCCATCGGCATGCGCAAGCTTTCCGAGACCGACTATGTCGAGCGCGCCCTGAAGGTGGTGCAGGGCCGCGCCCGCGTGAAGCGCACGATGTGGTCGCGCCGCGCACAGGAATACGATGCCAAGATCAACTCCGGCGACCTGATCGCGATCTCGGAAGTGGTGCGCGACCTCTTCCGCGCCGAAAACCAGCCGGAGCAGTCCTATTCCGAGCGCCAGCTCTACGAGGCGGCACTCGACCGCATGGCGCGCGAGATCGCCGCGGTGAACCAGATGTCGGAAACCGAGGCCGTGCGCCTGATCGAGGCCAATCTGGCCAAGGGTCCGAAGCGCCTCAGCAAGGCCGAAGCCGAGGCCGAGCCTGAGGCGGACGAGGAACCCGTCGAGGAAGCGGCGGCCTGACGCCCGCTTTCATTCGCATTTCTTCAAAGCCCGGCCGCAGCGCCGGGCTTTTTATTTTCCGGGCCGTTCCGCCGGCATCCCCTTGAAAACTTTCGGCGGGAACCATCCCCGTAGGGTGACGTTAACGATTGTCAACGCGGGACCGGAAGGGAAGGGGACATCCTATGGAAGAAGCCGCAAAGAGGACGTTGATCAGGGCCGCAATGCGTGCGCCCTATCTCGACCGGGAAGAGGAACAGGAGCTGGCGATCCGCTGGAAGGAGAGGCAGGACCAGGAAGCCCTCCACAAGATCACCACGGCCCATATGCGTCTGGTCATCTCGATGGCCGCAAAATTCCGCCACTTCGGCCTGTCCATGGGCGACCTGATCCAGGAGGGCCATGTCGGCCTGCTGGAAGCCGCGGCCCGTTTCGAGCCGGAGCGTGAAGTGCGCTTCTCCACCTATGCCACTTGGTGGATCCGAGCCTCCATCCAGGACTACATCCTGCGCAACTGGTCGATCGTGCGGGGCGGGACGAGTTCCGCCCAGAAGGCCCTGTTCTTCAACCTGCGCCGCTTGCGCGCCAAGCTGGCGCAAAGTTCCGGCATGCTTTCCAACAGTTCGCTCTACAAGGAGATCTCCGAGGCGCTTGGCGTTTCCGAATCCGACGTGGCGATGATGGACTCGCGGCTTTCCGCGCCGGACACCTCGCTCAACGCGCCGCTCGTCGATGAGGGCAGCGGTTCGGCCAACCGCATGGACTTCCTGGTCAGCGACGATCCGTTGCCCGACGAAGTCGTGGGCGACTCCATCGACGTCGAACGCCGCTCAGGCTGGCTGCGCACGGCGCTCGGTGTCCTCAACGAGCGCGAGTTGCAAATCATCCGCGAACGCCGCCTGCGCGACGAAGGCGCGACGCTGGAGTCCCTCGGCGCGATGCTCGGCATCTCCAAGGAGCGCGTCCGCCAGATCGAGAGCCGCGCGCTGGAAAAGCTCAAGAGCGCGCTGACCAAGAACAACAGCGCGGCGTTCGAGATGAGCATGGCCTGAACCAAGCGTCCCCTGGGTCAGCGTGATCGCTTTCTGTGGAACAGAAACCCCGCGGGCAAATCCTGCCGGCGGGGTTTTCGTTTCCGCGCAGGGCCGCTTTAGCGGTCGGTGACGATCTTCACCTTGTCGCCGGCAGACACCGAGGCAGCCGGGCCGAAGGCGTTCAGCACGCGGAACAGTTCTCCCTTGCGGTTGACGCCCGTCATCTCGGCTGCGAGCGAGTCGATCGTGTCGCCCGCAGCCACCGTGACGACCTTGATGTGCAGCGGCTGGAGATCGGCTTTCTCTTTGGGCGTCAGGAAGTGGAAGCTGCCGCTCACCGAGCGGGCGAAGCCTTCCAGGCCGCCTGAGATCGCCGGGGCGGCAGAGAGCAGGCGATAGACCTGCTTGCCGTCGCGCACCACCGCGATGTCGAAGGTCCAGGTGTCCGCCGCGGCTTTCGCGAAGGCTGCGTCGTGGCCGCCGATGGTCCCGGTGCGCACGCTTGCCCCGTCGAGCCCGGCGATCCAGCCGCTGCGCAGGTAGTCGGCGAGCGGCAGGTTCGTGTCCAGCGCCACCGCGTCGAAGCGCAGCGCCGTGTCGTTCGGTCCGGTCGCCGTGATGGCGGCGGCGGAATTGTCGATGAGGAAGCCTTCCGGCACCGCGAAGGAGATTCCCAGGATCGGATGCAGGAAGGTGTTGCCGCGGACATAGCCTTCTTCCGGCGTGTCGCCGTAGAGCAGCCCGTCGATGCCGGCCAGGAACGAATCGCGGTCGCGCGTGCCGGTCTGGCCCGGCATGCCGAACTGCTGCGCGTGCTGGTTTGCAAGCGCGATGCGCTGCGGCGTCGAGGGGTGGCTGGCCAGGAAGTCCAGCGTGGCGTCGCTCGCCCCGCTGACGTTGCGCAGGTTCGAGTAGGCCTGCATGCTTTCGAGGAAGCGCGAAGCCGCATAGGGGTCGAAGCCCGAACGCGCGCTGGAGCGGATGCCGATGGAGTCGGCTTCCAGTTCCTGGTTGCGGGAGAACTGCGCCAGCTTCAGCTTGTTGCGGATCAGCGTCGCCTGCGTGCCGGGATTATCGCTCAGCACGTCGCTGACGACCTTGCTGGTCAGCGCCTCGTCGGCTTCCAGGCGCTGGCGCTCGATGCCGTGGTTGGCGGTGACATGGCCCATCTCGTGCGCGATCACGGCGGCAAGCTCGGCCGAGTCGTTGGCGAGCGCGAGCAGCCCGCGCGTGACATAGAGGTAGCCGCCCGGCAGCGCGAAGGCGTTGACGTTGGGCGAATTGAGGATGGTGATCGTGAAAGTCTGGTTCGGGTTGTCGGGGTCGAGCGTCAGCCGGCCCACGACCTTGGCGACCATCTTCTCCAGCTTCTCGTTGGAATATTCGCCGCCATAGGTCGCCAGGATGCGCGGGTGCTGGTTGCGCGCGATCGAAGCCAGACGGTCGTTGCGCGAAACGTTGGCGACCGTGACCGGCTTGTCCGAAGGCTGGAAGGCGTTCGGGCTGAGTTCCGCCGACGTGTCCGGCATGCCGACGCAGCCGGCCAGGCCGGCGCCAAGCGCCAACACGCTTGCCATGCGAGCGAGGCGGCGGACGTTGCGGGCAGCGGAGGCGACGAGATCAGCCAGAACGAACATCCTCTTTGGCGTCTGGTAAGTGGATGAGGCCGGCTGCCGCGCAGGCAACCGCCTTTTGCCTTGTTTTCGTTTCCAACCACAGCGATGCAGCGGAAATGCGGCACAGGTGCGCATCGACGGCCGGAAACCACCGCTGCCTCTGCCTAGCCTGCACTTGAAAACGAACCGCCGACCCGCTTTCCTATATACGACCGGAAGGCTTCCGGTCCATCGGCGCGAAAGAAATCGGCGGCCTGTCCCTCTGCTGCCACAGTGCCGTTTTCCAGAAAGACGACGTGCTCGGCAAGCCGCTCGGCGTCCTCCGGCTGATGCGTGACGAACAGCACGGTCATCCGCCGCTCGGCTTGTAATTCCCGCAGCAAAGCGCCCATCTCATCCCGCAGCGCCGGGCCGAGCGCAGCGAAGGGTTCGTCGAGCAGCAGCACCGGCCGGTCGCGCACGAGAACGCGGGCGAAGGCCGCGCGCGAGCGCTCGCCGCCGGAAAGCTCGCGCGGCAGCCGCTTTGCCTTGCCGCTCAAGCCTACGCGCGCCAGCGCTTGGCCCACCGCCGCGCGGTCGGACGCCGTCAGCCGCAGCGCGGGGCTGATGCCCAGGCCGACATTCGCCTCGACGGACAAGTGGGCGAACAGGTTGTTTTCCTGGAACACCATCGAAACCGGCCGGCGGTCGGGCGGCGCCGGCGTGACGTCGTTTCCGCCGATCAGCACCCGGCCCTGTGCCGGCGTCTCGAAGCCGGCGACGAGGTGGAGCAGCGTTGTCTTGCCGGAGCCGCTCGCTCCCATCACGGCGAAGATTTTCCCCGCGGGAAAGCTCACGTTGAAGGAAAGCGGTCCCGCGCCATAGGAAAACGCGACGTGGTCCAATTGCACCCCTGCGGTCCCGGTCATCGCCGCCTCGCCCCGCCGATGTCGGCCAGAAGCATCAGCGCCAGGCAGAGCAGGCCGAGAAAGAGCGCGAGGCCGGCCGCATCCGCCGTGCGGTAGCTGCCCATCCTGGCCAAGAGCAGATAGGGCAGGGTCTGCACGGAATCGCTGCCGAACAGCGCGATCACGCCGAGATCACCCAGCGAAAGCGCAGCGGCGAAGGCGAGCGCGGTGGCCGCCGGCTTGCGCAGCACGGGGCCGTCGATCAGGCGGAAGCGGTTCCAGCCGCGCATCCCCAAGCTGGCGCAGAGCCGGTCATGCTTAGCGGCGGCGGCGTCGTGGGCCGGGCGGATGGCGCGGGTGGCGAAGGGCACGGCCATGACGGCGTTGACGGCAAGCACAAGCGCGGGCGCAGCCGCCCAGAGAGCGTCGGTTTGGCGCAGGAGCAGGAACCAGCCTGCGCCGATCACCACCGGCGGCATGACCAGGACGAAGCCGGCGCCCGTGTCGAATAGTTTTCTCCGCCAGCCGGGGGAACGGCTTGGCATGGCCGCCGCATGAGCCGCCGCGAGGCTCCAGGCCGCGAACACGGAAAGCAGCGCCGAGCCGGAGGCAAGGAGCAGGCTCGTTCCCGTGGCCCGCAGCACGGCGCTTTCGGTGGCGAGACGGGCAAGGTCGGCCTTCAGCCCGGCCCAGAGCACGGCAAGCATCGGCCCTGCCACGAAGAGGAGGGCGCAGCCGAGAACTGCGCCGTTGAACAGACGCTCTGCTAAACCGGCGGGAGCGGGGAGGCGGCGCGAGACTGAAAGGTTGGCCTCGGCGGCTGTGTTGGAGCCCAATCGGGACAAA
This sequence comes from uncultured Rhizobiaceae bacterium, assembly GCA_964242945.1. Classification (GTDB taxonomy): domain Bacteria; phylum Pseudomonadota; class Alphaproteobacteria; order Rhizobiales; family Rhizobiaceae; genus Mesorhizobium_B. Next base: position 6,920 of record CAXTCF010000070.1, on the reverse strand, counting down.
ACCAGCACCGCGCCGAGCGTGAGTCCGATCTGCGCGAGCGTCAGCACCAGCCCGCGGCCGGGATCGAAGTCGAAGCGCAACGCCTGGTAGATCGCAACCTCCAGCGTCGTGGCGCCCGGCCCCCCGCCCAGCGTCAGCACCACGGTGAAGGAGGTCACGCAGAGCATGAAGACGAGGCCCGCCGCGCCGGGGAGGCTTTGCCGGAGCGCGGGCAGTTCCAGCAGGCGGAAGCGCGCCCAAGCGGGAAGTCCAAGCTGGCTTGCCAGCCGTTCCGCATCCGACGGGATCGCCTCCAGGCTTCCCAGCAGCAGCCGAGCGGCCAGCGGCAGGTTGAAGAAGGCATGCGCGACGAGGATGCCGGACAGTCCGTAGATGCCCGTCCAAGGTTCTCCGGCTGCCGTTGAGAGCAGCGGCGCCAGCAAGCCGGCGCGGCCGAACACCGCCAGCACGCCGAGCGCCGCGACGATGGCCGGAAGTGCCAAGGGCACGGCGAACAGCCGCAGGATCAGTCCGCGGCCGGGAAAGGTGGCGTGCCGGTAGAGCGCGCGGGCGGCGAGGATCGCGGGAAACACCGACACGAGCGTAGAAAGCGCCGCCTGGAAGAGCGTGAAGCCGGCTACCCGCAGGAGATAGGCGTCGAGGCTAAAACCGCTGCTTTCACCCCGCATCGCCTCTGCAAACAGCCCGCCGAACGCGCCGCCGAGCAGGAGGAGGATGCAGGCGAGCGCGGCGAAGCCGGCGAGGGTGCGGCGGTCCGTTCTGGTCAAAGGGAGCGTTACCGGCTCATCGCCGCCAGCCACTCGTCCACCCAGGCCTTCCGGTTCGCCGCGACTTCCTGCGGCGGGAAGGAAAGCGTCTTGGCCGGCTTCACCAGAGTGCCGAAGGCGGGATCGAGCGGCTTGTCGGTTTTCGCCGCGGGGAACATCCAGTTGGTTTCCGGCAGCGCGTCTTGGAACTGCGGGCCGGTCATGAATTCCAGGAACTGCTTCGCCAGCGGGTTTCCGGCGCCCTTCACCGTTTCGCCGGCCACTTCCACCTGGATGTAATGGCCCTCCGCGAAGGAAGCCGCGCGAAAACGGCCGCTCTTTTCGGAGATCAGGTGATAGGCCGGCGACGTCGTGTAGGACAGCACCATCGGCGCCTCGCCGGAGGTGAGCAGGCCGTAGGCTTCGCTCCAGCCGGGCGTGACGGTCAGCACGCGGTTCTTGAGCTTGCCCCAGGCTTCCGCCGCCTGATCACCATAGACCGCCTTGACCCAAAGCAGCAGGCCGAGTCCCGGCGTGGATGTGCGCGGGTCCTCGATCGCGATTTTCTGGGCAGGATCGCCTTCGACGAGTTCCTTGAGGCTCCCCGGCGGCGGCTTCACGGCCTGGCTGTCATAAACCACGGCGAAGTAGCCGTAGTCGAACGGGAGAAACGTCTTGTCGCTCCAGCCGCCGGGCACCGCTAGATTCTCGGAGCTAAGGCCGTGCGGCGCGAACAGGCCGGTGGCTTCCGCTTCCGCCGTCAGGTTGGTGTCGAGGCCGAGCACCACGTCGGCCTTTGTGCCCTTGCCTTCGAGCTTGACGCGGTTGAGCAGCGCCACGCCGTCCGCCACGGAAACGAAGCGCAGGTCGCAGCCGCATTGGGCCTCGAACGCCTTCTCCACGATCGGGCCGGGACCCCAGTCTGCGGTGAAGCTTTCATAGGTATAGACGGTGAGTGTTTTCTCCTGCGCATGCGCGGCGGATGCGCCGGCGAGCAGGGCTGCGAGGAAAGCGGGAGCAGAAAACTTCATCAGTGCCTCCAGGTTCGAAAGGATGGAGGCTTGAGGGCGTCATGTCCCGTAAGCGTCTAATCCCTCCGCCGGTACGAGCCGGATCAGGTTCAGCGGGTTGGCGCCTGGAAACCCAGGCTTCGCCTCTCAGCCGGTCTGCGGAAGCAGCCGGCACCCCGTTAGAGCGAGGAGAGATCTAGAATGCGCGGCCGTGTCTGGCAAGGCTGCCAAGCTTCCCGTTCCGGTCCCGCCCGTGTAGGACGCCGCGCATGAGCCGGTTTCTTCTCCTGTTCGGCGGCGAGTGCCTCGTCACGCCGCGCCTGCGCGCGCAGGTGCAGGGCTGCCGCGTGATTGCCGCCGATTCCGGCATCCGCCACGCCGCCGCTCTGGGCGTCACGCCTGAGCTTTGGCTGGGCGATTTCGACTCCGCGGAAGGCGCGCAACTCGCGGCCTATGCCGACGTGCCGCGCAAGACGTTTCCCGCGGCCAAGGACCGCACCGATGGCGAATTGGCGGCGGCGGAGGCGCTGGCGCTTGGTGCGTCAGAGATCGTGATCGCGGGTGCCTTCGGCGGGAGCCGGCCGGACCACGCCTTCCTCCATCTCACCTTGGCGATCCGTTTGGCCCAAGGCGGCATGAGCGTGCTCTTGTCCAGCGGCCGGGAGGAGGGCACGCCGCTGCTGGCCGGTGCCGGCCCTACCGCTTTCGACTACCCGCCCGGCACGCTGTTCAGCGTGCTCGGCTTTTCCGACCTCACAGGGCTTTCCATCGAAGGCGCCGTGTGGCCCCTGAGCGAAGTGACGATGCCGTTCGGCTCCTCGCTCACTATATCCAACCGGACGGCAGCCGGCCCTTTGCGCATCACGCTCGAAGAGGGCAGGGCGCTGCTGCTCAGCTATCCCGACACCGAGTTTTAAAACCTGCATGGCACTGCCGCCGCTGCTTCTCCTGGAAGACATCTTTCTCACCTTCGGCGGCACGCCGTTGCTGGCAGGGGCGTCGCTGATTGCGTCCGCGGGCGACAAGATCGCGCTGGTCGGCCGCAACGGTTCCGGCAAATCGACGCTGCTGAAGATCGCTTCCGGCCAGATCGAGCCGCAGGATGGCCGCCTCTTCCGGCAGCCGACCGCCACCGTGCGCTACCTGCCGCAAGACCCCGATCTGGAAGGCTACCCCTCCGTGCGCGCCTATGCGGAAGCTGGTCTTGGGCCGGCCGACGATCCGTTCCGCGTGCAATACTTGCTCGAACAGCTTGGGCTGACGGGCGAAGAGGACCCGAAAAACCTTTCGGGCGGCGAGGCGCGCCGCGCGGCCCTTGCCCGCGCCATGGCCCCGGAGCCCGACATCCTGCTTCTGGACGAGCCGACCAACCATCTCGACCTCGGCGTCATCGAATGGCTGGAAGGCGAACTCGTGCGCATGTCCTCCGCCCTCGTGGTGATCAGCCACGACCGCCGCTTCCTGGAGCGCGTGTCCCGCTCCACCCTCTGGCTCGACCGCGGCACGACGCGCCGGCTGGACAAGGGTTTTGCCCATTTCGAGGAATGGCGTGACCAGGTGCTGGAGGAGGAAGAGCGCGACCAGCAGAAGCTCGGCCGCCAGATTCTTCGCGAAGAGCACTGGCTGCGCTACGGCGTCACCGCGCGGCGCAAGCGCAATGTGCGGCGGCTTGGCGAATTGCAGACATTGCGCCAGCGCTTTCGCGAGCACCAGGGCGCGCAAGGCAGCGTCAAGCTTCAGGCGAGCGACGCGGCGGAATCAGGCAAGCTGGTGGCCGAGGCCAAGGGCATCGGCAAGAGCTTTGACGGCCGCGCCATCGTCCGCGACTTCTCCACCCGCATCGGACGCGGTGACCGCATCGGCCTTGTCGGTCCGAACGGCGCGGGCAAGACCACGTTGCTCAAGATGCTGACCGGCGAGCTTCAACCCGATGTCGGCACGATCCGCCTCGGCGCCAACCTTGTTCTCGCCACGCTCGACCAGAAGCGGGCGAACCTCGACCCGGCCGAGACGCTTTCGCACTTCCTCACCGACGGGCGCGGCGAAACGCTCGTCGTCAACGGCGAGGAGCGGCACGTCGTCTCCTATATGAAGGATTTTCTGTTCAGCCCGGACCAGGCGCGTACGCCGATCAACGAACTGTCCGGCGGCGAAAAGGCGCGGCTGCTGCTGGCCCGCGTGCTGTCGCGCGCCGCCAACCTGCTTGTGCTGGACGAGCCCACCAACGACCTCGACACCGACACGCTGGACCTGCTCCAGGAACTCGTGGCCGGCTTTGCCGGCACGGTGCTGCTGGTCAGCCACGACCGCGATTTCCTCGACCGAACGGTGACTTCCACCATCGCGCCGCTCGACATCGGCGCTGCCGACGGGCGCTGGGTGGAATATGCCGGCGGCTATTCCGACATGCTGGCGCAGCGCGGCTCTTCCGTGCTCAGCCCGCGGAAGCACCCCAAACCCGACATCTCCGCCTCGCGCGAGGCAGCAGCGCCCAAGGCGGCGGCGAAAAAGCTGTCGTTCAAGCAGAAATTCGCGCTCGACGCGCTGCCCGGCCGCATGGCGGATGCGGGGGTGCGCATCAACGCGCTGGAAGCCAGGCTCGCCGACCCCGCCTTTTTCGCCAAGGACGCGAAAAGCTTCGGAAAAACCGTGACCGAACTGGAAAAGGAGCGCACGGGCCTGGCCGCGATGGAGGAGGAATGGCTGGAACTGGAGATGCTGCGCGAGGCAACGGGGGGATGAGCGACGGGAAAGAAAAGCCGCGTGTAAAAATCACCTACTGCACGCAATGCGGCTGGATGCTGCGCGCCGGCTGGATGGCGCAGGAACTGCTTTCCACCTTCGGCACGGAGCTTGGCGAAGTGGCGCTGGTTCCCGGCACAGGCGGCGTCTTTGCCGTGCATGTGGGAGATGAACTCGTCTGGGAGCGCAAGCGCGACGGCGGTTTTCCGGATGCGCCGACCTTGAAGCAGAAAGTGCGCGACGCGGCGTTTCCTGGGCGGGACCTGGGACATGCGGATCGCAAAAACGCCGCGCCTCCCGTTCGCTGAAAGAACGCGGCCGCCTGGGCTTGTCACAGCAGGCGGGCGGCCAAACCAATCCAAAGCGCCCCCACTGCGACGAAGCCGATGCCGAAGGCGACGAAGCGGGTGCGGATGCGGTTTGTCGTGACCTGGATCGCGGTGTGCGCGAAGCGCGAGACGACAAAAATCCAGGCGACCGCGACGGCGAACCTGTTGGCGCCCGCCGTGGCATAGAGGCTGAGGCAGGCCGCGTGGAACAGCATCGGCAGCTCGAACTGGTTGGCGAGGTTGTTGCGCGTAAACAGGCTTGCCGCGGGCTCGGCCGTGTTGTGCCGGAATGTGTCCCGCGTCACGCCGCCGGCCCTCGCCGCGCCGGCGCGGCGCACCAGGAGCAGGCCGTAAACGACATAGACCAGCGCCGCATGCGCGATCATCGGCCAGAAGATGGCGGTCTGGTTCATCGGCGGCTCTCCGGCCCTGGCTGGCGCAACATCTGGCAGAACCGGCCGGCTGCTCCAGCTTTCCTGTGCAGTGCACCTTCACCAGAGCGCGAGCCGCGGAACAAGGTGCTGCGCGCTGCATGCCTCGCTTTTCCCGAAGCGCGGGCCGGCAGGCCGAGCGTGGCACCCCGTTCCGGCTCAGCCTGCGAACCCGGAAATTCGCCTGCATGCAGCGAGAAGATAGACACGCCCCCGCGGACGACGGGCCGGACGGCGAGACCGACGACCGGAGGAGCGACGACCCGCCGGCTTCCCGCGCAAACGACCGGGAGGAGGAGCCGAAGAAGGGCGACAGCAAAGAGGACGACGCCAAGGAGAAGGACGACAAGGGCGGCAAGGAAGACGGCGACGAAAAGGACGGGGAGCAGAAGGGCGGGGAGGAGAGCGACGACGAGGACAAGCCCAAGAAGCCGTCCTTCATCCGCCGCCATCCCATCTGGATCGCGCTTGGACTGGTCGTGCTCGCGGCGGCAGCGGTGGTCGGCTACTTCGTCTGGCTGATCTATTTCTACCCCTATGAATCGACGGACGACGCCTTCGTGGATGCCCGCAGCTTCGCGGTCGCGACAAAGGTTTCCGGCTTCCTGACCGACGTTCCGGTGACCGACAACGAGCATGTGGCGGCGGGCGGGGTGGTCGCGCAGATCGACCCGACGGATTACCAGGTGGCGCTCGACCAGGCCAAGGCGCGGGTCGAAGGCGCCAACGCCGCGATCCTCAGCGCGGATGCGCAGATCAAGTCGGCCAAGACCGCGGTGGACCAATCGCGCGAGCAGCTGAAGTCGGCTGAAGCCGCGCTGGAATATGCGCGCGACGAGAATGCCCGCCGGGAAGCGCTGGTGAAAAGCGGGGCGGGCACCGTGCAGGCCGCGCAGCAGGCGCAGACCTCGCTCCAGCAGGCGCAGGCCAACGCCGCCCAGGCGCAGGCCAGCGTCAACAACGCCATCACCAACGTCGATGTCGCCGAAGCCCAGAAGGCCAGCGCCCAGGCCACGCTGCGCCAGGCGCAGGCGGCTAGGGAAGTGGCGGAGCAGAACATCGGCTACACGACGATCCAGGCCGCGCAGCCCGGCCGCGTGGTGCGCCTCACCGGCTCGAAGGGCCAGTATGTCGATGTGGGCCAGAGCGTCGCGATGTTCGTGCCGGACACGATCTGGGTGACGGCGAACTTCAAGGAATCGCAGATCACCGACATGCGGCCGGGCCAGCCGGTGGACCTCGTGATCGACGCCTATCCCGACCATCCGCTGCGCGGCAAGGTGGACTCCGTGCAGCCGGGCTCCGGCACGGCCTTTTCCCTGCTGCCGGCCGAGAACGCCACCGGCAACTACGTGAAGGTGACGCAGCGCGTGCCGGTGAAGATCGTCGTGGACAACTGGCCGCAGGACGTCTCGATCGGGCCGGGCATGTCGGTGGTGCCGACGGTGACGGTGCGGCCGGAGCAGCATGGATTCTGGGAGTGAACGCCGGAATGGAAGCGCACGGCGCTTGCTTTAGGGCTTGGCGCGACGCTGCTGCCTCCCTCCCCCTTGTGGGGAGGGTAAGGGTGGGGGTTGCGGCGGTTCGGCCTGCGCGGCCGCATCAGGATGGAGGCTGGTCTTCTCCGCTTGAGCTTTTGTGTCAGGCGCACCCCCACCCTCC
>CAXTCF010000069.1:0-20469 GCA_964242945.1 uncultured Rhizobiaceae bacterium | reverse complement strand
TTGGCGGCCGTGCGCTCCTTGACCAAGGCTTGGCGGGCAACATGCAGGTCTTTGAGTTCGGCCAGCGCGGGGCTTGCAGTTGGCCGCGCTTGCAAGTCCAGCACTGCACCCATGCGCGCCAGCATCGCGGCATCCAGGCGGTCGGTTTTGGCCAGCCTGCCTGTGGCCTCCGCAAAGCGGCGGGCCTGGCGCGGGTTGACCTTGACCAACGGCGCGCCTGCCTTGGCAAGGGCCTGCTCGAAGGCGCGGTGGTAAGCACCTGTGGGCTCGTAAACCACACGCGCTTCAGCCCTGCCGATCCAGGCAAGCAGTGCCTTGTGGCCGGCTGGGCTGTTGGCAAACTGCTGCTGCGCGCCGTCGGGCAGACGGTGGGCATCAAGCGTGTCTTTGGCGATGTCGACGCCGATGGTGATCTGTGTCATCTTCTCCATGCCTTTGCTTGTCATGCGCAGCCCAGGCTGCACGTATCCGTTCAGGCCAAAGGAAAAGACGAGGGCGATCCCACTTTAGCGCGGTCCTTCAAACAACCAGCGGGTTGACGATCCATCCCTCGCCGCCGGGCCGGAGTTGCTGCTCCCGCCCGGCGATCCATTTTGCCTCACCGGCAGCAAAAGTCATAAGACAAGCGGGTTGCGGCCTTTCGGCCTCATCCAACCCGCCTTAGCCTATTGTTTTCACGCATGTCCTTTTCCCAAAACCGGTGCCCACTTTTGGGAGACATGCTTTAGGCCGCCCGATGGAACTGCGGGAGATGCTGGCGGAGGCGCAGGATCGCGGGCCCGCATGGCGGGAAGCCATCCAGCGCTCGCTTATGCGGATGCGTGCGCTTGGCATGCGGCATATGCCGGACGCACTCGCCACCAAGGGATGAAGTTCACTCGCTCGCTTCGATCCGCAGCTTGTCGGGGTAGAAGGCGCCGTGGTCGCGGATGGCTTCCATCTCGTCATAGGGCGACTCGTAGGCCCACATGCCGTTTGGAACGTTCTCGCCGATCGCGTTGACGCTCCAATAGGAAGCTTCGCCTTTAAACGGGCAGTGCGTGTGCTTGTCCGTCTTTTCCAGCCGCTCGAAATAGATGTCCTTGAACGGGATGTAATAGACTGCGGGGTAGTCGGCCTCCCTCAGCGCTAAAGCTTCCTTGGAGGAGGCGATGATCGCATCGCCCAGGCTCACCGTGACCGTGCCGGGATAGGGTTCGACGGTGATGCGGTGCTCTGGGGCGCGCCGGAAGCCGGGGGAGGGGTTGAGGCCGGTCTGCATCGAAAACCTTCTTGGATCAGAACAGGGATTGTTCGCCACAACGCGCCTCGCGCGAGCCGCGTTCCTCCGTGCTCTGGACAGGCGAGCGCCTCCCGCCTGATAAAGAAGCAAAAGGGAGGAACGCGATGCTCGGCCTGATGCAGGACTGGCCGCTGCTCTGCCACAAAATTCTCGACCACGCGGCGCGGCAGCACGGAAACCGGGCGGTCGTGTCCCGCTCCGTGGAGGGGCCGATCACCGCCACGACGTATGGCGCGATCAGGAGCCGGGCGCTGCGGGTCGCCGAATGCCTACGGCGCGACGGCTTTTCCGACGGCGACCGCATCGCCACGCTCGCCTGGAACACCGCGCGCCACCTCGAAACTTGGTACGGCATCAACGGGATCGGGGCGGTGTACCACACGCTGAACCCGCGGCTGTTCCCGGAACAGCTTGCCTGGATCATGAACCATGCGGAAGACAAGGCGCTGCTCGTGGACCTGTCCTTCCTGCCGCTGGCGGAAAAGCTCGTCCCGGCGGTGCCCTCGATCCGTAAGGTCATCGTACTGACCGACAGGGCGCACCTGCCGGAGACTTCACTGCCTGGCGCGATGGCCTACGAAGAGTGGATTGCGGAAGCCGACGGTGGTTTTTCGTGGGAAGCGTTTTCGGAGCATACCGCGTCCGGCATGTGCTACACGTCGGGCACGACGGGCGAGCCGAAAGGCGTCGTCTATAGCCACCGCTCCAACGTGCTGCATGCGATGATCGCCGCCATGCCCGACAGCATGGGCCTGTCCTCGCGCGACGTCGTCATGCCGGTGGTGCCGATGTTCCACGCGAACGCCTGGGGCTTGGCGCACAGCGCCCCGATGATCGGCGCCAAGCTGGTGATGCCCGGCCCGAAGCTCGACGGCGCCTCGCTCTGGGAACTGCTGGATGGCGAACAGGTGAGCTTCACCGCCGCAGTGCCGACGATCTGGCTGATGCTGCTGCGGCACCTGGAAGAAACCGGCAGGAAACTGCCGCACCTCAAGCGCGTGGTGATCGGCGGCGCGGCCTGCCCGCGCGTGATCACCGAAAAGTTCGAGCGCAACTATGGCGTCGAGGTGATCCATGCCTGGGGCATGACGGAGATGTCGCCGCTCGGCACTTTGTGTTCGCTGAAGCCCGAACTCGCGGTGCTCGAAGGTGAGCCGCTCTACGACGTCAAGGAAAAAGCCGGCTTCCCGCCCTTCGGCGTGGAACTCAAGGTGACGGACGATGAAAACCGGGAACTCCCCTGGGACGGCAAGACGTTCGGGCGGCTGAAGGTCAGAGGACCCGCCGTGTCTTCCGCCTATTTCGGCGGGGCAGGGGCCGAGCAGTTCGATGATGACGGCTGGTTCGACACGGGCGATGTCGCCCATATCGACGGGCACGGCTACATGCGCATTACCGACCGGGCCAAGGACGTGATCAAATCCGGCGGCGAGTGGATTTCCACCATCGACCTGGAGAACCTGGCCCTTGGCCATCCCGATGTAGCGGAGGCCGCAGTCATCGGCATCGCGCATCCCTTGTGGGGCGAGCGGCCGCTTCTGGTGATCGTCCCCAAACCGCAAACCAACCCGGCCGCCGCCGACATCCTGGCGCGGCTGGAGGGACGGGTCGCGAAGTGGTGGATGCCCGATGCTGTTGTATTCACGGAGGACATCCCCCACACCGCGACGGGCAAGATCCAGAAGACCGTTCTGCGCGAGCGCTTCCGGGATTACAGACTCCCCAAGGCCTGACCTTCAGGCTGGGAAAAAGGCTGCGTTCAACGCCGGCGGTCCGTCCGACCGCGCCAGCCCGCGTTCAATCAGGTGTTCCAGGTGGGCGAGAACGGAAAAGCCGGCCGCCCCGTGCAGCCGCGGATCGGTGCTGCGGTAGAGCGCTTCCACGATCAGCGGGATCCTCCGGTCACCAGCGCGAAGGCGTGCGAGGATCGTCCGCTCCCGCATCTTCCGGTGCGCCTTCAAGCTGCGCAGGCAGCGCCTTGGCGGCGTGACCGGCCCGCCGTGGCCGGGCAGGAGCAGGCGGTCGTGGCGCGCGATGAGCTTGTCGAGCGAGCGGAGATAGTCGCCCATCGCGCCGTCCGGCGGCGCGACGATCGATGTCGCCCAGGCCATCACATGGTCGCCGGAAAACAGCACGCTAGCGCCTTCCAGCGCGAAGCAGGCGTGGTTGGCGGTGTGGCCCGGCGTCAGCACGGCGCGGAGCCGCCAGCCGTCGCCTTCCACAACGCCGCCATCCGTCAGCGCATGATCCGGACGAAAGGCGGTATCGGCGCTTGCCGCGAACGGGTTGGTCTCGTCCTGCGCCAGAGGCCGCGCGGGACGGTGCGGCCCTTCCGCCAGAACGGGCGCGCCGGTGTCTCGCGCCAACCGTGCGGCAAGCGGCGAGTGGTCGCGATGGGTGTGCGTGACCAGGATGTGCGACACCTCCGCCGCACCGATCGCGCGCAGCAGCGCCGCGTAATGCGCCTCGTCCTCGGCGGGGCCGGGGTCGATTACCGCGAGGTAACGTGTCCCGACGAGATAGGTATTGGTGCCGGTGAAGGTGAACGGGCCGGGATTGTTCGCCACGACCCGGCGCACCCCCGGCGCGACCTCCTCGGCCAGACCGGGATGAGGCGCGAAATTCCGGTCGAAGGAAGGCGTCATGGAATGGGGTGCAGCACTCGCGCGGAGCCGTTGCGGCTTAAAGCGTAAGCCAATATAGAAGGCGCTTAACCGTTTTTAAGGATTGAGGGGAAGTGCCCATGCCGCTCGTGGCGACTGCAAGCGAAACCAAGCGGCCGATGATCGCCGGCGCGCTGCCGAGCGAGGGCAACGCGCGGCTGGCCGCCCAGATCGGCTTGGCCGTCACGGGCACGCTGCTGCTGACGCTTGCCGCCAAGACCAAGCTGGAACTTGGGCTCGTCGATATTTCCCTCCAGACGCTCGCCGTGATGCTGCTCGCTGCCGCTTTCGGCATGCGGCTCGGCGTGGCAACGATAGCGCTCTACCTTTTCGAAGGCGCGTGCCTTCTGCCGGTGTTCCAGGGCGAAGGCGCCGGCCTTCCCTACATGGCCGGCCCGACCGGCGGCTATCTCGCCGGTTTCCTGGCGATGGCGGCGATTATCGGCTGGGCTGCCGACCGCGGCTGGGACCGGTCGCCTCTCAAGTTCCTGCCGGTTCTGCTGCTCGCCGAGATCGTCATGATGACGCTTGGCTTCGCCTGGCTCGCGGTCCTGATCGGGGCGCAGAAGGCGTGGGCTGGCGGCGTGCTGCCGTTTATCGCGCCTGACCTGATCAAGCTCGGCCTCGCTGCCGCCCTGGTGCCGGCAGTCTGGAGCCTGCCCTTCATCCGCTCGCGCGGCTGATCTTCTCAGCAATTGCAAAGAAAAGGGCTGCCCTTCGGCAGCCCTTTTTCGTTGGCGCCTGCTTACTCCGCCGCGATCCGATCAGGCTCTGCACGGGCGAAATCGCGGATTGCGGCGATGACCCGGTCCTGGTCGGACTCCGACAGGTAGGGGTGCATCGGCAGGCACAGGATGCGCTCCGGCAGGCCTTCCGACACCGGCAGCCCAAGCGGCGTGCGGGGGTACTTCTCATAGGCTGCCTGAAGGTGCAGCGGCTTGACGTAGTAGATCACAGTCGGGATGCCCTGCGCCGCCAGTTCCGCCTTGAGGCGGTCGCGGCCGGACGTCTCGATCGCATACTGCGCCCAGGCCGAACGGTGGTCCACCGGGACCTGCGGCACCTTGACGAAGCCGCCCAGCCCCTCCGCATAGCGTGCCGCGACCCGGTCGCGGGCTTCCATCTCGTCTTCCAGGATCGCAAGCTTTTCGAGCAGGATCGCGGCCTGGAGCGTGTCCAGCCGCGAGTTCAGGCCGACATGCACGTTGTCGTATTGCGTTGTGCCCTTGCCGTGAAAGGCGAAGGAGCGCAGGCGCTCGGCGAGCGCGTCGTCGTTCGTGAACATCGCGCCGCCGTCGCCGTAGCAGCCGAGCGGCTTGGCGGGGTAGAAGCTGGTGGCGCCGACTGTTCCGAACGCGCCGCACATGCTGTTGCCGGCCCGGCCGCCGATCGACTGCGCTGCGTCCTCGATCACCAGAAGGTTTTCGCGCGCGGCGATCGCATCCACGCCGCGGCAGTTCGCCGCCAGCCCAAACAGGTCCACCGGGATCACAGCCCTTGGCTTGAGCCTGCCCTCGGCCTTCACGGCGGCTATCGCCGCTTCGAGGCTTTCGAGGTCTATGTTGTAGGTGTCGGGATCGACATCCACGAAGACCGGCTCGGCATGCGCCAGCGCCACCACTTCCGCCGTCGCGGCAAAGGTGAAGGCCGGCACGAACACCGCGTCGCCCAGCCCGACGCCATGCGCCATCAACGGCAGCAGAAGAGCGTCCGTGCCGTTGGCGCAGGCCACCACGTTGCGCACACCGACGTAATCGGCCAATCGCTTCTCGAACTCGGCCACCTGCGGCCCAAGGATGTAGCGGCCCTCGGCCACGGTGGAGAGGATCGCCTGATTCAGCTTCTCGCCCAGCCGCAGCCGCTGCGCGGCCAGATCGATGAACTGCATGCTCTTTTCCAGTTTTTTGCGAATGCGGGATTGATGCCGCCCTTAGCAGACGGGCATCGCCCCTCCAAGCAAAGGCACACGGGCAGGGTGAGCGTGCAGGAAGGGCGGCGTGAAGGCACAAGATGCGTCTAGCCGGCTGATACCCGTTGCCCGTCAGGCACTTGCCTCGCGCGAAGAAGCAGACGGTTGCCTGGATGAACGTTTGCGAAACAAATCTTGATCGGCGCAGTCCGACCTGTCGCCGCCCGCCCCCTCCACCGCTGGAGGTGGTGGAGGGGGCGCCGTGGGGATTAACTCAGTTCGCGCAGCCAGGGCGGGTTGGCGCCGGCCCGTGAAACCGTGACGGCGGCAGCCTTGGCGCCGAGCGTCAAGGCATCGTGGAGCTGCGCCTTGGAAAGGCTGCCGAGCGCTGCCTTGGCCAACAGCCCCTGGCCGTGCAGCGAGGCGAGCACGCCGGCGTTGAACGTGTCGCCGGCGCCCACCGTGTCCACCACCGTCACCTTGACCGGCGTCACGGTAACCTGATGGTGCCTGGTGTAGGCCGTCGCGCCCTTGGAGCCGGCGGTGACGATCACGATCCTCGGGCCGGTCTCGACCCAGCGTTTTGCGGTCTCCTCCGGCGTGCCGGGCTCGCCGAACCAGGCTAGGTCCTCATCCGAAATCTTCACGATGTCGGCCATCCCGACCATGCGGCGGATGCGTTCCTGGTGCCTGGCGGCGTCCGGGATGAAGCCGGGGCGGATGTTGGGGTCGAGCATGCAGACGCGGCTCCCATGCGCCCGCCGCATCAACTCCTCGTAGGAGTTCCCGCAGGGTTCGGGGATCAGGCTGATGCCGCCGAACAGCAGCGCCGTCACCTCGTCCGGCAGGTCCGGCAGCTGCGTCGTTTCCAGCATCCGGCCTGCGGTGTTCTCGTCATAGAAGAGGTAGGTCGCGTGGCCGCCGACGAGCCGCACGAAGGCGAGGGTGGTGGGCAGCGCCGATTGCGGCGCGAGCTTGGTGCCGACCTTGCTCGCGGCGAGCGTGGAGCGCAGCATGTCGCCGAAGAAGTCTGCGGACAGGCCGCAGAAGAACTCCACCGGCACGCCGAGCCGTCCCAGCGCGATTGCCGAGTTGAACACCGAGCCGCCGGCATAGGGCGCAAAGGAGGGCTCGCCTTGCACGCTCTCGCGCGGAAGCATGTCGATCAGCGCCTCGCCGCAGCAAACGATCATGGATTGCCCTCTCTCCCTGGATAGATCACGCCCTTGCGGATGATGATGTTGCCGTACAGCCGCGGCTCGCTCGTGGCAACGACCGCATAAGCCGCTTTGACGCGCGAATAAAAGGCCTCGCCGGGCAGCGGCGTCAGCCTGTGTTCCGGAGCGCGGCGGCGGCAGACCTCGTCCATCCCGGCATGCACGGGATCAGGCGTCTCGTCGCTGCCCTTCACCATCGCGCGGAACAGCGCCTGCGGCACGAAATCGTCCACCGGCAGGACCGCCAGGATCGCATCGAGCACGGCCAAGACGCCGTGGCCGTCGGCGCGCACCACCCGGCGCCCGTGCTCGGCGGCGGGATAGTTGCCGTCCACGATCGCGATCTCGTCGCCGTGGCCCATCGCGCGCAGGGTGGACAGGAGTTCGGGACCGAGGATCGGCGGTATCCCTATCAGCATCGGCGCCACACTCTCCGCAACAGCACGCCCGACTCAAGCCGCCCGCGCCGCCGCGATGCCGGAGCCCAGCAGAAAACGCTCGGCGAGCGGCAGGCTGGCGCCGCCCAGAGCGCGGGCGTGGATGCCGACGGTGCCTTCGCGCACTGTCGGCACGGCGATCCCTTCCGCATCCACCTTGGTCAAGGAGCGCCGCACCGCTTCCGCAAGGCGGGCGCGCACGGAAGCCGGCATCCAGCCTTCGATCACCGCGGCCTGGAAGTCGATCAGGGCGGAAGCCGAGACGATCGCATAGGCCAAGGCGTCGCCTGCGGCTTCCAGCCAGGCTTCCAGCGGCGGGCCAAGCTCGCCCCAGTCCTCCGGCGAGACCCAGAGCCGGTCGGTCTCCTGGCCCTCGGCTCGCAGCATCCGCTCCAGAAGCGCGATCGAGGCGATGTCGATCAACTGGCGCGGCCCTTCGGCCGTCGGCACCGGCATGGAGCCGAGCGCGCCGGCATTGCCGGTGCGGCCGGTGAACAGGCTGCCGTTCAGCACCACGCCGCCGCCCGCGAAGGCGCCGATGTAGAAATACACGAAGTCCGAGAACCCGCCGGTGTCGCCGAAGACCAGTTCGGCGCCGCAGGCCGCGGTGGCGTCGTTCTGCAGGGAAACGGGGAAGGGCTGGCACGCCCCGATGTCGGCGCGGATGTCGCGGTTGCGCCATTGCTCCAGCACGTCCGGCGGCGCGCCGGTCGATTCCGCCCAGCTCCACAATTCGAAAGGCATGGCGACGCCCAGGCCCGCGATGCGCCGGTCCTGCTCCCGGCCGAGTTCCGCGCGCAGGCGCTTCACGCCTTCCGCAACGAACGCCACGGTTTCGCTCGGGGTAGGGTAGGAGTAGCGGTTCTGCAGCATGCCGCGCACCCGGCCGCCGAAATCCAGCAGCACAAGTTCGGTGCTGCGCCGCCCGAGCTTCAGGCCGAAGAAGAACGCGCCTTCGGGATTGAGCGCCATGGGAACGGAGGGCTGCCCGATCCGGCCCCGCACCGGGGGCCGGCGCAAGAGCAGGCCGTCCTCTTCCAGGCTGCGCATGATCACGGAAACGGTCTGCGCGGACAGGCCGGTCATCCGCGCGATGTCGCTTTTCGCCAGCGCGCCGTGCCGCCGCACCAGCGAGAGCACCAGCCGCTCGTTGGAGTCGCGCATGCCGCTCTGGTTGGTGCCGCGGAAAAGGCTTCCCTCGGCGGCCGAAAGCTCGCCGGGTCGTCGGACGTCAGCCTCCACGTCTCTTCCCTTCGGAACGCTGGGCGAGGTCGTCACATGCCGACGCAAACTCCATCCTGTCAATATTAAATAAGAGTGATTTAGTTATTGACAGAAGTTTCACGATGGTGTTGTTGGCGTGGGTGACGCCGCTACTTAGTCAGGCGTTCGATAGACATAGGCAGCCCCTTTGGCTGTCCAGGGCACATTCAGGGAGGATTCCGTGACCCGTTCATCCATGCTCAAGGCGAGCGTGTTCTTAGCCAGCGCGCTTTCGCTCGGCGCTTTCACCTCGACCGCTTCGGCGCAATCCGCCGGCAACGCCTGCCTCATCACCAAGACCGACACCAATCCCTTCTTCGTCAAGATGAAGGAAGGTGCGACCGCCAAGGCGCAGGAACTTGGCATCACGCTGAAGGCCTATGCCGGCAAGATCGATGGCGACAACGAAAGCCAGGTGGCGGCCATAGAGTCCTGCGTCGCCGACGGCGCCAAGGGCATCCTGCTCGTTCCCTCCGACTCCAAGGCCATCGTGGAATCGGTCAAGAAGGCACGCGACGCCGGCGTCCTGGTGATCGCGCTCGACACGCCGCTCGACCCGATCAACGCAGCGGATTCGACCTTCGCCACCGACAATTTCAAGGCCGGCGAACTGATCGGCTCCTGGGCCAAAGCGACGCTGGGCGATGGTGCGAAAGACGCCAAGATCGCCTTCCTCGATCTCAACCCCTCGCAGCCGACCGTGGACGTGCTGCGCGACCAGGGCTTCATGAAGGGCTTCGGCATCGACACCAAGGACGCCAACAAGATCGGCGACGAGGACGATAGCCGCATCGTCGGCCATGACGTGACCAACGGCAACGAGGAAGGCGGACGCGCCGCGATGGAGAACCTTCTCCAGAAGGACCCAGGCGTCAGCGTCGTCTATACGATCAACGAGCCGGCCGCTGCCGGCGCTTACGAGGCGCTGAAGTCCGTCGGCCGCGAGAAGGACGTGCTGATCGTGTCCGTCGATGGCGGCTGCCCCGGCGTCAAGAACGTCTCGGAAGGCGTGATCGGCGCGACCTCGCAGCAGTACCCGCTGCTGATGGCCTCCATGGGCATCGAAGCGATCGCCAAGTTCGCCAAGGACGGCACCAAGCCGGCCCCGACCGAAGGCAAGGACTTCTTCGACACCGGCGCCACGCTGGTGACGGACAAGCCGGCTTCCGGCGTGCAGTCGATCGACACCAAGGAAGGCACCAACAAGTGCTGGGGCTGATGCCCCTGCGCTGAACGGCTAAGCGACGGAGGGGGCGGCGAACACCGCCGCCCTTCCAGTCCGGGGCTGAAGCGCCCCGCTCAAGGGAGGAGACTATGACGGACGTTCCGGCCCCCGACGCGCGCCGGCCCCAGGAATTTGAAAAGGTTCTTTCGGGCAGCGACACGTCGGTAGCAAGTTTCGAGCAGAAGAAGACTGCGGTCGAGAAGGCGCAGCACTTCCTGCATTCCAACGCGGCCGCCGTGCCGCTCATCGTTCTGGTTCTGTCGCTGATCCTGTTCGGGATCCTGGTCGGCGGGCGCTTCTTTTCCGCCTTCAACCTGACGCTGATCCTTCAGCAGGTGGCTATCACCGGCATCGTCGGCGCGGCGCAGACGCTGGTCATCCTGACGGCCGGCATCGATCTCAGCGTCGGCGCGATCATGGTGCTGACCTCGGTGGTGATGGGCCAGTTCACCTTCCGCTATGGTTTGCCCGCGCCGCTTTCCATTCTTTGCGGTTTCGGCGTCGGTGCGCTGTGCGGCTTCCTCAACGGCTACCTCGTCTCGCACATGCGGCTGCCGCCCTTCATCGTGACGTTGGGCACATGGCAGATCCTGCTCGCCACCAACTTCCTGTATTCGGCGAACGAGACCATCCGCAGCCAAGACATATCGGCACAGGCTCCGATCCTTCAGTTCTTCGGCGGCAGCTTCCGCGTCGGCGGAGCGGTGCTGACATACGGCGTCATCGCCGCGGCCCTTCTCGTGTTTCTGCTGTGGTATGTGCTCAACCACACGGCCTGGGGCCGCCACATCTATGCCGTGGGCGACGATCCGGCCGCCGCCGAACTGTCGGGCGTCAACGTCAAGCGGATGCTCACGACGGTCTATGTGCTGTCCGGCCTGATCTGCGCGCTGGCCGGCTGGGTGCTGATCGGACGCCTTGGCTCGGTTTCGCCGACTTCCGGCCAGTTCGCCAACATCGAGTCCATCACGGCCGTGGTGATCGGCGGCATCTCGCTCTTCGGCGGGCGCGGCTCGATCCTCGGCATGCTGTTCGGCGCGCTGATCGTTGGCGTGTTCCAACTGGGCCTCCGCCTTGTCGGCACCGACCCGCAATGGACGTATCTCCTGATCGGCGTGCTGATCATCGGCGCCGTTGCGATCGACCAGTGGATCAGAAAGGTGGCAGGCTGATGCAACCGATGATTAAGGCTCGCGGCCTGGTGAAGCGGTATGGCCGCGTCACCGCCCTCAACCACTGCGACTTCGATCTCCTGCCCAACGAGATCCTCGCGGTGATCGGCGACAACGGGGCGGGGAAATCCTCGCTCATCAAGGCGATCTCCGGCGCCGTCGTCCCCGACGAGGGAACGATCGAACTGGACGGCAAGCCCGTCCTGTTCAAGACGCCGATCGAGGCTCGCGACGCGGGCATCGAATGCGTCTATCAGCAGCTTGCCCTGTCGCCGGCGTTGTCCATCGCCGACAACATGTTCCTGGGGCGTGAAATCCGCCGCCCCGGCTTCATGGGCCAGTACCTGCGCATGCTCGACCGTCCCGCGATGGAGAAGCGGGCGCGCGACAAGCTGACCGAACTCGGCCTGATGACCATCCAGAACATCAGCCAGTCGGTGGAAACGCTGTCAGGCGGCCAGCGCCAGGGCGTTGCGGTCGCGCGCGCCGCGGCCTTCGGCTCCAAGGTGGTGATCATGGACGAACCGACGGCCGCGCTGGGCGTCAAGGAATCCCGGCGCGTGCTGGAACTCATCCTCGACGTGAAGAAGCGCGGCCTGCCGATCGTGCTGATCTCGCACAACATGCCGCATGTTTTCGAGGTGGCCGACCGCATCCACATCCACCGGCTCGGCCGCCGGCTCTGCGTGGTCGATCCCAAGCAGATCTCCATGTCGGACGCCGTGGCGCTGATGACGGGCGCGAAAAAGCCGCCGGAAGAAGCGCTCGCAGCGTAAATGACACACAGGTGGGCTAAAGCGGAGAAGGCGGCCGGTTGAGCCGTTTTCTTCGTGGGCGCAAGCTTGTATCGCACGGCCAAAAAGCCGCGCGGTCGCGCGGGAATGGTGTCCCACCAGTGCTGGAGAAGCGGAATGAGCCTTTCCGAGACGTACGATAGCGTGCTGCAGCAATCTACAGTCCCATCCGATTCCAAGGCGCTCGCTGCCGACATCCTGAAAGGCCTCCGCTACCGCCTGGGCAAGGATGCGACGGTTGCCACCCCCGACGACTGGCTCGCCGCCGCGATCGGCGTGGTGCGCGACCGCATCGTGGATCACTGGATCCAATCGACCAAGCAGACCTACGAAAAAGGCGAGAAGCGCGTCTATTACCTGTCGCTGGAATTCCTGATCGGCCGGCTGACGCGCGATGCTTTCTCCAACCTCGGCCTGTTGGAAGATATGCGCGCGGCGCTGAAGTCGCTCGGCGTCGATTTCGGCGAGATCGCAAGCCTTGAGCCGGATGCCGCGTTGGGCAACGGCGGCCTGGGGCGGCTTGCCGCCTGCTTCATGGAATCGATGGCGACCGTCGGCGTGCCCGCTCACGGCTACGGCATCCGCTATGCCAACGGCATGTTCCGCCAGGAGATTCAGGACGGCTGGCAGGTGGAATTGCCGGAAACCTGGCTCGCCCACGGCAACCCTTGGGAGTTCGAGCGGCGTGAGCGCACCTTCGAAATCGGTTTCGGCGGCACGGTGGACGCGATTTCGGACCGCGAGGGCCGCATGGAGCGCCACGTCTGGAAGCCGATCGACCGCGTCATGGCGGTCGCCTACGACATGCCTGTGGTGGGCTGGCGCGGGCACCGCGTCAACACGCTTCGCCTATGGTGGGCGCAGTCGATCGACCCGATCCTGCTCGACGCCTTCAACGCGGGCGACCACATGGGCGCGCTGCGCGACTCGAACAAGGCGGAGATGCTGACCCGCGTGCTCTACCCCGCCGACGCCAATCCGGCTGGTCAGGAGTTGCGGCTCAAGCAGGAGTTCTTCTTCTCTTCCGCCTCGCTGCAGGACATCGTCCAGCGCCACGTTTCCCAGTATGGCGGGGTTCAGAACCTGCCGGACAAGGTGGCGATCCACATGAACGACACGCATCCGGCGATCGCGGTCGCCGAGATGATGCGCCTCCTCCAAGATGGCCACGGCATCGATTTCGATACGGCCTGGGACATCACCAAACGGATTTTCGCCTACACCAACCACACGCTGCTTCCCGAAGCGCTGGAAAGCTGGCCGGTTTCGCTGATGGAGCGGCTCCTGCCGCGCCACATGCAGATCATCTACGCCATCAACGCCCAGCTTCTTCTGGAAGTGCGCGCCACGGGCAAATTCAACGAGGATGCGGTCCGGCGCATCTCGCTCGTCCAGGAGGGCGGCGAGCGGCGCGTACGCATGGGCAACCTCGCCTTTGCCGGGTCGCACTCGGTCAACGGCGTGTCGGCGCTGCACACGGACCTGATGAAGCAGACCGTGTTCGCCGACCTGCACAAGCTCTACCCCGGCCGCATCAACAACAAGACCAACGGCATCACGCCGCGCCGCTGGCTGATGCAGTGCAATGCCGGGCTGACGGATGTCATCCGCGAGGCCATCGGCGAGAAATTCCTGGACGACATCGACGCGCTTTCCGATCTCGACAGGTTCGCCGACGACGCAAGCTTCCGGGAGAAGTTCACCGCGGTGAAGCGGGCCAACAAGGTGCGGCTTGCGGCTTACGTCCAAGAGCGGCTGGGCATCCGGCTCGACCCGTCCGCGCTGTTCGACATCCAGATCAAGCGCATCCACGAATACAAGCGCCAGCTGCTCAACATCATCGAAGCCGTCGCCCTATACGACCAGATCCGCTCCCGGCCGGAAAAAGACTGGGCCCCGCGCGTGAAGTTCTTCGGCGGCAAGGCGGCGCCGAGCTATCACAACGCCAAGATGATCATAAAGCTCGCCAACGATGTCGGGCGCGTGGTCAACCGCGATCCGGCTGTGCGCGGCCTGCTCAAGGTCGTGTTCATGCCGAACTACAACGTCAGCCTGGCCGAGCTGATGATGCCCGCCGCCGACCTGTCGGAGCAGATTTCCACCGCCGGCATGGAGGCTTCCGGCACCGGCAACATGAAGTTCGCGCTGAACGGAGCGCTGACGATCGGCACCCTGGACGGCGCCAATGTGGAGATGCGCGAGCACATCGGCGACGACAACATCCTGATCTTCGGGCTCACCGCGGAAGAGGTCGCACAGCGCCGGAGCAGCGGCTACAACCCGCGCGAGGTGATCGCCAACTCGCCCGAACTCTCCCAGGCGGTCCAGTCGATCGCGTCGGGCGTGTTCTCGCCGGACGACCCCAATCGCTACCGCGGCCTGATGGACGGCCTCTACGAACACGACTGGTTCATGGTCGCGGCGGACTTCGACGCCTATGCGGCGGCCCAGCGCGAGGTCGATGCGATCTGGTCGGACAGCCCGCAATGGGCGGCCAAGGCGGTCCACAACGTCGCGCGCATGCCCTGGTTCTCCTCAGACCGCACGATCCGTCAGTACGCTGCCGAGATTTGGAACGCTCCGATGAGCTGACTACTGGCCAAAGGCGGGAGGCGCCTTAGAATGGGGAGACCTGGGAGGAGTCAGTAAAGCATGAAAACGCCGCAGTCGACGGCAGGTGCCGAAAGTCGGGAGGACGGCACCAACCCGGCTGAGATCGAGGCGATCGTCGAGGGCAGCCACGGCAATCCTTTCGCGGTGCTTGGCATCCAGCAGGTGAACGGCAAGTTCCAGGCCCGCTGCTTCATCCCCCACGCGGAAACCGTTTCCGCCTTTACGTTGGACGACAAGCCGGTGGGCGAGCTTGCGCAGCGGCACGACGCCGGATTCTTCGAGGGCCCCGTCGCGATCGCGAAGCGCCAGCCGCTGAAATACAAGGCGCGCAACTGGGACGGGGAATGGTGGGTCGTCGATCCCTATTCCTTCGGGCCGGTGCTTGGGCCGATGGACGACTATTTCATAGCCGAAGGCTCGCACCAGCGCCTGTTCGACAAGTTCGGCGCGCACCTGATGGACCTCGAAGGCGTGTCGGGTGTCCACTTCGCCGTCTGGGCGCCGAATGCGCGGCGCGTTTCGGTGATCGGCCAGTGGAACGGCTGGGACGGCCGCATCCATCCGATGCGCCTGCGCCGCGATATCGGCACCTGGGAGATCTTCATCCCAGGCCTCGGTGCGCCGGAAGCCTACAAGTTCGAGTTGGTCAACCAGTCCGGGGACCGCCTGCCGCTGAAGGCCGACCCTTACGCCTTCCGCTCGGAGCTTCGGCCGCAGACTGCCTCCGTCACCATGAAGCCTCTTTCACACAAGTGGGAGGACGAGGCCCATCGCGAGTTCTGGCGCCGGGCCGATGCGCGCCGTCAGCCGATCTCCATCTACGAGGTGCATGCCGGCTCCTGGCAGCGCCGCGACGACGGCACGTTCCTGTCCTGGGACGAGATGGCCGACCGGCTCATCCCCTATGCCGTCGATATGGGTTTCACCCATATCGAGTTCCTGCCGATCTCCGAGCACCCGTTCGATCCGTCCTGGGGCTACCAGACCACCGGGCTCTACGCGCCGTCGGCCCGCTTCGGCGAGCCGGAGGGCTTTGCCCGCTTCGTGGAGGGCGCGCACAAGGCCGGCATCGGGGTGCTGCTGGATTGGGTGCCCGCCCACTTCCCCACCGACGAGCACGGGCTTGCCCGCTTCGACGGCACCGCGCTCTACGAGCATGCCGATCCCCGCAAAGGTTTCCATCCCGACTGGAATACGCTGATCTACAATTTCGGGCGGCGCGAGGTGCTGTCCTTTTTGATCAACAACGCGCTCTACTGGGCCGAAAAGTTCCACATCGACGGCCTGCGCGTGGATGCGGTGGCCTCCATGCTCTACCTCGACTATTCCCGGAAGGAGGGCGAGTGGATCCCCAACGAGCAGGGCGGGCGCGAGAACTGGGAGGCCGTGCGCTTCCTTCAGGAGATGAACAAGGCCGTTTACGGCACGCATCCCGGCATCATCACGGTGGCGGAGGAGTCCACGTCCTGGCCGAAAGTGTCCCAGCCCGTCTTTGAGGGCGGCTTGGGCTTCGGCTTCAAGTGGAACATGGGCTTCATGCACGACACGCTGGAGTACCTCAAGCGCGAGCCGGTGCACCGAAAATACCATCACAACGAGATCACCTTCGGCCTGCTCTACGCCTTCAGCGAAAACTTCGTGCTGCCGCTATCCCACGACGAGGTGGTGCATGGCAAAGGCTCGCTTTTGACCAAGATGCCCGGCGACGACTGGCAGAAGTTCGCCGGCTTGCGCGCCTATTACGGCTTCATGTGGGGCTACCCCGGCAAGAAGCTGCTGTTCATGGGCCAGGAGTTCGCCCAGCGGCAGGAGTGGTCTGAGGCGCGCAGCCTGGACTGGTGGCTGCTCGGCGCCGACTGGCACGAGGGCGTCAGGCGCTGCGTGCGCGACTTGAACCGCGTTTACAAGGAAAAGCTCGCGCTGCATGGGCGCGATTGCGAAGGCGACGGCTTTGCCTGGCTGATCGCCGACGATCATGAGAACTCGATCTTCGCCTGGGCCCGCTTTTGCCCGGGCGCGGCGCCGGTTGCGGTAATTACGAATTTCACCCCTGTTCCACGGGAAAATTACCGCGTGCCCTTGCCGGTTGCCGGCAGATGGCGCGAAATCATCAACACGGACGCCCAGGCCTATGGCGGCTCAGGACTAGGCAATGGCGGCATGGTCGAAGCGCATGGCGGGGAAGGGGGGGCGTCGGTGACGCTGGTGATTCCGCCGATGGCAACGATCATGCTGGAATACGCGGAATAAGAGTGCTTGAGGAAACTTGTGGGCTGAGAATGACCGAGGACTTCTGGCTGATCCGCAAGGCGCCGACCGCAGTCGATGCAGGTTGCATCCGCGAGGACCGGCAACCAAAAGAACCGGTCAGCCGACCCCATAAGTTTCGTCAAGCACTCTAGGTTTTCTTGGGAGGAGTGGAATGCAGGACATCAGACGGAGCCAGCCCCTGGCGCGCGACGCCATGGCCTACGTGCTGGCCGGAGGGCGCGGCTCGCGCTTGAAGGAACTCACCGACCGGCGCGCCAAGCCGGCGGTGTATTTCGGCGGCAAGACGCGCATCATCGACTTTGCCCTGTCCAACGCGCTGAATTCCGGCGTGCGCCGCATGGCGGTTGCCACCCAGTACAAGGCCCACTCGCTGATCCGCCACTGCCAGCGCGGCTGGAATTTTCTGCGGCCTGAGCGAAACGAAAGCTTCGACATCCTGCCGGCTTCCCAGCGCGTTTCGGAAACGCAGTGGTACGAGGGAACGGCCGACGCCGTGTACCAGAACATCGACATCATCCAGTCCTACGGCCCGGAATACATGATCATCCTGGCCGGCGACCACATCTACAAGATGGACTACGAGCTGATGCTGCGCCAGCACGTGGATTCCGGCGCCGACGTCACCATCGGCTGCCTGGAAGTGCCGCGCATGGAAGCCACCGGCTTCGGCGTCATGCATGTGGACACGACCGACAAGGTTATCGCCTTCGTCGAGAAGCCGGCCGACCCGCCGGGCATTCCGGACAAGCCGACCCACGCGCTCGCCTCCATGGGCATTTACGTGTTCAAAACGAGCTTCCTCATGGACGAACTGCGGCGCGACGCCGCGGCGCCGGGGTCGAGCCGCGACTTCGGCAAGGACATCATCCCGCACATCGTCGAGAACGGAATGGCGCAGGCCCATCGCTTCACGCAGTCCTGCGTGCGCTCCTCCCACGAGCGTGAGGCCTACTGGCGCGACGTCGGAACCATCGACGCCTACTGGGAAGCCAATATCGACCTGACCGACGTGGAGCCGGAACTCGACATCTACGACCGGGAATGGCCGATCTGGACCTATGCCGAGATCAAGCCGCCGGCGAAGTTCGTCCACGATTCGGATGGGCGGCGCGGTTCGGCCACCTCCTCGCTGGTTTCAGGCGATTGCATCGTGTCCGGCGCAAGCTTGCGCCGCTCCCTCGTCTTCACGGGCTGCCGCATCAACTCCTTCTCCAACGTGGATGAGGTGGTGATGCTCCCCGACTGCCATATCGGCCGCAACGCGCGCGTGAAGCGGGCGGTGATCGACCGCGGGGTCGAGATCCCCGAAGGGATGGTGGTCGGCGAAGATCCTGACCTGGACGGCAGGCGTTTCCGCGTTTCGGAAAACGGCATCGTCCTGATCACCAAGGACATGATCGCCAAGCTCAACACCTGAGCGCCATACCATGCCCGACATGCAGGTTCTCAGCGTCACGTCCGAGGTTTATCCTCTGATCAAGACCGGCGGACTGGCCGACGTGGCCGGCGCCCTGCCGCTTGCGCTCGGCCAGCACGGCGTTTCCATGCGCACGCTGGTGCCCGGCTATCCCGCCGTGACCAAGCGCCTGGCCAAGACCACGACGCTGCGCCACTACGACGAATTTTATGGCGGCCCGGCCTCGATCCTGGCGGCGGAAGTCGCCGGACTGGACATGCTCGTGCTCGACGCGCCGCATCTGTTCGACCGTCCGGGCGGTCCCTATGGCGACCCCGCAACAGGCCGCGACTGGCCGGACAACTGGCGGCGCTTCGCGGCGCTGAGCAAGGCAGGCGCCCTGATCGCGCAAGGCGTGCTGGAGGACTACAAGCCGGACCTCGTCCATGCGCACGACTGGCAGGCCGCGCTGACTCTGGCTTATCTCCGCTTCAGCGCGCCTCCCACCCCGCCCTCGTTGATCACCGTCCACAACCTCGCTTTCCAAGGCCAATTCCCGCTGGAAATCTTCGCCGGCCTGGGCCTGCCCTATGAGGCGATGTCTGTGGATGGCGTCGAGTACTACGGCGGCATCGGCTACCTCAAGGCAGGCCTGCGCGCGGCGACCGCCATCACCACCGTCAGCCCCACCTATGCGCAGGAAATCCGCACCTCTGCCTTCGGCATGGGCCTCGACGGCTTGATCAACACCCGCGCGGCCGATCTCACCGGCATCGTCAACGGCATCGACCCCGATGTCTGGAACCCGGCGACCGACCCGCTGCTGCCTGCCACCTACACGGCCAAGACGCTTCCGGCGCGGGAAAAGAACCGCCGCGCCATCGAGGAGCGCTTCGGCTTGGCGGAGGGGCGGGGGCCGATCTTCGGCGTGGTCAGCCGCCTCACCTGGCAGAAAGGCATGGACATCCTCGCCGCGCAGCTTGACGGACTGGTGGCCGCAGGAGCCCGGCTCGCCGTGCTCGGCTCCGGCGATCCCGCCCTGGAAGGGGCGCTTCAGGCGGGCGCGGCCCGCCATCCCGGCCGCGTCGGCGTGGTGATCGGCTATGACGAAGCCCTATCACACCTGATCCAGGGCGGCACCGACGTCATGCTCGTGCCTTCCCGCTTCGAGCCCTGCGGCCTCACCCAACTTTATGGGCTTCGCTACGGCTGCGTGCCGGCGGTGGCGCGCACTGGGGGGCTCGCCGACACGGTGATCGACGCCAACGAGGCGGCGCTCTCGGCCGGCGTGGCCACCGGCTTCCAGTTCGCGCCCGACAACGCGAGCGAGTTCCTTTACGGCGTGCGCCGCATCGTGGAAGCCTTTGCCGACGCCGGAACCTGGGCCGGCATCATGCGCCAGGGCATGAAGGCCGACGTCTCCTGGAGCCGCTCCGCAGGCCGCTACGCCGCGCTCTACCGCTCGCTTCTTTCCTCTAGGGTTGTTCCATGAAGCAGACCGTCGAAACGAAACCCTTCGGCGACCAGAAGCCGGGCACGTCCGGCCTGCGCAAGAAGGTGCCGGTGTTCCAGCAGCCGCACTACGCGGAGAACTTCATCCAGTCCGTCATCGACAGCCTGAAGGGGTTCCAGGGCAAGACGCTGGTGGTGGGCGGCGACGGCCGCTATCTCAACCGCGAGGTGATCCAGAAGGTGATCGCCATGGCCGCCGCCAACGGTTTTGGGCGCGTTGTGGTGGGGCAGGGCGGCATCCTGTCCACGCCCGCGACATCCAACGTCATCCGCAAGCGCGGCGCCTTCGGCGGCTTCATCCTTTCCGCTTCCCACAATCCCGGCGGTCCTAAAGAAGATTTCGGCATCAAGTACAACATAGGCAACGGCGGGCCGGCGCCCGAAAAGATCACCGATGCGGTGTTCGCCCGCACCAAGTTGATCGACAAATACCACATCTCCGACATGGACCCCGTCGATCTGGACAAGCTCGGCGAGGTGGATGCGGACGGCATGACCGTCGAGGTCATCGATCCCGTGGCCGACTATGCCGAACTGATGGAGCAGCTGTTCGACTTCGGCGCCATCCAGGGGATGTTTCGCTCCGGCTTCCGCATGCGCTTCGACGCCATGCACGCCGTCACCGGCCCTTATGCCACCGAAATCTTGGAGAAGCGGCTCGGCGCGCCAGAGGGCACTGCGGTCAACGCCGTGCCGGAGGAGGATTTCGGCGGAC
>CAXTCF010000068.1:0-20521 GCA_964242945.1 uncultured Rhizobiaceae bacterium | reverse complement strand
CCCAACCACCAGCCTGCATCCGATTAACCGTCCGATGCTCTAGGCCCGTTTCGGATCGGCGCGATGGCCGGTTTCCGGCACGCCGCACCGCAGAAGCGCATGCAGGGCGCGCCGCCTGCCATCAAGCAGTCGTATCAATGCGGCTATAGCGCAGCCATCTGCCTGCGTAAGCGGGACCATGACGAGTCTTTCCGTTTCGCGGTGGGATGCGGCCCACTCACTTCATCCATCGCCAAGCCAACAAGGTAAGGAGAGATGCTCCGCACCTTGCCACGCCTTCCGCGCTCGTTATGTTCATTCAGATATCCCGAAAAATCCGGGTGGTTGAAGCGGACGGGAGCGGCAGGTGAAAATCAGGATCGACATGACGGGCGAGCGCTTTGGCCGCCTTGTCGGCGTCGCCTTCTCGCATCGCGACGCGAGCGGGCATGCCAACTGGCTGTTCGCCTGCGACTGCGGAAGCGAGGTGATCGCCAAGGGCACCAATGTGCGCGGCGGCAACACGACGAGCTGCGGCTGCATGCACCGCGAGATCAGCGCCGCCCGCCTGCTCAAGCACGGCCACAGGGCGGGAGGGCGCCACGGCCCGACCTACCGCGCCTGGCAGATGATGAACGACGCCTGCAGCAATCCGCATTCGCCCAAATACCCGGCCTGCGGCGGGCGCGGCATCAAGGTGTGCGCCGGCTGGCGCAACGACTTCGAAGCCTTTCGCCGCGACATGGGCGAGCGCCCGATCAGGGTAAAACTCGACCGTCTCGACCGGAAGGGCGACTTCGAGCCCGCGAACTGCTCTTGGACGAGGATTGGGTCTGACTTCGCGGCCAACGCTGCCCGCATGCCCTCAGCACAGCATCGGGAGCGGCGGCATGGGCGGGCGGTTTCCGCGCATGGGGTTGCGGCCGGCATCCGGGCCTGAAACAAGGAAAGCGGGAACGGATCAGCCGGCAGCGGAGAAACAGCGAGCCATGTTCGACATCCGCGCCGACGACCTGTCGGGCGAGGCCGTGCGGGACCTTCTCGCCTTTCACCTGGCCGGCATGCATGCGAACTCGCCGCCGGGCAGCGTCTTCGCGCTGGATTTTTCCGGGCTGACGGCGCCGGGCGTTTCCGTTTGGACGGC
This sequence comes from uncultured Rhizobiaceae bacterium, assembly GCA_964242945.1. Classification (GTDB taxonomy): domain Bacteria; phylum Pseudomonadota; class Alphaproteobacteria; order Rhizobiales; family Rhizobiaceae; genus Mesorhizobium_B. The sequence continues at coordinate 19,398 of CAXTCF010000068.1, read as the reverse complement.
GTGGCGCGGCGGCCGGGTCGCCGGGATCGGCGCGTTGAAGGAGCTTGGCGACGGAACGGGCGAGATAAAGTCCATGCGGACACACCCCGGCTTCCTGCGGCAGGGTGTGGGCGCGGCGCTGCTGGAACACATCATAGCCGAGGCAAGGAAACGCGGGCTGCGCCGCCTGAGCCTGGAAACGGGCAGCGGCCCGGCCTTCGAGCCGGCGCTGGCGCTCTACCGCAAGCGCGGCTTCACGAACGGCGAGGCCTTTTCCGACTACGAGCGGAGCAGCTTCAACCAGTTTCTGCACCTGGCCCTCTGACGGGATCAACGCCAGCCGCGGCAGCGCTCGACGGCCTGGGAAAAACGCTCGCGCCATTCGGCGGGAAAGGCCGGGTTGGGGTGAAACAGCGTTTCGCCGCCTGGATCAAGCTGCAACTCGACCCCTTGCGCGCGGGCCGCGAGCGCGGCCGCGCCGAACGCGGTGCGCTCGGAAAATTCGTGCGCGACGACGGTCAGGCCGGAGCAGTCCGCCAGAAACTGCGCGAAATACGGGCTGCGCGACAGGCCGCCATCGGCGCCGATACGGTCCGTCCTTCCGGCACTGCTCATGGCATCGAGTACATTTGCCGAAAGCAGGGCGATGCCTTCCAAGAGCGCTTGCGCCATGTCGCGGCGCGTCATCTCCGGCCCCAGGCCCAACAGGATCGGGCTGCCGGAGCGGTCCCACCAGGGGCAGCCGAGCCCCGAAAAGGCCGGCACGAAGACGAGCCCCTGGCCGATCGCCGGCGGCTGGGTGAAGGCCGCGAGGTCTTCCACGCCGTCCGCCAGCCCGGCGCGCAGGGCCCACTCGACCGCCGAGCCGGCATCGGACACGCCGCCGTCCACGGCATAGGTGATGCCCTGCCCAAGATCCCAGGCGACGGTCGGCAGGAGGCCCAGCGGCTGCGCCCAGCGCGGCACGTCTTTGCCCGTCACGGCGAGCGCGAAGGCGCCGGTGCCGAAGGTGATCTTCGCTTCGCCGGGATGTCGGCAGCCGTGGCCGTAGAGCGCGGCCTGCTGGTCCACGATGGCCGCCGTCAGCGGAATGGAACCGACCGCGCCGAAGGTGCCGGTGTTCGGCCGGATTTCGGCTAAGCATTCGCCGGGCACGCCGAACAGGCGGCAGAGTTCCGGGTCCCACGCGCCGGTCTCGATGTTCATCAGGCCGGTTCGCGAAGCGGTCGCGCGGTCGGTGCAGAAGCGGCCCGTCAGCCGGTCCAGGAAGAAGCTGTCGGTGGTGCCGAGCCGTAGGCGCCCGTTTCGAAGCGCCTCCTTCGCGGCGGCCAAGTTCTCCACGATCCAGGCGAGCTTCGAGGCGGAGAAGTAGGGGTCGAGCGGCAGGCCGGAGCGCTGCCCCACCTCCGCCGCAACACCGTCCTGCTCCATCCGGCCCAGCGTCCCGGCGGTGCGCGCGTCCTGCCAGACGATCACGGGCGAAAGCGGCTCGCCTGTAAGGGCATCCCAGGCAAGGCAGCTTTCGCCCTGGTTGGCCAGCCCGACCGCCGCCGCTTCGCCGCTTGCTTCCAGCACGAGGCGGATGTTGGCGAGCAGTTCGCTGCCGTCCTGCTCGACCCGGCCGGGCTGCGGATAGGCCGTCGCGTGGCGGCGGCTCGCCGCCAATTCCGTTTTGCCTTCCGTGTCGGCGACGAGCAGCCGCGTGGATGTCGTGCCCTGGTCTATGCCTGCGAAGCGCATCAGGTCTCGCGAACGGAAACGGTGATCGTCCGGGCATCGTCCGGCAGGCGCAGCGCGGCCAAAGGGATGCCGAGCCGCCGCTCCGGCCCGCTGGCGATGCGACGCGACCACAGCACGCGCCCATCCGCCGCCACTTGCAGCATGCCGGAAACCGGCCGAAACAGGCGGACTTGGAGTTTTTGGAAGGCGCCCGCCGTGCTTCGGGGGGACAGGCGCTGCGGCACGACGAGCTTGACGTTTTCACCGGCCTCGACGCGGATGCTGTTGCTGTCTGAAGCGCCTTCGCCGCGAAGGTCGCGCAGGATGCTCCGGGCGACAGTGCGGCCCTCCGCCCAGCACCAGCCCGCGGTTTCGACCGCGCGCAGCGTATTGCCCGCGGCATAGACATGCGCGAGGCTGGTACGTCCGTCGGCATCGACCAGCGGCCCGCCGCTGCCGCGATCAACCTCAAGCCCGGCAGTGCGCGCGAGGCTGGCTTCCGGCGTGAACTCCCCTGTAAAAACCACGCCGTCGCAGGCGATGCGGCGGAGGTTGCCCTCTGCGTCCCGTACCGAAACGGCTTCCACTTGAGCCTGCCCGAAGATCTCCTCGATTGTTGTCCGGAAATGCAGGGGGATTCCCAGAGTTCTCGGCAGCCAGGAAAACGGCGCGCGCACGGTCGGACGGTCCCCCCGCTCGATCACCGCGACGGGCTTTGCCCCGGCGTGGCGGCAGGTCAGGATCGCGGACATCGAAACAAGCTCGGTGCCGACGATCACCGGCCGGCGGAACGGCCTCTTACCTCGAAGGTAAACCAAGTCCTGCAACGCGCCGGTGTTCATCACGCCCTGCGGCCGGACGCCGCCGGCGAGGCGGGCCGCGCGGGTCGCCTCGCGGATGCCGGTGGCGAGCAGGACGGCCTTTGGAGCGAATTTCTTGATGCCATCCGGCGTTGCGACGGTCAGAACCGGCCCAGCTCCGATCGCAACGGCCGAGTGTCTCAGCCGGATGGCCGCACCGGCCCGTGCCGCTGCATCGCTCAGCCGCGCGGCATAGGCGCGGCCGGAAAGCAGCCGCGAAAACTCGCGCATGCCGAAGGGCGAGTGGCCGCAATGGCGCGGGATGCCGCCGGGCTCGGTGCCGCGCTCCAGCACGGCGACCGAAACGCCGGCCTGCGCCAGAAGCGCAGCCGCGCCGAGCCCGGCCGGGCCGGCGCCGACAATGACCACATCGGGCGCCGCGTCCGGCGACTCGACCGGGATTGCTTCCCCTGATCGGTCGATGCCTGGATGCGCGTTCATGAAAGGGGCTCGGCCGGCATGGGATGCGCGAGCCGCCCCGCGGTGATTGCGGCCAGCGCGCCTAGGCAGTTGAACCCCTGGCAGCGGCCCATCCCGGCGCGCGTGCGCCGCTTCAGGCCGGAAAAGTCGCGCGGCGGCAGCGGCCCGGCAAGCGCCGCCTCGATCTCGCGGCGCGTCACCATCTCGCAGTGGCAGACGATCTCGCCGTAGCCGGGTGTCTGCCAGTCGCGCGGAAGATGCTCGGCGAGGTTCGGCATGGCCGGCACGTCGTTCCGGGCGAGGTCGGAGATCTTGCCGTCCAGCAGTTCCTCGACGTGCTGCGCGATGCCAAGGGCCGCCGTCATGCCGGTCGAGCGGATGCCGCCCGCGGTGATCCAGTGCTTTTCCGCGTGGTGGCGGATGCGGTAGTGCTTCTTTTCCGTCGCCGGGCGCAGGCCGGCATAGAGCGCCGTCACCGGCATGTCCTTGAGCGCCGGCACGATCTTTTCCGCCTGCGCCAGGATGCCTTGCAGTTCGGGCCGCGTCACGCCGGCGCGGGTCCGATCCTCCTGCTCCTCGGCCGTCGGCCCGACCAGCACGTTGCCGAAGGCGGTGCGGCAGAGCACGACGCCCTTGGTGCGCTCGTTGGGGACGGGCAGGATGATCGTGCGCAAAAGCTTCGCCGCGCCCTTGTCGAACACGGCAAACTGGCCTTTGCGCGGGCGGATCGTGAAGGATTTTTCGCCGAGCAGCCTTTCTTCCAGCACGTCGCCGAACAGGCCGGCGCAGTTGAGGACATTGGTAGCGCGGAACAGCCCCTGCGTCGTTTCCAGCCGCCACTCGCGTCCGTCGAAACCGCCGCCTGTCACTTCGGCGTCGAATACTGCCTTCCCGCCGGCCTTGAGCATTTCCGTGACATAGGCCAGGAACGGCGACCATGGGTCGATCACATGCTCGCGCGGCACGAGCAGCGCGCCCTTTGCCGCCTCCGAAAGATTCGGCTCCCGTTCCAGCACTTCCGCCGCAGACAGCAGGCGGACATCCTCCACGCCGTTTTCGCGCGCCTGGGCTTCGAGCAGCGGCAGACGCGCTTCCTCTTCGGCGTTCCAGGCTACCACCATCGCGCCGGTTTCGAGCAGCGGCAGGTTCATGCGCTCGCGGATGGAAAGATACTCGGCATAGCCGCGCTGCATGCACTGCACTTCCAGGCTGCCCGGCGGCGCATCGAAGCCGGTGTGCAGGATGGCGCTGTTGGCCTTGGACGCGCCGGAAAGGATGTCGGTCCCCTTTTCCAGGAGCAGCACCCTGCGCCCGCTTGAGCTCAGACGCCGCGCTGCGGCGCAGCCGACGACGCCGGCGCCGACCACCGCAACGTCGAAGCTTTCCGAACCGGGCAACCGCTCACGCAAGTCTTGGCTCACACGCAAACCCCATCCCGTCGCGGCGGCTCGTCGCGCCGCTTGACCATTCCGCTCCCTTATGGTTGCTTTTGCATACGATTGCAAATCGGTTGGGGATTTGAGGACATGGCCGAGCAGGCGGAAAAGACCGGCGGCAGAATGCCGGCAGCCGCGGACAACGACCGCGATCGGGAGGGCGGCAAAACCGCTGCGCCCAAGCCCGCGAAGCCGCCGGTGACGGACTCCGAAACCCGTTCCAAGTTCAGGAGCCTGTCGCCCCAGCATATGCCCAAGGATTTTTCCGTGTCGCTCGACGCCTACCGCCGCGGCGGCACGGATGCTTTTCTTGGCGCCGCGCCGAGCCACGCCGTCCGGCAGGACATGAAAGGATTCGAGGGGCAGTACGTCAACGTCGTCGATTACATCGTCCGCATCACCCACCAGATCTGGGAGGAAAAGGACATCGGCGCCATCTACGACACCTACAGCCACGACTGTTCGGTGTGGGACGACGGCGGGCTGAATTACGGCCGCGACCGCGTGGTGGCCGACACGGTCGCCTCGCAGAACGCCTTCCCGGACCTGCGCGTGGTGGCCGACGAGGTGATCTGGGCGGGCGATGCCGAGATCGCCTTTCACACCTCGCACCGCACCCAGATCTTCGGCACCAACACGGGGTGGAGCCGCTGGGGCACGCCGACGGGCAAGCGCGTGCAGTTCTGGTGCATGGCGAACTGCGTCGCCCGCGACAACGAGATTTTTTACGAGCACGTAGTCTATGACACGGCATTCATCCTCCGGCAGCTCGGCCTCGATGCCAAAGAGGTCGCGCGGCGTGCGGCCCAGCATGCCTCCGGAGCGTTGCCCAGCGATTTCCTGGGGGGCGAGCCGGCCCGCACGGCCGGTCAGGGCAAGCCGGAGAAGAGGGCCATTCCCGCAGCCGTCGGCGACAACCCCGAAGAGTTCGTGCGCACTTCGCTGCACACGGTCTGGAACCGGCGCAACCTGGCGGCCCTTGAGCGCATCTACCGCCCCGGCGCGGTGGCGCAGATGACCGGCGGGCGCGTCTTCCGCGGCACGGGCCAGCTCCGCTCCTTCATGCTTTCCATGCTGGCGCAGTTTCCCGACCTCCTCTTCGCGATCGATGACCTCTACTGGATGGGCAACGTATCAGAGGGTTTTCTGGTCGCGATCCGTTGGAGCATCAGCGGCCACCACCGCGGCAACGGACGCTACGGCGAGCCGACCGGGCGCGAGGTCAACCTCTGGGGCATCACCCATTGGGTGATTGAAGACGATGCCGTGGCGCACGAGTGGACGACCTTCAACGAGTTCGGCATCCTCATGCAGATCAACCGCTGAAGGATGTTGCGAATCATAGGGACAAAGATCGTTCCTTGCGCGGCGCTAACAAAGGTGATTAGTTCTTGCATACGATTGCAAGACGCATCGAGAGAACAGGTTTTGGCGGGAATGGGAGCCCGCCGGCAGATCGGAAGCTGGAGCAAAACCGGCGTAAAAACAGGATGGGAACCATGAACAGGAAGTTGCTTGCCTCCACCGCGCTGGCCGCGGCAGTCTTCGCCTTTGGAACTGCCGGCGCCGCCCGCGCCGAATGCGGCATCGAGAAGGGCTCAGTGCGCATCCTTTCCAACGACTTCGAGGCGCTGCGCATCATCGCCGACGAGGCTGCCCAATGCGCCTCGCCGACCGTCACCGTGACCAAGAACCAGACCACCGAGCACAAGAACATCCAGGTGGCGGCGCTGACCGTGAACCCGGCGCAGTACACGGTGGCGATGATCGCCAACAACTCCATCGTGCCGCTGCTCAACGACGGGCTGATCCGCCCGCTGGACGACCTCGTCGCCAAGTATGGTCAGGACCTTGCCCCCAACCAGCTGATCAAGATCGACGGCAAGGTGATGGCGGTTGCCGTCATGGGCAACGCCCAGCACCTGATCTACCGCAAGGACATTCTGGAAAAGGCGGGCGTGCAGCCGCCGAAGACCTATGAGGACATCCTCGCTGCCGCCAAGGCCATCAAGGACAAGGGCCTGATGGAATACCCGCTGGCCTCCGCCGACAAGGCCGGCTGGGATTTGGCCGCCGAGTTCGTCAACATGTATCTCGGCGAAGGCGGGGAGTTCTTCCAGTCCGGCTCCGCGGCGCCTTCCATCAACAACGAGAAGGGCGTCGCCACCCTCACCATGATGAAGGACCTGACCGCCTACCAGGCGCCGGACTACCTGACGGTCGGCGCCGACGACCTGAACAAGGTCTATCAGGGCGGCAAGACGGCCATCATGAACCAGTGGGGCTCGCTGGCGGGCGCCGCGATCGACGAGAAAGGCTCTGCGCCCGACATCGCCAAGGACACCGCACTTGCCGGCGCGCCGACGGTCGGCGGCGGCTCGACGCCGGCTGCCGCGCTGTGGTGGGACGGCTTCGCCATCGCCAAGAACATCTCGGACGAGGACGCCGAGGCCTCCTTCCGCGCGGTGGTCTATGGCAGCCGTCCGGAGGTCGGCATCGCCCATCCCAACGCCGCGACCTGGCTGACCAAGGGCTACCAGCCCGGCCCCGGCGCCGTCGGCGTGCTGGCCACCGCCAACGGCGGCGCCAAGCCCTACCCGATGCAGCCCTATATGGGCCTGATGCACACGGCGCTCGGCACCGAACTCGCCGACTTCATGCAGGGCCGCGAATCGGCGGAGGCCGCGCTGAAGGACACGGAAGCGGCCTATACGGCGGCGGCCAAGGAAGGCGGCTTCCTGAACTGAGGCAAGCACTCCGGCAGCCGGGGCTCACCCCTCATCCGGCTGCCGCCACCTTCTCCCACAAGGGGAGAAGGTTTTCATTTCCGGCTTCGCCAATTTTCGGCGTTGCAGAATGTATGAAGCCGCTTGCGGCAGTCCCCCCTTCTCCCACAAGGGGAGAAGGGGGGACTGCCGGATGAGGGGTAAGCCGCCTCAGCAGATCGCCCGGCCTTGGAGTGCCCGCGAATGCCGCATAGAGCCTTCTTCGCCTTCATCTTTCCATCGCTCGCCGCGATGCTGCTTTTCATCGCGCTGCCGATCGTCTCGGTGGTGATGCAGTCCTTCTACATCCAGCACGAGAAGGTGCTGGTGCAGGTGGAGACGTGCAGCCCCTTCGGCGGCTGCACCAAGGAAGGCCGCGTTGACGCCGCTGCCACGGAGAAGTTGCGGGCGGAAGAGCCGCTCGGCCGCTGGAACGGTTTTGGCACCTACCGCGACCGCAATCATCTGGCGACTGCCGAGATCGGCGACATCCTCGCCAACAATGCCGGCTTTGGCGATGCCGTCGGGCAGATCTACAACCTGCCCTTCTACAAGGCGCTGTCCTTTACGCTGGCCTACACGTTCGTCGTCACGCCCTTCGCCATGGCGCTCGGCTTCATCATCGCGCTGGCGATCAACGGCATCCCGGCCTTGCTCAAGGGGCCGGTGATCTTCTTCTCGCTGCTGCCGATGATCATCACGCCGCTGATCGGCTCGCTGATCCTGTTCTGGATGATCAACAGCCAGGGCATTTTAGGGGCCGCGCTCCAGAACCTGTTCAACGACCCGACCTTGTCGCTGAAGTCCTCCGCGCCGCTGACCTGGCTGACGCTGCTCCTCTACGGCATCTGGATCAATGCGCCGTTTTCCTTCGTGGTGTTCTACGCCGGCCTCCAGACCGTGCCGGCCGACACGCTGGAATCCGCGATGATCGACGGCGCCTCGCGCTGGGAGCGCATCCGCTTCGTGGTGATCCCGCACTTGGCGCCGCTAGCCACCTTCGTCGCGCTGGTGCAGACCATGGACCAGTTCCGCGTGCTGGAGCCGATCATCGGCTTTTCCGCGCAGGCCAACGCGACCTCGCTGTCCTTTGCGATCTACAACGACCTGAACTCCCAGGTGGACAAGCTGTTCGGCTCCGCCGCGGCGACATCCGTGCTGACCATCTGCGGCGTGTTCGTCCTGCTTTCGCCGGTGCTGATGCGCACCTACCGCGAGTTCAGCCGCCGGGCGGGGAGATGAGGAGATGACGCCTACCGCCCGCCATAGGCTGCCGCCCCACCTCGCTTTCCTGTCGAACGGCTTCATCCTGCTCTGGCTCCTCGTCGCCGCCTTCCCGTTTCTCTGGACGGTGTGGGGCTCGTTCAAGGTGGAGGCCGACTTCTTCTCGCGCCAGAGCTGGTGGTTCGCGCTGGAAGGACCGAACACGCTGCGCCAGACCGGCCACCGCTTCACCGGCGCCGGCTATTACGGCGCCTGGGTGACGCGCGACTTCTGGCGCGCGGCCATCAACACGGCCATCGCCACGATCGGCGTCACCGCGATCTCGCTCACCTTCGGCGTGCTCGGCGGCTACGCCCTGGCGCGCTCCAACTACCGCTACTCCTTCTGGCTGCTGATGCTGGCGCTCGTCTTCCGCGCCATGCCACACATCACGCTGGTTTCGGGCTACCTGCTGCCCTTCTTCGAGCTGAACATCTGGGGCGTGCTGCCGACCGCCATCATCGTGCTGGTCGCCATCCAGCAGCCCTTCACGCTGTGGATGATGCACTCCTTCTTCCTGTCCATCCCCAAGGACCTCGACGAGAGCGCGATGGTGGACGGCTGCACCCGCTTCCAGGCGTTCCGCCTCGTCGTCATGCCGGTGATGTGGCCTGGCGTGATCACCACCGGCCTGTTCGCCTTCCTGCTCGCCTACAACGACTTCGCCGTCACCTCCATGCTGCTCAACGAGCAGAACCGGACGATGATCCCGAAGATCGGCAGCTTCCTCGGCTCGATCCAGGCGGAGGGCAACGTGATGTATGCGGTTGCCGCGGTGGTGTCGGCTTCCGTGCCGCTCTTCCTGCTCGTCCTGTTCTTCCAGCGCCAGATCGTCAGCGGGCTGACCGCCGGCGCGGTGAAGGGGTAAGGGGATGGGTTTAACGGCGACGACTCCCAGGGCACTTGCAAACGGGCTTGGCGCGACGCCGACGACCCCCTCCCCCTTGAGGGGAGGGATAGAGGGTGGGGGTACGACGCCGCTTCGAACAACGGAGATTAACGCCGGACTGCAAGGAACCAGTAGTTGGACCGTTGTTACCCCCACCCTCTATCCCTCCCCTCAAGGGGGAGGGGCCGTCAACGTTGTGCTCGATCTTTCATCGCTGGCGCACGGGAGTGCTTTGCTATCTTCCTTATTCCGGATGAGGGGGAGCGGCCATCTGAGCGTCAGCAGCAACGGCGCGTTTGAGGAGTAAAGAAATGGCCGAAATCCGCCTCAAGAACGTGTCCAAGCGCTGGCCGGGCTTTGTCGGCGTGGACAGCTTCAACCTCGACATCGCCGACAAGGAGTTTCTTGTGCTGCTCGGCCCCTCCGGCTGCGGCAAGACCACGACCATGCGGATGATCGCGGGACTGGAGGACGTCACCGACGGCGAGATCTGGCTGGGCGACCGGATGGTCAACCGGCTGGAGCCCAAGGACCGCGACATCTCCATGGTGTTCCAGTCCTACGGCCTCTACCCCACCATGAGCGTTTACGAGAACATCCGCTTTCCCCTGCGGGTGCGCAAAATCCCGAAGGAGCAGCACCACGACAAGGTGATGCGCGCAGCATCCATGGTGGAACTGACGGACTTCCTCCAGCGCCGGCCGGCCGCGTTGTCGGGCGGGCAGCGGCAGCGCGTGGCGCTGGCCCGCGCCATCGTGCGCCAGCCCACCGCCTTCCTGATGGACGAGCCGCTTTCCAACCTCGACGCCAAGCTGCGCGTGTCCACCCGCGCGCAGATCAAGCATCTTCAGCACGAGCTTGCCGTCACCACGATCTATGTCACGCACGACCAGATCGAGGCGATGACGCTGGCCGACCGCGTGGTAGTGATGAACAAGGGCATCGTGCAGCAGGTCGGCACGCCGACCGCGATCTACGACAAGCCCGCCAACACCTTTGTCGCGGGCTTCATCGGCTCGCCCGCCATGAACCTCGTGCACGGAGACATCGCGGACGGCACCTTCTCCGCGCTCGGCATGCGCGTCACGGGCCTTCCCCAGGCGGCGCGCGGCGCGGTGACGCTCGGCTTCCGCGCCGAAGACGCGCAACTCGTCAGCGAAGGCGGGCAGCTTGCGGCGGACGTCTATTCCATGGAACTGCTCGGCGAAGCGACCATGGCCAGTTTTCGCGTCGGCGAGGGGCTGGTTTCGGTGAAAGGACCCAAGGAGTTCCGCGCCGGGATCGGCGACCGGCTCCAGGCCTCCATTCCGCCCGCCATCTGCCACCTGTTCGACCGCGCGAGCGGCGCGCGGATTTGAGCGGCTTCGGCCGCATGCCGCTTCGTTGCCGATGAATGCGGCATGGTCGCAGGATGCAGGGAGGAGCAAAGGGCCGCAAGATTTCGCGCTTGCTTTGCCCTTCGCTCCACGTCATCACTGAAGGCGGTGAAACTCTGCGGCCGAGGGGACGCGTCGCAGGGCTCGGGCCGAGCGAGGTTTGCTCCGCCGCATGCGAAAGACCCGCCCTTGAACAACCTGAAACACGATCCGGCTTCCCCGCCGGATATCGATCCAGCCCTTCTCAATGCCTGCGACCGCGAGCCGATTCACGTCCCCGGCTCCATCATGCCGCACGGCCTTCTGCTGGTCGCGGACGGCGGGATGCAGGTCGTCGCCGGCGCGGGCGATCTGGAAACCCGCCTGGCAAAGGACTGGCTCGGCCGCCCGCTTTCCGACCTGATTGGGCAGGACGCGCGCGGCGCGCTGGCGGATGTGGAGCTTGGGCCCGGGGGCGGTATCCGGGTCGGCTCGGTCACGGGATCGAGCGAACGCTTCGACGTGACCCTGCACCGTTCCGGCTCTTACCTGCTCGCAGCCCTCGAACCCTCTTCCGCCACGCCCGAATCGGCTGCCGCCGTTCTGTCCCGCCTCGACGCCTGGGGCGGCGCCTTCGAGCGCAGCGCGGACCTTTCCTCGCTTTGCGCCCGCGCCGCGGTCGCCTTCCGCGAGATCACCGGCTTCGCCCGCGTGATGATCTACCGCTTCTTGGACGACGAAGCGGGCGAGGTGATCGCGGAGGACCGCGACCCTGCGCTCGACAGCTTCCTGAACCACCATTTTCCGGCTTCCGACATCCCACGCCAGGCGCGCGCGCTCTACGTGCGCAACCGCATCCGCGTCATCCCCGACATCTTCTACACGCAGCAGCCGATCCGGCCCGACGAAAGCGGGTTCCGCAGCATCGACCTGTCGGACGTGTCGCTGCGTTCCGTGTCGCCGATCCACATCCAGTACCTCAAGAACATGGGCGTCGGCGCTTCGGCTTCGGTGTCGATCGTCAAGGACAACATCCTTTGGGGGCTGATCGCCTGCCACCACGACAAGCCGAGGCTGCTGCCCTTCGAGGTGCGGGCCGCGGCGCAGGCGCTGGCCGGCGGTCTTGCCCGGCAGATCAAGGCGCGCGAGGATGCCGAGGCCTACCGCGAACGCCTGCGGCTGCGCGCCGGCCTCGACACGGTGCTGCCCGAATGGGCATCCGATGCCGCGCCGGAAACCGTGTTCCGCAACGTCGGCGAGGAACTGCGCCGGATGTTCGGCGCCGACGGTTTTGCCACCCTGCGCGGCCGCGAGGTCAAGACGACCGGCATCGGCCCGACGCCGGAGCAGATCCGCCGCGTCGCGAGCTTCGTGTCCGGGCGTGTGACCGGCGAGCCCTTCGCCACGCACAGGCTGGAAGCCGAGTTCCAGCAGGCCGCGCGGTTCGCCGATGTGGCGAGCGGCCTGCTCGCGATCAACCTGGGCGGCGAGGACCCCGAACTGCTGCTCTGGTTCCGCGCCGAGAAGATCCAGGTGGTGAACTGGGCGGGCAACCCGCACAAGGCGGTGCGCCTCGACCCCCACGCGATCCTCACGCCGCGCACGTCCTTCGAGGCCTGGGGCGAAACCGTGCGCGGGGAGTCGAAGCCCTGGACGCTGGTCGAGGTGGAGGCGGCAAGCCGGCTGCGCCGCGGTCTGCTGGATGTGCGCCGGAACAAGGAACTGCGCGACCTGAACCGCCGGCTCAACGCATCCTTGAGCGAAAAGGAAGACCTGCTCGGCGAAAAGGACTTCTTGATCAAGGAGGTCAACCACCGCGTCCAGAACAGCCTCCAACTCGTTTCGGCGTTTCTCGGCGTGCAGAGCCGGCATGCCGGCAATGCGGAGGTCACCGCGCAGCTCAAGGAGGCGCAGCGCCGGCTTTCGGCCGTGGCGCTGGTCCACCGCCGCCTTTACCGCTCCGACTCGATCGGCGCGGTGGACCTGTCGCGCTACCTCGAAGAGCTCTGCGAGGACATGAAGAAGACGATGGGGCCGGAATGGGCTTCGGGGATGGTGCTCGACATCGCGCCGATGCTGATCTCGGCCGACCGCGCGGTGACGGTGGGCCTCGTGCTTACCGAGCTCGTCATCAACGCCGCGAAATACGCCTATGGCGACCAGCCCGGCCCGGTCAGCATCACGCTCGACCGCCACCGCAACCAGTTCCGCCTCGTGGTGGCCGACCGTGGCGGCGGCAAGACGCAAGCGCAGGAAGGTTTCGGCTCGCAGATGATGCGGGCGATGGTGGACCGCCTTGACGGCACCATCGAATATGCCCCCAACGACCCCGGCCTGCGCGCCATCGTGGTCGCACCGCTGGAAGGGCAGCCGAGGGGTGAAAGCTAGAGCGATGGCTCCCACCATCACCGCCTTTGAGCAGTCACCTGATCAGGGCCAGGGCCAGGCGCGCGACATGCGCGTTCGCTGGGCGCTCGAGGAAGCAGGACAGCCCTACGAGGTCCGCCTCGTTTCGTTCGAAGCGATGAAGCAGCCCGCGTATCGCGCGCTGCATCCTTTCGGGCAGATCCCGACCTATGAGGAAGGCGCCCTCGCCCTCTTCGAGTCAGGCGCGATCATACTCCACATCGCGGAGCACCACCCGGGCCTGCTGCCGGACGACGCGAATGCGCGGGCACGGGCCATTGCCTGGATGTTCGCCGCCCTCAACACGGTGGAGCCGCCGATCGTCGAGCGCGAAGCGGCCGAGCTCGTGGAAAGCGACAAGCCCTGGTACGCCGAGCGCTTGGTCCTCCTGGAGGATCGCATCCGCGGGCGCATGGGCGACCTTTCCAGCCGGCTCGGGGATGCCGACTGGCTCGAAGGCGGATTCAGCGCCGGCGACCTCTTGATGGTGACGGTGCTGCGCAGGATGGACGGCTGGAACCTACTGGAAGAGTATCCGAACCTTGCCGCCTTCGTTGCGCGCGGGGAAGCCCGGCCCGCCTACATCAGAGCCTTCGCCGCTCAGCTGGCGGTCTTCACCGGCCACTCGCAGGCCGGCTCCTGAGGGACTGAGAATTGCACATACGGTAGAAGCTTGCGGCACGGCGCCCGGAGGCGTCAGCGCAGCACGCGCCCGTCTGCGCCGAAGCGGTAGGTGCGCGCCGGGTCGGGCGTGACATAGGCGGTCGCGCCCGGCTCGATGCGGTATTCCCCGAACAGGCGCACGGTGAGCGGCCCGGCTTGGTCCGTGTCGATGTAGATGTTGGTGTCGGCGCCCAGGTGCTCGGCGTGCGCCACGGTGCCGCGCCAGGCGCCCTCGCCCGTGCCGATCGAGAGGTGCTCGGGCCGCACGCCGATCGTCTTGGCGCTCTCGCCAAGCCGCGCGCCGTCCAGAAAATTCATCTTGGGGCTGCCGATGAAGCCCGCGACGAACAGGTTTGCCGGAAAGTTGTAAAGCTCCATCGGCGCGCCGACCTGCTCGATCACCCCGCCGTTCAGCACGACGATGCGGTCGGCCAGCGTCATCGCTTCCACCTGGTCGTGCGTGACGTAGATCATGGTTGCGGAAAGCTCGCGGTGCAGCTTGGCGATCTCCAGCCGCGTGTTGACCCGCAGGGCCGCGTCGAGGTTGGAAAGCGGCTCATCGAACAGGAACAGTTTCGGGTCGCGCACCAGCGCGCGGCCGATGCCGACGCGCTGGCGCATGCCGCCCGACAACGCGGCCCGGCGGCGCGTGAGGTAGGGCTCCCGGGCCAGCAACGCCGGCGCCGGGGCAATCTGCTTGTCGATCCCGTCCGCCGGCATGCCCGCTTGACGCAGCCCCAGCGCCATGTTCTCGCGAACCGACAAATGGGGGTAGAGCGCATAGGTCTGGAACACCATGGCGATGCCGCGCTTGGCTGGCGCCACCGCTTCCACGCGGGCGCCGTCGATGCGGATTTCGCCCGACGTCGCGTCCTCAAGGCCCGCGATGATGCGCAGCAGCGTGGACTTGCCGCAGCCCGACGGCCCGACGAAGACGCAGAACTCGCCGTCCGCCACAGTGAGGTCGATGCCTTTCAGCACGTCCGTCGCACCGAAGCTTTTCTTTACATTGCGCAGTTCAAGCGAGCCCATGGTGGCAGAGTCCGTTGGCGGGTCAGTTTGCGTCGTCAGGGAAAATCAAAATCGACCGATGGCCATGCCCGACATGGAGCCGCCCCGTCGAGTGGTTGAGCCGCAAGTTGCCAATGTGAGGCATTTCCGCGCCTGGCGGCAAGCCTCCTGTCTGCTCCATAACTTCGATCTCGGCCAAGGTCTTGAGCAACACTCTTTCAATCTCGGATGTGCGGCGGCTGCGCTCGGCAAAAAGGGATCGCTCCAGCAGGTCCGGTCGGCGTCGCGCCACAGCGGCGAATAGTGCCCGCATGTCGCCCTGAGGTCGGCCGTCGAGGCGTTCCAGCGCGGCAACAAACGGCTCAAGCAGGCGATGCCGCCTCAACTCTACCCTTCGCCTCTGTTTGGTCGGCGTAGTTGAAGCTTCGGCAGACGAATCGTCAAAGCTTCACGGGTTGACCCGTGCGCACGCTCTCGTCGGCAGCTAGGCAGACGGCAAGCGAGCGTACGGCATCGTCCATGTGGCGGGAAAGATCGAGATCTTCGCGCACGGCGCGGAGCACGAAGGCCTGCTCGCGCTCGCACAGTTCCTGATGGCCCGGCTCGTCCGCCATCGAGATATCTTCGTCCGGCTGAAGGAAACGCCCGTCGGCTCCCGTCTCGGCATGGTGAACACGGATCACCGAGGTCTTCGTGTGCATGTCTATGTCGTCGGACCTGCCGCCCTCGCCCACCACGATCGAAACGCAGCCGCTCGGTGCGATCACATCCTTCACGAAAAACGCCTGTTCCGACATCATCGGCCCCCAGCCCGCCTCGTACCAGCCGACCGAGCCGTCGGCGAACAGGACTTGGAGGTGGCCGTAATTGTACATCGCCGGGGCGATCTCATCGGACAGCCGCAGGCCCATGCCGCGCACTTCCGTCGGCGCCGCATCGGTGATCTGGCACATCACGTCGAGATAGTGCACGCCGCAATCGACGATCGGCGACGTGGTTTCCATCAGCTGCCTGTGCGTCGCCCAGGTTTTCCCCGCCGACTGCTGGTTGAGGTTCATGCGGAACACGTAGGGACCGCCCAGGCGCCTAGCTTCCGCGATCAGCCGCATCCACGAAGGATGATGGCGCAGGATGTAGCCGACCACCAGCTTTTTCCCGTTCGCTTTCGCGGCATCCACGACACGGCGCGCATCCGCAACCGTCGTCGCCAGCGGCTTCTCCACGAAGACGTGGCAGCCCTGCTCAAAGGCATGCACGGCGAAGTCGGCATGGCTGTCGGAATAGGTGGCGATGCAGGCCAGGTCCGGCTTCTCTTCCGCCAGCGCCGCCTTGAAGTCGCGGTGGATCGCGTGACGGCCAAGTTCGGGCGGCAGGTCCACATCGGAGCGGTTGACGAGTGCCGCGACTTCAAAACCGGGATTGCGGGCATAAGCCAGCGCATGGCTGCGGCCCATGTTGCCGAGGCCGGCAACGACGACGCGCAGACGGTTGTTCATTTCACGGCTCCCCCATCACTTTACTGCCCCTGAAGTGATGCCGCGGATAAGCTGGCGGGAAAAGACGAGGTAGAGCACCAGCACGGGCAGGATGGCGAGCGAGAGCGCGGCCAGCACGGCGTTCCAGTTGGTGACGAACTGGCCGATGAAGATCTGGGCGCCCAGCGTCACCGTCTTAGTGCTTTCGCCCGGCGCCAGGATCAGCGGGAACCACAGGTCGTTCCAGATCGGGATCATGGTGAACACGGCCACTGTCGCCATCGCAGGCCGCACCAGCGGCAGCACGAGGCGGAAGAAGATGCGGTACTCCGACAATCCGTCGATGCGGCCGGCATTCTTCAGGTCGTCGGACACCGAGCGCATGAATTCCGACAGGATGAAGATGGAAAGCGGCAGCCCCTGCGCGGTATAGACCAGGATCAGCGCCGTCAGCGTGTTGACCAAGCCCGACGCCACCATCAGCTGGAGGATCGCCACGGTGCCTAAACGGATCGGGATCATGATGCCCAGCGCCAGGTAAAGCCCGGTCAGCGTGTTGCCGCGAAAACGGTACTCGCTGAGGGCAAAGGCCGCCATCGCGCCGAACAAGAGCACGAAGAACAGCGACACCACCGTGACGATCAGGCTGTTGGCGAAATATCTGGTGAAATCCCCTTGCGCCATCACGGTGGTGTAGCCGACCGGGTCGAAGGTCGCCGGCGTGGGAGGCGAAAGCGGCGAGCGGAAGATGGCGTTGCGCGCCTTGAACGAGTTCATCACGACGAGCAGCACCGGAAACAGCGCGATGGCCGTGTAAAGGATAAGCGCGCCGTGGGCGGCAAGGCTGCGAGGCAGGGAGGACGTGGCGCGGCTCATGAATGCCACCCTATGCGATGGTTCGGGCGGGTTTCAACGGGTCTCCCGCGATTGCGCTGCAATCTTAACCGGAGGGCCGTCGGCTCGGCATCCGGCGCTCATGCCGGCTGCATCGGCCGCTCCGTGGACGTACGATAGGAGATCGCCTCCGCCAGGTGCATGCGCCCGACCTGCGCGGCGCCTTCCAGGTCGGCCAGCGTGCGGGCGACCTTCAGCACGCGGTGGTAGGCGCGGGCGGAGAAGCTCAGTTTTTCGCTGGCGTCGCGCAGCAGGGCCAGGCCGGCGGCGTCGGGTGCGGCGACCTCCTCCACAAGCGCCGTCGGGCAGTGCGCGTTGACGGTGATGCCCGTAAGCCCCCGCGCCTCGTAGCGCTTCGCCTGCCGCGCCCGCGCAGCCGCCACACGGGCCGCGACCGGCGCGCTTCCCTCCGCCGCTGCCGGGCGGAGCAGGTCGGACGCGGAAACGGCGGGCACCTCCACGCGAAGGTCGATGCGGTCGAGAAGCGGGCCGGAGATGCGCGCCTGGTAGTCGGTCTGGCACCGCGGCCCTCGCGCGCACTTGAAGCCGGGCTCACCCGCCATGCCGCAGCGACAGGGGTTCATCGCGGCGACCAGCTGGAAGCGGGCGGGGTAGGTCACGCGGTGGTTGGCCCGCGCAATGGCGCAGTCGCCGGTCTCCATCGGCTGGCGCAGGCTGTCCAGCACCTGCGGTGTGAACTCCGGGAACTCGTCCAGGAACAAGACGCCGTGGTGCGAAAGCGAGACCTCGCCGGGGCGCACCCGCAGGCCCCCGCCCACCATCGCCGCCATGGAGGCGGAATGGTGCGGCGAGCGGAACGGGCGGCGGTCGGTCAGCTTGCCGTCGGCGAGTTCGCCGGCGACCGAGGCGATCATCGAGACGTCGAGCAGTTCGCGGGGGCTTAGAGGCGGCAGGATGGAAGGCAGGCGCGCGGCCAGCATCGACTTGCCGGATCCAGGCGGGCCTACCATGATGAGGTTGTGCCCGCCGGCCGCCGCTATCTCAAGCGCACGCTTGGCCGACTCCTGCCCCTTGATGTCGGCGAGGTCCGGCAGGTTCTGCACTGGCGGGCGCGTGACGGGCGCCGGCCGGGAAAGCACCTGCGTCCCGCGAAAATGGTTCGCCAGCGCGATCAGCGAGCGCGGCGCCAGGATGTCGATCGCCTCCCCCGCCCAGGCCGCTTCCGGCCCGCAAGGCGCGGGGCAGATCAGGCCGCGGCCCATCGCATGCGCGCCCATCGCGGCCGGCAGCGCGCCGGCCACGGGAGCGATCGTGCCGTCCAGCGAAAGCTCGCCCAGCACGGCATAGTTCGCGAGCACGTCGCCCGGCACGGCGCCAAGTGCGGCCATCAATCCCAGCGCGATCGGCAGGTCGTAGTGGCTGCCCTCCTTCGGCAGGTCGGCCGGCGCCAGGTTCACCGTAACTTTCTTGGCGGGCATCGATAACCCCGAAGCATGGAGTGCGGCCTGCACCCGCTCGCGGCTTTCCGCCACCGCCTTGTCGGCCAGGCCGACGATCTGCATGCCGGCCTTGCCCGGCGCCACCATCACCTGCACGTCCACCGGCACCGCCTCGATGCCCTGGAACGCAACGGTGCGCACGTGGCTGACCATTTTTCCGACCCGCGCCCCTAACCTGCCGCTACCCCTGCAAGACAAGCATGGATTGCAGAGGCGGGCAATGCGTAGCCCCAGCGGAAGTGCCTCCCACCAGATTTCAATCCCGCAAACCTCAGGGACATTCCCGTCCGGCGGTCAAGCTTCGGGCCACCGGTCGGCGTTAAACTGATGACCTTCAATTCCAAACGACAGCATCGGGAGGCTTTGTGAACGTTTTTCCCCAAGGCACCGTGCATGAAGCAGGGGAAGACCTTCAAGCAGCAGTGCGGTCGAACCCGGAAGTCTTTTCGCTGTGGGAAAGCCTGACGCCGCTCGGTCGCAATGAGTTCATCTGCTGGGTCGATGACGCGAAGCAGCCAGCGACGCGCCGACGCCGTATCGAGCGGACCTGTGACGAACTGCTGGAGGGGAAGAAGCGGCCATGCTGCTGGGCCGGCTGCATTCACCGTACCGATAAGATGCCAAGCCGATGGCAACAGGCAGTCCTGATCGATCGCAAGCGGGAGAATAGCTCGTGACACGGATTTCTCCGATCCAGGAATAATCCGCCGGCCTGCAATCCATCCGCTGCAGCAACCCGGACTGAGACCCTAGAGCATCGGACGGTTAATCGCACGCAGTCTGCCGGCCGGGGGCGGGCGCAG
>CAXTCF010000067.1:0-20583 GCA_964242945.1 uncultured Rhizobiaceae bacterium | reverse complement strand
AGGATGGTCGAGGGATTTTGGCTGACCCGCGAGGCGCCGAGCGCAGCCGATGCCGTAGCATCGGAGAGCATCGGCAACGAAGCGGGCAGCCAAAAGAGCCGACCAGCCGACCCCAGAGGTATTGTCCCCATCTCTAAAGGCAGCGGCGCAGCCTGCGATTGCCTCACCGCTGCGTGCCGCCTAAATCGGCTCTATGAAGGTCAAAGACACCGATATCCTGATCATACCCGGCTACCAGAATTCCGGGCCGGACCATTGGCAGAGCCGATGGCAGGCAAAACTTTCCACGGCGCGCCGTGTCGAGCAGGCGGAATGGTCGAAGCCGTTGCGCGCCGACTGGACCGCGAAGGTGGCGGAAGCCGTGAACGAGGCTGAGAAGCCGGTCGTGCTGGTGGCGCATTCGCTCGGCGTCGCCGCCGCCGTGCAGGCGGTGCCGGAGTTCCGGAAGCCCATCGCAGGGGCGTTCTTCGTGGCGCCGCCCGACGTGGCGAACCCGGAGATCAGGCCCCGCCACCTGATGACCTTCGGCCCCTACCCGCGCGACCCGCTGCCGTTTCCCTCGCTCGTCGTCGCCAGCCGCAACGACAGTTTCGGCGCGTTCGAGGTGGTGGAGGACATCGCCGCCGCCTGGGGCTCGCTGTTCATCGACGCAGGCGAAGCCGGGCACATCAACGCCGAGTCCGGCTACGGCCCCTGGCCGGAGGGTTCCATGGCCTTCGCGCAGTTCTTGTCGCGGCTTCAGACGCCTGTCTGAAGCGCAGCCTTCGCGGCACTGAGGTGAGCCTCCGCGCCGAGCGCGATCAGCCGGTGCTCGGAACCGCCGGCCAGCATGCGGAAGCCCATCGCGGCGTAGCGCCCGGCCATCTTGGGCTCCATCAGGAAGATCGCGGCGAACTTGCCGGCAGCGCGCGTGCGCGCCGCGATCGCGGCGACGGCCTCCATCATGTCTTCCAGCGTCGGATCGACTTTCGCTCCCCCGGTCCAGGCCAGGGAAAAGTCGGACGGGCCGACGAAGATGCCGTCGATGCCGGGCACGGCAAGGATGTCGTTGAGGATCGCAAAGGCTTCGCGCGTCTCGATCATCGCGAAGGCGAGGCGCTCGGTGTTGGCGCTGCCGAGATAGGCTGCGGGCACGGAGCCCAGCCGAGGGAGCGCGAAAGTCGGCCCCCAGGAGCGCTCTCCCAGCGGCGGATATTTCGTGGCGGCGGCAAAGCGCCGGGCGTCTTCGACCGAGTTGATCATCGGCGCGATTACGGCCTCGGCGCCGAAATCGAGCGCGCGGCTTGCCATGTCCCAGCGGCCGACGGGAATGCGCACGATTCCGTGCTTGGCCGCCCGCAGGATCGCCGGCATGCAGCGCAGCACGCTGTCCTCATGGTGTCCGCCATGCTGCATATCGAGCGTCACGGCGTCAAAACCCTGTGCGGCGACGATCTCCACCGCCAGCGCGTCCGGCACGCCTGACCAGGCGGAAAAGATCGTCTCGTCGGCGCGCATGCGGGCGCCGAGCAAAGGCATCGCAGGCATCAGCGTTTACAACAAGTCCTGGGGGTCAGTTGTTGCGGAGGTGTTCGACAGCCTGATGCAGCAGGTCGTCCATCTTCTTGCGAAGTTCGCCGTCGCCCGTCGCAGCGCCGCCCGCGTCCAGGTCCGCCTTCACCTTCCGGAACACGTCGTCGTCGCCGGCCTCGTGGAAGTCGGCGTGCACGACCGTTTTAGCGTATTCATCCGCTTCCGCGCCGCTTTTGCCCAGCTTCTCCGCGGCCCACTGCCCCAGCATCCGGTTGCGCCGCGCCATGGCCCGAAAGCGCATCTCCTCGTCCAGCACGTATTTGCGCTCGAAGCCTTCCTCGCGATCCTTCATGCTGGTCACGGCGCATCTCCCCGATTTTGTTTTCAGGGGTGGCAGAAAGCAAATGCCGCCGCACTGGTCAAGTTGGCGCGCAGCCCGCACATCGCGCCCTTTCCGATTTGTTGATTGAGGGGCATCTATGATTGCGATAGAAGCCGGGAGAGTTCTGGGACAAGGCACCGGCGCCGCCCTTCCCATTCCTATTTTTCAGCCGCCCCGGATTTGTTTCCTTTCTCTTGCGCCTTTCGAAAACGAGACAACGTCATGAAGACCCGCCGCCGCATCTACGAAGGCAAGGCCAAGATCCTCTATGAAGGACCGGAGCCGGGCACGCTCGTGCAGTTCTTCAAGGACGACGCCACTGCCTTCAACAAGAAGAAGCACGAGGTGGTGGATGGCAAGGGCGTGATCAACAACCGCATCTCCGAGCACATTTTCACCCACCTCAACCGGATGGGCATCCCGACGCACTTCATCAAGCGGCTCAACATGCGCGAGCAGCTGATCAAGGAAGTCGAGATCATCCCGCTGGAGGTCGTGGTGCGCAACGTCGCCGCGGGCTCGCTTTCCAAGCGGCTCGGACTGGAGGAGGGCACCGTGCTGCCGCGCTCCATCATCGAGTTCTACTACAAGGCCGATGCGCTGGACGACCCGATGGTGACGGAAGAGCACATCACCGCCTTCGGCTGGGCCTCCCCGCAGGAGATCGACGACATCATGGCGCTGGCCATCCGCGTCAACGACTTCCTGTCCGGCCTGTTTCTCGGCGTCGGCATCCAGCTTGTGGACTTCAAGATGGAATGCGGTCGCCTGTGGGAAGGCGAGATGATGCGCATCGTGGTGGCCGACGAGATCTCGCCGGATAGCTGCCGCCTGTGGGACGTCGCCACCCAGGACAAGCTGGACAAGGACCGCTTCCGCCGCGACATGGGCGGGCTGGTGGAGGCCTACCAGGAAGTGGCGCGCCGGCTCGGCATCATGAACGAAAACGAGCCCCCCCGCCCCAGCGGCCCCGTGCTCGTCGCCGGGCGGGATACGAGCCGCGGCAAGCCGCACTGAGGATTGCAGCCGTGATCAAGGCGCGCGTCACTGTCACGCTGAAGAACGGCGTCCTCGATCCGCAGGGTAAGGCGATCGAGGGCGCGCTCGGCACGCTGGGCTTTGCCGGGGTCCACGGCGTCCGGCAGGGCAAGGTGTTCGACCTGGAACTCGATCGCGAGGACAGGATTGAGGCTGAGGCCGAGATCAAGGCCATGTGCGAGAAGCTGCTGGCGAACACGGTGATCGAGAACTACGCCGTGGAGCTTCGCTGACGTGAAGTCCGCCGTCGTGCTCCTTCCCGGTCTCAACCGCGACCGCGACATGATCGCGGCGCTGACTAAGGTTTCCGGCCAAGCGCCGCAGACCGTTTGGCAGACCGACACCGAAGTGCCGGACGTCGATCTGATCGTCATTCCCGGCGGCTTTTCCTTTGGCGACTATCTCCGCTGCGGCGCCATCGCTGCGCGGATGCCGGTGATGCGCGCGGTGAAGGATGCCGCCGACCGCGGCGTCGCCGTCCTGGGCGTGTGCAACGGCTTCCAGATTCTTCTCGAGGCCGGCATGCTGCCCGGCGCGCTGATGCGCAACGCTTCGCTGAAATTCGTCTGCCGCGAGGTGAAGCTGGCGGTTGCGAACGCCAATACGAGTTTTACCCGCGCCTACCAGCCGGGACAGGTGATCCGCTGCCCCGTCGCGCACCACGATGGTAATTTCTTCGCCGACGGCGAGACGCTGGCGCGGCTGGAAGGCGAGGGCCGCGTCGCGTTCCGCTATGCAGAGGGCACGAACCCGAACGGCTCGGTCAACGACATCGCCGGCATCCTCAACGCCAAGGGCAACGTGCTGGGTATCATGCCCCACCCTGAAAACCTCATCGAGGCGGCGCATGGCGGCGCGGACGGCCGCGGCATCTTCGAGTCCGCTCTGGGGCTTGCGGCATGATGCGCGGCCACAACGCGTTCCTGCTGGCGGCCGCGGCCGCGCTGTTCGGCTTGGCCGCCTGCCAGTCCGAGCGCCCTGCCCCGCCTCCTGCGAGCAGCAGCGGCAAGAGCGCCTCGCTGCGGACCATGGAGCAGGTCGGCACCGCCGCCTACAGGTGCTGGTTCGCCTCCAAGGACCCGGCCTTCCGGTCCTACAGCTTCGCCAACGAGTTGAACTCCATGTCCGGCCAGCCGCGCTTCCTGCTGGTGCCGGCAAAGAACTTCGGCGGGCGCCCCCTGCTGGTCGTGCAGGCCAAGGGCGGCTCAAGCCGGGTGGAGGTTTTCGGGCCTCTGCTCGACCAGCCGCTGGGCTCGCGCGTGCGGGCCGACGTTGCCCGCTGGTCGCGCGGCTCCACCGATTGCGGCTCTGCCGTTTGATCTTCTCTCAAGGGCGTCATGACTGCCGAACCCGCGATCACGCCTGAACTCGTCAAGGCACACGGCCTGAAGCCCGACGAGTACGAGCGCATCCTCCGGATCTGCGGACGGGAGCCGAGCTTTACGGAACTCGGCATCTTTTCCGCCATGTGGAACGAGCACTGCTCCTACAAATCCTCGAAGAAGTGGCTGCGCACGCTGCCGACATCCGGCGCGGTCGTCATCCAGGGGCCTGGCGAAAATGCCGGCGTGGTGGACATCGGCGACGGCGACTGCGTCGTGTTCAAGATGGAAAGCCACAACCACCCCTCCTACATCGAGCCCTACCAGGGCGCGGCGACGGGTGTCGGCGGAATCCTGCGCGACGTTTTCACCATGGGCGCGCGGCCGGTAGCAGTAATGAATTCCTTGCGCTTCGGCGCGCCGGACCATCCCAAGACAAAACACCTCGTTTCCGGCGTCGTGGCCGGCGTCGGCGGCTACGGCAACGCCTTCGGCGTGCCGACGGTGGGCGGCGAGGTGAATTTCGACAGCCGTTACAACGGCAACTGCCTCGTCAACGCCTTTGCCGCCGGTCTGGCAAAGTCCGACGCCATCTTCCTGTCGGAGGCCAAGGGCGTCGGGTTGCCGGTCGTCTATCTCGGCGCCAAAACCGGCCGCGACGGCGTCGGCGGCGCCACCATGGCTTCCGCCGAGTTCGACGAGAAGACGGAGGAGAAGCGCCCGACCGTGCAGGTGGGCGATCCCTTTACGGAAAAATGCCTGCTGGAAGCCTGCCTGGAACTGATGGCGTCCGGCGCCGTCATCGCGATCCAGGACATGGGCGCGGCGGGTCTCACCTGCTCGGCCGTGGAGATGGGAGCCAAAGGCGACCTCGGCATCGAGCTCGACCTCGACAAGGTTCCGGTGCGCGAGACCGGCATGTCGGCTTACGAGATGATGCTCTCGGAAAGCCAGGAGCGCATGCTGATGGTGCTGCGCCCGGAAAAGGAAGCGGAAGCGAAAGGCATCTTCCGCAAGTGGGGTTTGGACTTCGCCATCGTCGGCCGCACCACCGACGACCTGCGCTTCCGCATCCTGCACGAAGGTGTGGAGAAGGCAAACCTGCCGATCAAGGACTTGGGCGACCAGGCACCGGAATACGATCGGCCCTGGATCGAGCCGAAGGCCCCCGCTTCGTTCGACGCCTCCACGCTGCCGCAGGCTGATCCGGCAGAGGCTCTGCTAAAATTGCTCGGCAGCCCCGACCTTTGCTCGCGCCGTTGGGTTTACGAGCAGTACGATACGCTGATCGGTTCCAACACGCTCCAGCGCCCCGGCGGGGATGCCGGCGTGGTGCGGGTGGAAGGCAGCCCCTCCAAGGCGCTCGCCTTTTCCTCCGACGTCACGCCGCGCTATTGCGAGGCGGACCCTTACCAAGGCGGCAAGCAGGCGGTGGCGGAATGCTGGCGCAACCTGACGGCGGCCGGCGCCCTGCCGCTGGCGGCAACCGACAACCTGAACTTCGGCAACCCGGAAAAGCCGGAGATCATGGGCCAGCTCGTGCATGCCATCAAAGGCATCGGCGAGGCCTGCCGCGCACTAGATTTCCCCATCGTGTCCGGCAACGTCTCGCTCTACAACGAGACCACGGGGCAGGCGATCCTGCCGACGCCGACGATCGGCGGCGTCGGGCTGCTGCCCGACTGGGAGACAATGGCGCGGATAGGCTTTGCCGCGGAGAACCAGCCGATCCTGCTGATCGGCGCCCCGCCGGCCTGGGGCACGCATCTCGGCCAGTCCATCTTCCTGCGCGACGTCCACGGGCTTGCGGAGGGTCCGCCGCCGCCGGTCGATCTGGCGCATGAGAAGCGCGTCGGCGACTTCGTGCGCAAGCTGATCGCGGACGGCGTGGCGACTGCCGTGCACGACCTTTCCGACGGCGGACTGGCGGTTGCGCTGGCGGAGATGGCGATGGCGGGCAACACCGGCGCTGCCGTTCCCGGCCTGCTGGACGAGGACCAAAACGCGCTCTGGTTCGGCGAGGACCAGGGCCGTTATCTCGTGACGGTGAGCATCGACGCGCAGGCCGATGACATGGCGGCGCTCTGGCACCGCGCGGAGTCTCTCGGCATTGCCGCCGTCTGGATCGGCTCCACCGGCGGAACGGAATTGAAGCTCGGCAAAGCGCGTGCGATACCTCTCGCCGAACTGAAGGCCGCACATGAGGGGTGGTTCCCGCGCTTCATGGACGGTGAGATTCCAGGAGCCTGATCCGATGCCCATGGATGCGCGCGACATCGAGCAGATGATCCGGGAAGGCATCCCCGATGCCCGCGTGACCATCCGCGACCTCGCCGGCGACGGCGACCACTATGCGGCCGAGGTCGTATCCGAGAGCTTTCGCGGCAAGAGCCGGGTCCAGCAGCACCAGATGGTCTATCAGGCCCTGCAGGGAAAGATGGGCGGCGTGCTGCACGCGCTGGCCCTCCAGACCAGCGCGCCGGAGTGATCCCATGTCGATCGTCGGCGACCTCATCGAGAACGTCGTGGGCGGTGCGCTGCGGGAAGTGTTGCGCAAGACGCTCGGCGCAACAGGCAAGCGGCGCCGGCGGCGCACCCGTGCGGCCAAGACCAGCCCCGCCACGGTCCCGCTGCGCAAGATGGAAAAGCTGCTCAAGCCGAAGGCGAAGCGGCAGGTAAGCCGCCGGCGCACGGTGCGCGCCCGCTCCCAGGCGAAGCGGCGCCCGGCTTAAGCTCAGGGCTGCGAGACGATCTCCGTCACGGCCAGGATCGGACCCGCGGGATACCCGCCGCGAACGAGATAGCGCTCTCCATCGTGGAAGGCCGACACGGCGCCGTCGAGGAACAGCGCATTCCGGCAATCCAGCGCATCGCGGAACAGCCGGGCGAAGGCGCCCAGGCTGACCGGCGTGCGGGAAACGGCAAGGATCACCGTTTCGTCGCGCACGCCGACGCCGTTGCGGATGAAGCGCGACGTGCCGTCCGGCTGGAAGCGCGGATGGATTGTTCCATCGATCACCAGCATCGGCCCGGATTGCGTGGCATATTCCACCTGCGGATGCGCCGAAGCATAGGCTTCCGTTTCCAGCACGCCGGGCTTGCCGGATGTCTCGATGAAAAAGACACCGTTCGGCTTCAGGAAGAAGTTGCCCTCTCCGTCGCCGCGGTTGAGCGGCGTGCGTTCGGCGCCCGCTTCCACAAAGAGGCCGGCCGGCGAAAGGTCTTCGTGGTACATGCCGGCGTTGGTGGCCAGGATGACCGGATGCTCGGCCGCGGCGCGCTTCAGGGAGCCGAAGGGCTTGCCTGCCTTGTCGGCCAGGCGCAGGTCGATCCGGTACTCATCGGTTCGAACCTCGCAAACGATATACGCGGTTTCCTCGAACCGGATTTCGCGGCAAGGCGCCGGCAGTTCCGCTGCCGCTTGACCGGCAAAGCGCAGCCACCCCGCAAGAACTGCAATGACGGATGCCGCCCCAAGAACCCACCAGCGGCGCTTCAGCCGGAAAAGGGTGCGGCTCAACAACGGCAAGCGGCTCTCCCCGGCCTTTCCCGCGCAGAGGCTTGTTTCGGCCACCCGATGCGTTTAATTGAGAAACCGGACTGCGCCGGAACGCGGCGCGAAAAGGATTTTCCCATGACCGCGGCAAGCGAATACATCGACTCGGAAGTGAAGAACAGCGACGTGGTGCTGTTCATGAAGGGAACGCCGAATTTTCCCCAATGCGGGTTTTCGGGCCAGGTGGTGCAGATCCTCGACTATCTCGGCGTGGACTACAAGGGCGTCAACGTGTTGACCTCGAACGAGCTTCGCGAGGGCATCAAGGAATACTCGAACTGGCCGACCATCCCGCAGCTCTATGTAAAGGGCGAGTTTGTCGGCGGCTGCGATATCGTGCGCGAGATGTTCCAGGCCGGCGAGTTGCAATCCTTCTTCGAGGAGAAGGGTGTTTCGGTCAAGGGCGCTGCCTGACCGTTGGTCCAGACGGAGTTTCACGGTTGAAGTGAGCCGACAGCGGCTCTAGATCACCGCTTTGCAAGAGATGCGCCGGTTCATTCCGGCGCATTTCGTTTTTGCCTATGGAAAATGGAGCGCAAGCTATGGACCAGCAGGTCAACCGGCTGTCGCCCGAACGCGCCTTCACCATGCCGCGCTGGGAGTTCATCGCGCTGGCCGCGGCGTTGATGGCCCTGAACGCGCTCGCTATCGACATCATGTTGCCCGGTCTCCAGCAGATCGGCGAGAGCCTCGGCGTTGCCGATCCGAACCACCGGCAGTTCGTCATTACCGCTTACTTTGGGGGCCTCGGCCTAGCGCTGCTTTTCTACGGGCCGGCCTCGGACCGCTTCGGCCGGCGCGGCCCGATTCTCGTGGGCCTCGCGATCTATGTGGTCGCCGCTCTCTCAGCAGCCTTCGCGCCGAGCTTCGAAGCCCTGCTTGTGCTCCGTTTCATCCAGGGCGTCGGCGCGGCGTCCACGCGCGTCATCGCGGTGTCCATGGTGCGCGACCGCTTCGGCGGCCGGCAGATGGCGGAGATCATGTCCCTGATCTTCATGGTGTTCATGGTCATTCCCGTCGTCGCACCGAGCATTGGACAGGCCATCATGCTTTTTGCGGAATGGCACATGATCTTCGTGGCGATGGGGCTCGGCGCCCTGCTGATCTCGCTCTGGGCCTATTTGCGGCTACCCGAAACGCTGGCACCCGAAAACCGCCGGCCGATCTCGCTGAAGGCCATCGGCATCGCCTTCGGCACGGTGCTCACCAACCGCATCTCGTTCTGGTACACGCTGGCGGCAACGATCATCTTCGGCGCGCTGTTCGGTTTCATCAACTCCGCGCAGCAGATCTATGTCGGCATCTACGGGCTGGGCGTCTGGTTTCCGGTGGTGTTCGCGCTGGTCGCCGGGCTGATGGCCGTCTCGTCTTTCCTGAACTCGCGGCTCGTGAACCGCTGGGGCATGCGCCGCTTGTCGCACACTGCCGTGATCGGCTTCTCGGCCGTCAGCCTGATCTGGCTCCTGTGGTCGCTGACGGGCCTCGTGCCGCTGGTGGCGTTCGTGGCGCTGTTTGCAGCGGCGATGTTCCAGTTCGGCTGGATCGGCTCGAACTTCAACTCGATCTCCATGGAGCCGATGGGCCACATCGCCGGCTCGGCTTCGTCCGTCCAGGGCTTCATCCAGACGCTCGGCGGCGGGATGGTCGGCGCGGTCGTCGGCCAGTCGTTCGACGGCACGACCACGCCGCTGGCGCTGGCGTTCCTCTCCTTCGGCGTGCTTTCGCTGATCATGGTGCTGATCGCGGAGCGCGGCCGGCTGTTTGGCGTCAATCCGAAGCCGCCGAAAGCGTGAGCTAATCCGCCCAAAGCTCGCGGCGCAACTCGTCCCAGCTTGCGCGGTCCGGCGCGAACAGCAGCCCGCCGCTTAAGATTCCCGCCCGGTAGGCGCTGCCGTCGAGCAGCGCCCCATAGCCGCCGGCTTCGGCGTGGATCAGCGCGCCGGGCAGGTGATCCCAGGGCATCAGCTTGTTGTAGAAGACGAAGTGGATGTGGCCGCCGGCCATCGCGCGGTATTCGTGCGCGGCGGCGCGGTAGTTCACCACGGCCATCGACTTCGCCTGGTTTTTCGCCAGCAGCGAGCGCATCGGCTCGTTCGTGTATTGCCAGCCGACCGCGCCCGTCATCTCGGCGATCGGCCGAGGCGCCGCGACCTTCGCGGGGGAGGACACGCCGTCCTCCCGGACGAAGCGGGCGCCGCCGCCTTTGACCGCGACCGCGCAGTCCCGCGCGAAAGGGTCGTAGATCATCCCGGCGATTGTCTCGCCCCGCTGCACCACGGCCAGCATCACGCCGAACAGCGGCACGCCGGAGGCGAAGTTGAAGGTGCCGTCCACAGGGTCCAGCGTGAAGGCAAGCTCGGCTTCCGCCAAGCCGTCCAGCAGCGACGGATCGTCGGAGC
Organism: uncultured Rhizobiaceae bacterium; assembly: GCA_964242945.1. Lineage (GTDB taxonomy): Bacteria > Pseudomonadota > Alphaproteobacteria > Rhizobiales > Rhizobiaceae > Mesorhizobium_B. The sequence goes on along the minus strand of CAXTCF010000067.1, from coordinate 10,374 downwards.
AGGCTTCCTCGCCGACGACCAGCGCACCGGGATAACGCTCGCGCAAGGCCGCCGTGATGATGCGCTCGGCTTCTGCATCGGCGTCTGTCACGAGATCGACGATAGACGTCTTCTGGCGGATGGCGCTCGGCTCCAGCCGGCGGAAGCGCGGCAGGATTTCCGTGTCCGCGGCGTCCCGCAGCAGCGCGAACAGCCAATCCAGATCGCGCTCAGCGAACATCTTCGCATTCCCTTTCCGCTGCGGGGGCGAGCGCGGCGAAGTCGAACTGGCTGCGGTCGAGCAGATGCGACGGACGCACCTGCCCCAGCGCCCGGATCATCGTCTCGGCCCGGCCCGGCATGCGTTTCTCGATGTCGGCGAGCATCGCCTTCATGGCGTTGCGCTGGAGGCCGTCCTGGCTGCCGCAGAGGTCGCACGGGATGATGGGGAAGGCCATCGCATCGGCAAATTTTTGCAGGTCGGCCTCGGCGCAGAAGCTTAGGGGGCGCAGCACCAGCAGGTCGCCCTCGTCGTTGATGAGCTTCGGCGGCATGGCGGAGAGCTTGCCGCCGTGGAACAGGTTCAGGAAAAAGGTTTCCAGAATGTCTTCCCGATGGTGGCCGAGCACCAGGGCGGAACAGCCTTCCTCCCGCGCGACGCGGTAGAGATGGCCGCGCCGCAGGCGGGAGCAGAGCGAGCAGTAGGTGGCGCCTTCCGGCACCTTTTCCGTCACGATCGAGTAGGTGTCGCGGGTTTCGATGCGGTACGGCACGCCGAGATTTTGCAGGTAGTCCGGCAGAACATGCTTCGGAAAATTCGGCTGTCCCTGGTCGAGGTTGCAGGCGAGCAATTCTATCGGCAGCAGCCCGCGCCATTGCAGGTCGAGCAGCAGCGCCAGCAGCCCATAAGAATCCTTGCCGCCGGAAAGCGCCACCAGCCAGCGTGCGCCCGGCTGCACCATCGCAAAGCCGTCCAGCGCCTCCCGCGTTTGCCGCATCAGTCGTTTGCGCAGCTTGTTGAACTCCACCGAGCGGGGCGCATCGCGGAACATCGGGTGGCAGCCGTCAGCCTCGACTGCCGAGAGTGGATCAGGGGGCGAAGCGTGCACGTTCATGAGCTTGCCCTATCCCGTTTGATGTCTTGGTTGAAGTTTGGCAGCGCCGGTTCATAAACAAAAGGCCACGCCTTGCGGCGCGGCCTTTTGGGAACAAGGGTTCGCAGCCGGATCAGCGCGAGTAGAACTCGACCACGAGGTTCGGCTCCATCTGCACGGCGAAGGGAACGTCGCCGAGGCCGGGAACGCGCTGGAAGGTTGCGGTCATCTTGGTGTGGTCGGCTTCGATGTAGTCGGGCACGTCGCGCTCGGCCAGGCCGACGGCTTCCAGAACGGAGACCAGCTGCTTCGACTTCTCGCGCACCTCGATCACGTCGCCCGCCTTGCAGCGGAAGGAGCTGATGTTGGTGCGTCGGCCGTTGACGTTGACGTGGCCGTGGTTGACGAACTGGCGCGCGGCGAAGATCGTCGGCACGAATTTCGCGCGATAGACGACGGCGTCCAGGCGCGACTCCAGCAGGCCGATCAGGTTCTCGGACGTGTCGCCCTTGCGGCGGTTGGCTTCCTCATAGGTCTTGCGGAACTGTTTTTCCGAGATGTCGCCGTAGTGGCCTTTCAGCTTCTGCTTGGCGCGCAGCTGGAGGCCGAAGTCGGACATCTTGCCCTTGCGGCGCTGGCCATGCTGGCCGGGGCCGTATTCGCGGCGGTTCACCGGGGACTTCGGCCGGCCCCAGATATTTTCGCCCAATCGGCGGTCGATCTTATATTTCGCGGATTCGCGCTTGCTCATCGCATTTCCTCAAGGAGTTGCAAGGCTTCGCTCAAGCGAAACCTCCGGGGAAACGCGCCCTCCTCTGGTTCCTTTCGGAGCCTGACAGGATGCTTCGCCAGCGTTGGCGGCAGCATCCACGGGACACGTCAAACAAAACACCGGGCGTTTGAAGCCCGGCGTTCTCGCGGCAGGTAGAGGATTGTCGTCCGCCAGTCAAGCCGCGGGCAAAGAATGGCCGGTTGAGCGCCCTTTACTGCGCAGGCGGCTTGATGGAGTCGATGACGCTGACGATGTCCTGACGGTTGGCGTCGTCGAGCACGTTCTGGTCGTTCAGGTTCGCCCAGTTGGTGACCATGACCACTTTGTCAGGCGCCACCCCGATGAAGTAAAGACCGATCGTCACCGGGCCGCTCTCGTCCGTGCCGTCCACGTTGATGCCGCCGGCCGGCATGCCGTTGACCTCGGTTTCGATCTGCTTCAGCGTGTCCTTGTTCACCGTGACGCCATTCTCGCCCAGGAACTTCATCGCCGCGTCGATATTGGCGTTCATGTCGCTGGTGTTGCTGAGTTCCACATAGAGGGCAACGGTCTCGTCCTCGGAGAAGCCTTGCAGGCCGGTGTCGGTTTCCTCGGCCTTCCACGTGTCGGGATAGGTGACGGTGACGACCGGCGCGTCGTCGGGAAGGTTGAAGGTTTCGGCTGCGGCGGTGCCGCACAGCGCAACGAAAGCGACGGCGCCGAGCAGAAGATTCTTCATCAGAAAAGCCTTCGGGTCAAAGGGGGCTACTCGCACTTTCTGGCACGGCCCTGCACGCCTGCAAAGACGCTAACTTCTGCTAGCGGCGTCGGAAACCGGCTTCTGCAACGTTTTGCACAGCCAATCTGCCCGATGGCTACTCCGCCGCATCGCACTCCCACTGCATGTCGGAAACATACACGCCCTGGTTAACCACGTTGCCGCGGGTATCCAGAAGGTCGCCGAAGAGATAGTAGCTGCCGTCTGCGCCCGACTCGTCGCCGCGCTGCTCGAACGTCCAGCCAAGGCCCACCTCGCTGCCGTCCGCCCAATCAGGGTGGATGTCCGTTGCGTCGGCTGAGGCGTAGATGCCGGCGCCGGTGCGCACTGGCGAACAGGTGCCGACAACCGGCGCGGCTGCCGCGGAGCCGGCAAAGGCCAACAGGGCAAGGGCAAGCAGAAAGCGCATCACGTGTTCCAAGGAAGCAAAGGATGCCACGGTGTAGCGCAAGCCGGCACGCCTGTCCCGCGTCTTGAAGGCTCTTCCCTGCGGTCTCGGCTGGCTCGAAATCAAGCGGCCGAAGCCTTTTCGAAGCGCTCCCGCGCCTGCCTTATCTCCGCATGGTTCTCCGCCGCCCAGCGCACGAGATGTCCCAGCGGTTCCAGGAGCGAGCGGCCGAGCGGCGTCAGCCGGTATTCGACGCCGGGCGGAACGGTCGGGAAGACCTCGCGGGCCACCAAGCCGTCGCGCTGAAGGTCGCGCAAAGTTTGCGTCAGCATGCGCTGCGAGATGTCCGGCACGGCGCGGCGGAGTTCTCCGAAGCGGTGCGGACGCTCGCCTAAGATCTGGATGAACAGCGTGCTCCACTTGTCGCCGATCTGATCGAGCACGTTGCGGACCGGGCAATCCCCGAAGTTGAAGCTTTCAATGCAGGACGTGCCTCCAGGCGGTACTGACGTTGCAACCGTCCCTCGCATGCTGGTTCCCTCCATGTGCCTACCAGACGCGAAAGTGCCTTCTTTCGCCGGATGCAACAAGTCACTATCTGAACCCTGCTCTCTTTTACAGACCACAGGAGTTGAATATGCCAGACCTTCTCGTAACCGGCGCTTCGGGCCGCCTCGGACGCCTTGTGCTCGACCACCTCCTCGATACGCTAAAAGTGCCGGCGCAGCGCATCGCGGCCACGAGCCGCAAGCCCGAAGACCTAGCCGCCTATTCCGAGCGCGGCATTACCGTCCGCCGTGCGGATTTCGCGGACGAGGCGTCTCTGCCGGACGCTTTCGCGGGCATTGCAAGGCTGCTCCTCATCAGCGTCAGCACCATCGACGACAAGGGAACCCGCAGCCGGCAGCAGGACGCAGCGGTGAAGGCGGCGGCAAAGGCCGGCGTCAAGCACATCGTCTATACGTCCCTGCCCTACGCCGACCGATCCCCGATCCTGTTTGCATCCGACCATCTCGGCACGGAGAAGGCGATCGCCGCAAGCGGCGTCCCCGGTTGGACGATCCTGCGCAACAACTGGTATTTCGAGAACCTCTTCCTGGCCGCTCCGCCGGCGCTTAACTCCGGCACATGGTACAGCGCGGGGGGCGACGGGAAGATCGCCTATATCGCGCGGAGCGACCTCGCCCTTGCCGCGGCGACCGCGCTGGCGAGCGACTTCGACGGCCAGCAGGTGCTGACGCTCTCCGGCAGCCGGTCCTTCACCACGCCCGAAGTCGCCGCGCTCATCAGCGAGGCGACGGGCAAGCCCGTGAAGGTCGTGGAGGCCGACACGGCCGGCATCGTGGCAGGCATGGTGGGTGCCGGCTTGCCTGAATATGCCGCCCGCACCTTCGCCTCTTTCGACACGGCGCAGAAGGAAGGTGCGCTGGACGGCGACTCCTCCGACTTCGAGACGCTCACCGGCCGCAAGCCGGCCGACTTCGTGCCGTGGGTGAAGGCAAATGGCGGCGCGCTCACAGGGGCGAAGGGGCACTGACCCCGCTTGTCGGGCTTCAGGCTTGAAGGCCGAAACCCTGCATCAGCCGCCGCGTCACGAAATCGACCTTGCCGGAGGTGAACACGGCAAGGTCCGGCTCGCTCGCCTCATCGGCCTCCCGCAAGGCGGGGAGCAGCGACACCGCCCGCCGGGCGATGGCTTCCGCCGGGTCCAGCCAGTCCACCGGCCAGGGCGCGGTCTTGCGCATGCGGTTGGCCAGGAAGGGATAGTGCGTGCAGGCGAGCACCACGATGTCGGTGCGCCGGCCCGCCTGCTCGATGAAGCAGGGTTCGGTTTCGCGCCGTATCGCTGCCTCGTCCACGAAGCCTTCCCGCATGTAGGTCTCGGCCAAGCCGGCGAGTTCGACGCTGCCGACAAGCCGCACATGGCACTTCGAGGCCCACTCGCGGATCAGGTTGCGGGTGTATTGCCGCTTCACCGTGCCGGGCGTGGCGAGCACGGAGACAAGGCCTGAGCGCGTCCGCTCCGCCGCCGGCTTGATGGCCGGCACGGTGCCGACGAAGGGGTGCCCCGGAAACCATTGCCGCAGCGCTTCGATGACGAGCGTGGACGCCGTGTTGCAGGCGATCACCGAAACGGCAGGCTGAAACCGCTCCAGGAGCCTGCCGAACAGGTCGAGGATGTGGCTCTTCAGCGCCGGCTCCTCCCAGTTGCCATAGGGAAAGGCCGCGTCGTCGGCGACGTAGATGAAGCGGCGGCCGGGCATCAGCACGCGCGCCTCGCGCAGCACCGTCAGGCCGCCGATGCCGGAATCGAACATCAGAACCGGGCGATCAGCCATCCCCGCCCTCCTCGGCCTCGGTTCTTGCGCTGCCGGCCGCGCGGTCGGCCTGCGCTTTCCGTTCAGGGTATCCGGCGCCGCGCGGCTCTTTCGGCGAGAAATAGTCGAGCGAGGCGACCACCCCGCGGAGAACCTTGATCTCGGCTTCCGTGAAGCTGGGCCGTGTGAAAACGGCGCGCAGGTTGTCCACCATCTTCGGCTTTTTGGCTGCCGGACGGAAGTAGCCGCGGGTGTCCAGCGCCGCTTCCAGGTGGTCGAACAGGCCCTGAAGCTGCCCCTTCTCGGCGGGAACCGCTTCCGGCCCCGTGAACGCCGTGTCGGTTTCGCGGGCGAGGCCGGACTTCAGCCACTCATAGGCCATCAGCAGCACCGCTTGCGCGATGTTGAGGGAGGCATAGTCCGGGTTGACGGGAAACGTCACGATGGCGTCCGCCAGTGCGACCTCCTCGTTGAACAGACCGAAGCGCTCGCGCCCGAACAGGATGCCGGTCTTCTGGCCCACACGCGCCCGAAGCGCGCGCACCGCCGAGACGGGACTCAGCACCGGCTTGAAGTTGTCGCGCTCGCGCGCCGTGGTGGCGAGCACGTAGCGCAGGTCGGCAACGGCGCTGGGCAGATCGGGGAACACGGTCGCCGCGTCCACAACGCCGTCGGCGCGGCTGGCAGCCGCCCGCGCCTTGTCGTTGGGCCAGCCGTCGCGCGGGTTCACGAGCCGCAGTTCGGCGAGCGAAAAGTTCGCCATGGCCCGCGCGACCATGCCGATGTTCTCGCCAAGCTGCGGCTGGACAAGGATGATCACGGGCGGCTGCCCCAAAACCTTGTCCGTCTCGCCTGTGCCTTCCATCGCCGAACCAACGCTCCCGAAGGACAAGTCCCTGGCACATCCGGCAAGCGAAATGAAGGGTGGCGCCTACCGGCTCTTCCAGGGCTCGTTCCACAAAGCCGGCGGGAAAACCTGCCGTTGGGGCAGAGGCGCCGCAATTGCGTCGCAGTGGCGGGCAAAGCAAAGCGCCGGAAACGGGTGGGCAGGGAACGGGGATGGGCAGCCTTCTGAAGATCGTCAAAGCCTGGAGGCCGGCCGCGGCGGCTGTCCTGCTCGGCGCGCTCGCTCCCGCCAGCACCTGGGCCGAGACGCTCCCCCTCTCGGCGCCGGACGCAGAACTGGTGCAGCGCTCCAAGCAGGGCGACCCGGAAGCGGACTACCTGCTCGGCGAGTTCTTTCTCGGCCGAGGGGCGCAGGGCGACGGCGCCAGAGCCCTGGATGCCTATCGCCGCTCGATCGGAACGGTGGATCAAAGGTATGGCGTGGGCAATGACATCTCGCCCAAGCTGTTCGATCGGCTGATCGGCGCGCTCGACGCACTTCCGGACGGGACGGCCGCGCTCGACGCCCGAACCTATTGGCTCGACCGGCTGCTGCGGATCGATCCCCATGCCGTGGCGGCCGGCCACGCCTGGATGGGCCTGGGCACGGCGCAAAGCAAAGCCGATCACCACGCCGATGCCATCCGCTCGGAACGCGAAGCCCGCAGGATATTCGAGGCAGAAGCCGCCGACGATCCCTGGAACCGTGTCTGGGCGGCTGCGGCCTTCTTCAACGAGGGCCTCAACCTTCGGCTCCTCGGCAGAGCCGACGAAGCGGCGGCGGCCTTTGCCGAAGCGGCGGATCGGTATCGGGATATCCGCAGGACGGCGGCGCCGGAGATTGCCTCCCAGGCATCGGACTTCCTGCGGCCCGCTCTGGTCAGCCTGATCGAACTGGCTTCGGCCAAAGGGGACAGAGTAGCGCTGGCCGCGCGACGGAACGAGTTGCTTGGACTATTGCGGGAAACCAAGCCGAACAGCGAAGACTTGGCGAACGGGCTTTTCGACCTGGGCAAGTTCTACGCCGAAGGCGCCGATCCCGCCAAAGCGCTGCCGCTGCTGGACGAGGTGAGGACGCTGCGCCGCGCGCTCGGCAGCGCGCCTGCATGGATCGCAGCGATCGATTGGGAGCGCGGCATCGCCTTCTACAATCTGGGCGACAAGCAGAAGGCGCTCGACGCCTACCTTCAGGCAGCCGGAGGGCTCGACCCGGCAAGCCAAACGCACGACGCCGACATCGCCGCGCTCTGGGGCAACATCGCGGGCTGCCAGGCCGAGTTGAAGCAGCCGGAGAAGCAGCGCGACGCCCTGGTGAAGGTGGTCGGCGCGCTGCGGCGAGCCAAGCCCGGCAGCGTGGCGCTGGCCGACGCGCTCCAGACCCTTTCGGACGCGCAAGGGGCGACCGGCCAGAAGCGCGAGGCGGTTCCGGCCGCCGAGGAAGGCGTCGCGATCCGCCGCAAGGCGCAGCCGGACTCCGTGGAACTCGGCGGAGCGCTGGACGGGCTGGGCCGCGCCCGGCTGGCGCTGAACGACCTGCCCGGCGCCGCAACCGACTTCCGCGAGGCGATCGCGGTCAGCCTGCGCGCCGATCCCAAGACGAAGGGCAACGCCATCGCCAGCCGCGTGATGCTCGGCATCACGCTCTACAACGACCACCGCTACGACGAGGCGATCTCCGAACTCGACGGCGCTCTCGCCTGGACCAGGACCGTCGAGCAGCCGAACCCGTTCAACACGGCGGTCGTGCTCGGCAACCTCGCCTTTTTCAGCTTCCAGATCGGCCACTTCGCGGAAGCCGAGGAAAGCTACATCAGGCAGATCGCCATCCTGCGCGAAATCCGCCCCGGCTCGGTCGATCTCGCCTGGGCGGTGCGGGGCCTCGCGCTGACCTACTACTTTCTCGCCCGGTTCGAGGAGGCGTTGCCGGCGATCCGGGAGTCCGAAGCGCTCTTCCGCGCCGCGCAGGGCGAAAAGGGCGCCGACTACCTCGACACGGTGCGCCAGGAAGGCTGGATGCTGGAAGGGGCAGGACGGCTCGACGAGGCCCTGAAGGTGCATGCGGCAAGCGCGGAGGGGTCCGCAGCGGCGGAAGGCCGAGACAGCATCGCCTATGCCAGCGCGATCAGCGGCCATGCCTGGACGCTGCGCCGCCTGAACCGGCTCCAAGAGTCGGAAGCCGAGATGCAGACGGCGCTGTCGATCTTCGAGCAAAAACTCGGACCGGCCGACCAGACGACGGCCACCGGCTGCGTGAACCTCGCTTTGCTCAAGCAGCTGCTGGGGCACAACGAGGAGGCGGTGAAGCTTGGGCTGCGGGCCCTCTCCATCTTCAACCGGGATGCCCGCGCGAACTATGACGGGCTGCGCTGGAGCTATGAGGTGCTGTCGCTCGCCTTCCGCGACATGGGCGACCGCAAGCGCGCCATCCTGTTCGCCAAGCAGGCGATCAACGTGCAGCAGAAGCTGCGCTCCTTCAACAAGACCTTCTCCAAGGAGCAGATGACCGGATTCCGCAGCCAGTGGCGGCGGCTCTATGACAACCTGGCGGACATGCTGATCACTGAGGGGCGCATCAGCGAGGCGCAGTCCGTGCTGGCGATGGAGAAGGAGGAGGAACTCGTCAACTTCATCCAGCGCGACGCATCCGCCGACACGCGCGACACCTCGGCCGCGCTGACGCCGCGGGAAGACGCCGAAAAGAGCAAGGTCGATGCGATCGTGTCCGGCCCGATGGCCGATGCGGCGGCCGTGACCGCGCTGATCCAGAAGCGCGACGCGGGCGGGCTCAGCGCGGACGAGGATGCCAGGCTGACGAAGCTTCAAGGCGCGCTGGACGACTCCTACGCGCAGTTCATGGACGGTGTGGATGCTTTTCTGGCCTCCACCGAGGGCGAGGCCACCGGCGTGCAGAAGGAAGTCGAGGCGATCAACCTCGACTACACCGCCGACATCCAGGAAGAGCTTCGCGCGTTCAACGGCGATGCCGTGATGCTCCAGATCGCCAGCCTTGGCGATGCCACGCACCTCTTTCTCACCGGCCCGGAGGCTTCGGTCCACCGGCAGGTGCAGATCAAGCGGGAAGACCTGGCCCGGCTGGTTTTCGGGGCGCTGAACGCGGTGCAGAACCGCGACCCGGCCGCCGATGTGCAGTTGCGCAAGCTCTACGACGTGCTCGTCGCGCCCGTAGCGGCAGACCTCAAGGCGTCCGGCGCCAAAACGGTGATGCTGAACCTTCAGGGGTTTCTCCGCTACGTGCCCTTTGCCGCTCTGACGGACGGCAAGCGCTATCTGGTGGAGGACTACGCGCTCTCGCTCTACACGCCGGCCGCCAAGACCGAGTTCAAGTTGGCCAGCCGCGCGCCGGACAAGAGCGCCGGCTTCGGGGTCACGGCGGCGCATCCGGGGTTCGCGGCCCTGCCCGGCGTGGCCCAGGAGATCGGCGCGATCTTCGGCGGCAACGGCGCGCTCGGTGCTCTGAGCGGCGCGGCCAGCCTGGACGACAAGTTCACGCGCGACACGTTCCAGGCAGCGCTCAAGGCGCGGCCCGCCATCATCCACATCGCCAGCCACTTCAAGCTGGTGCCGGGCCGCGAAACGGATTCGTTCCTCCTGCTCGGCGACGGCTCTTCGCTGAGCCTGGCGGACATCCGCCGCGGCCGCGGCTTTCGCTTCGGCGGCGTGGACCTGCTCACGCTTTCGGCCTGCGAAACCGCGCGCGGCGCGGACGGCGAAGGCGACGAGTTCGAAAGTTTCGGCGCGCTGGCGCAGATGAACGGCGCTTCCGCTGTTATGGCGACGCTGTGGCCGGTAGCCGACGAGGAAACGGCCTCGCTGATGCGCTCCTTCTATCTCCACATGATGACGCCCGGCATCACCAAGGCGGAAGCGTTGCGGGAGGCGCAACTGGAAGCGATCCACGGCGCGACTGCGGCCGTAGCGGCGACCAGCGACCGCAGCGCCGTTTCGCTGGTCTCGACGGCGCGCAAGCCCATAGGGTCGTCGCATCCTTACTTCTGGTCGCCCTTCGTGCTGATGGGGAACTGGATGTAGAGATATCACGCCGTTTGAACGATTGCTTAAAGATCGAGCGGCGTTGACCCCCACCCTTTATCCCTCCCCACAAGGGGGAGGGCGGGCATTCACGCTGCGCACTCATGCGAACGCCTGCGCTGCGCTAGGAA
>CAXTCF010000066.1:0-20909 GCA_964242945.1 uncultured Rhizobiaceae bacterium | reverse complement strand
GTCAACAGGGGAGAAGAAGAAAAAATACCCCGAGACAACTCACGAAACGGAAAGCTGGAGATACTGGAACTGCGCGGAGAGCGTTGAACGCCTGCCGAAAACGCTGGCGTCAAGCGATCTGGAAGGCGCTGGGGCATAGATCGGTCAGCACGCATTTTCCGCAGGCCGGACGGCGGAAGTGGCAGACTTTCTGCCCGTGCAGCATCAGGATCTCGTGGTTGTCATAAAGCTTCTGCGCGCTCCAATCGGCGGGAAGCTGCGCTCTTAGGATCGCATGCGAAGGGCCGACATCCACCTTCGGACCGATCAGGCCAAGCCGCTGCGCGACGCGGTGATGGTGGCTGTCCACGGGGAGAGCGGGCTTCCTCAGTACAGAAAACGACAGCACGGCCGCGCTCGTCTTCGGCCCCACGCCTGGTATCGCCTCAAGCCACTCGCGCGCGTCGTCCACGCTCCAGTCCGCCAGAAAATCCAGGGAAAGCCGGCCGTGCCGCTCCTGCACGCTGCGCAGAACGGCCTGGATGCGCGGCGCCTTCAGTTCCGGCCAGCGCACGCCTTGGATTGCCGCCTCGACCGCCGCGGTCGGCGCATCGATCACGCTCTGCCAATCGGCAAAGCGTTCCCGCAAGACCCGGAAGGCGCGTCCGGAGTCGGCGTTGCGCGTCCGATGCGAAAGCAGGGACGAGACGAGTTCGCTTAAAGGGTCGAGGTCCTGGAAATAGCCGATCGGGCAACCGTAGACCCCGCAAAGCCGCTGGTGCACGACGAGCGCTTTCTCGGAAAGGCTTGCCGAGGATGGGCCAGCCGCTTCACTGGGAGCGCGGCGGGACTGGGGGAGATCCTGCAGGAGTTGCGTGGCCATCCCTGAGAAGCGGAATCACCGCCGCCGGTTCCATTTCCACTCTTTTTGCCCGGCGGCACGGCACGGGCAGTCCGGGCTCACACAGCCCGCTTCACTGATTCGCAGCAGGCGCGGCAGAGTCGTTGCGGAAATCGTCGTTGAAGGGGGGATCGTTGGTGTTCGGATCGAGATAGCAGGAAGCGGGGTCCGGCTCGGCCTTGCTTTCGAAACTCGCGTCCTTCGGCCGGAAATAGAACAGCGTGACAGGCTTGCTTTCGCGCACCGAGCCGTCGGCGAACTTGGCGGCGATGCGGAACTGGTGCACGGACGACATCGGCGCATACAGTTTTAGCCGAGCCTGGTAGCTGGAAAGATTGGGGTTGCCGCGGATCGGCAGGTCGAACGAGTAGTCCGTTTTTCCCGTTTCCAGATGGATGTCCCGATAGCGCCGCGCTTCGGGCGGGCCGCCGAAGCCGTCGCCGCCTTCCGCGATCTCCTTGGGCGTGGAGATCACCGCGAGCTGGATCGGGGCGCGGAACGCTTCGCTGGCGTGGAAGCCCTGTCCCCCGTCATCGGACCAGTCGTATTCGATCGTGCCGACCGCGGTGGTGCTCAGCACGCGGCGGTCGCTGTCCTCGCTCCAGACGAAGCTTGCGACGTCGCCCAGATTCACGTCGCCGAGCAGCCTCGTGCGGCAGGCCTCGATCTTGTCCATCGAGTCGCAGGAAAGGCGCTCGGCCGCCAGCTTCTGCGTGTCGGCGCCCGCCGCGCGCAGCGCGCCGCCCAGATCAACCTCGATGCCATCGGAGAAGTCGCCGAGAGGCACAGTGAAAGCGCGGGTCTGCGCGCCGTCGGGCTCCGCTCCGGTGAAGCTGACGGACAGAACGGCGTTGCTTGGATTCCCCCAGCCTCGGTTGAGCAACGTGAAGGACGGGCGATAGCCGACGCAGCCCTGGTGGGAAACCAGCGAGAACATAGGCTTGCGATAGGCATCGCTCTGGCTCACCTGCATCTGCAGCGAGTCGAGCCGCACACGCTTGCCGTCGGTTGTGTCGAGATCGACTTCCACGAAGGCCGGCGCGTCATCCCAGTCCACGCCGTCGAAGGCGCCGGCATAGGCCGTCACTTCGCCAGAGCCGTTCCACGCATCGTTCTGCCCTTTGTCTTCCGGGTAGATCGCGATGTCTTCGTCCCGCACGGCCTGCTGGTACTTCATGTCGGCGCGCTGGGTCATGCGCCCGTCCACCGCGATGCCGAGTTCCACCTTGCCCGCGCTGCCGCCCGTGCTGTCGGCGCGCAGGAGGCCGCCGATCGTCGCATCCGCCAGAATGTCGGGCCGCTGGCGCGTATCCTCCACTCCGGCCGTCCAGTGCGAGGGATAGCGCGTTCCGCCGGGCAGCAGCATCGTGCCGCTGCCGTCGCGCAACCCGTTGCGGAAAGTTCCCGTGAAGACCGCGCCGGTGCGCAGCATCAGGCGTCCCCCGTCGCTCTCGATGCCGGCTTGGAACGAACCTTGGTAGCGGTTGCCGGCGGCGTCCACGTGAACGCCCTCTCCTTCCAGCTTGCCGTCGCGCCAAAAACCTTCGAAGACTTCGCCGGTGCGGATCTCCAGCCTGCCGCGGCCGTTCGGCTTGCCGTTGCGCAGTTCCCCCGCAAATGTGCTCCAGACCGCATCGGGGTCATAGGAAGCGGCGCCGCGCACCCGCCAGACCAGCTTGCCCCTGCCATCCGCCGTGCCGTCCGCGCGCAGGCCGGCTCCGCTCTCCAGCGCGGGCTCCCACAAAAAGTCGAGCTGCTTTTCCGGCTGGAAATCCCAGACCCGAACCTGCCGCCGCTCGACCGAGCGCCGGTCCGCGCCGAGCAGCACCTGCACGCGCTCGGCCCAGGCGCCCTCCCCTGCCGCTGCGGTGCGAACGGAGCCGGGCGCCAGGAAGCAGAGCAGCGCCAGCGCCGTTGGAATTCCGAAATACCTGCCGCTCTTCATCGCCCTGCCCCTCCGCCCGGCGTAATAACGCCGGCGTTCCCCCACGGCGCAACATGCCGGGACATAACCAAACGGCCGGCGGCACGAAGCCCGCCGGCCTTTTTCATCATGCATCCTCTTCCGCAGGGCGGATGGCTTCATTGATAGAGGTTGCTGACCCACTCGTAATAGGCCGCGTTGAGGCGAAGGCCGACATTGGTCTGCTCGTTCTCGGCGATGTTGATGCCGACCACGACGCGGTTGTTGGTGCCGGGCTGGATCATGTAGATCGAGGAGCCGCTCGACCCCGGATAGGTGTCGCACTGGAAAGCAAAGTAGTTGAAGTCGATGTTGTCGGCCCCGACATCGCAGGTGGAGCGCCACATGGTGGCGTCCGGCTTGTCGCCGGGATAGCCGACGATGTTCGCCTTGAACGCGCCGAGATCGTCGAAGTTGGCGAAGCCGAGATAGCCCAGGTCGTCGCCGGCCGGAACTTTCAGGACCATCACGGCCATGTCCCAGGGCATGACGGAGTCGTAAGCTTCCTTGTAGTTGTTGAGGAAGCCTTTCACGACATAGGCCTTGTCGACCTCGTAAGAGCCGAACGGCACGGTGTCGGGTCCGTTCACGCCGGGCACGAAGACCAGGTTGTCCAGCCACTTCTTCGCCTCGTGGCTATAAACGCAGTGGGCCGCGGTGAGCACGGTGCGCGGGCCGATCAGCGTGCCGGAGCAGGTGCTGTAGCTGTCCTTGCTGACATCGCCGACGATCCAGCCGATCGCGCTGAACGGAAAGGCCTTGGTGTTCTTGATCTGCACGCGGTCGTCGCTGCCGAAGACCTGACGGCTCGCCTCGTCGCCCTCGGCGGGTTCTTCGTTCGCGCTGCCGTCCTTGCCCGAAACCTTGCCTTGCGGCTCCATGTCCTCGGCATTGTATCCGGACTGCCCGATCGCCGCTTTGATCATGCTCATCAAGGCGTCGCTGGGCGCCACTTCCGTGTCCGTGCCGTCGGCGCTGTGGCCGACCGCGGACAGGTCGCTGACCAGCGTCTGCTCGTCCGTGAACGGCGCTTCACGGGTGGCCTCGTCGCCGACCTTCGGCGTCGGCGCGGGCTTCGCCTTGCCCAGGCGCGGATCGGTCGGTCCAGGTGCGGCGCGCGACGCTTCCCCGCTCGGCGGTGCCCCCTCTTTCAGTTGCGCTAGAGCCGGCGCGGTCAAGACGCCACTGGTGAGCAAAGCGGCCAATGCCAGCTTCGTGCGGATTGCAGTCATTTTTCGTTCTCCCAAGCCCTGGTGAGCGGCCGATCATGATGCGGCAATGTTGTCGATATCGTGATCAATGTTGAACTTCCGTGAGGCAAGATCGGGGAATGGTGATGGCGAATCAGGCAGCCGGAAACGCGGACCGCCCCGCCACAAATTCTTCGTCATCGCCCCCGACACACGCCTTGGCCGCATGTTAGAGCGGCAGGAGGTTTCAGCCGTATGGCGCGCAGGTTCGGCAAACCTGTCTGCTGCGTGGCCGATGGGAAAGCGGCCGGCAGGAGGGCAGCATGATTTCGGTTCGCATGAGAAATTTCGCCTTGGTGCTTCTGGGAAGCAGCCTCTTCCCGCCGCTTCCCGCTTCCTCTCAGGACGTGGGCAGCGGAATGGCAACCGAGCGGCCGGAGCTGTCGCCGATGGCGCGGGTCGCGGCGGCACGGGCGGAAGCCGCCGAGATGGGGAACGATGAGGACAGCCGAGTCTATGGCGGCGACGAAGCCAGGCCCGGCGAATGGCCGTTCCAGGTGGCGCTGCTCACATCCCGTTCCCTGGACGACAGCCCGGACAGCCAGCCCAATGCGCAGTTCTGCGGCGGCAGCCTGATCGCAAAGGATTGGGTGCTGACCGCTGCGCACTGCCTCGTGGACGAAGGCAGCCCGGTTTCGGCCGATTCGATCACCGTGCTGACCGGCGCCACCGCGCTCAACGAGGGCAAGCGCATCGCCGTGGCGGAAGTGATCGTCAACGAGAAATACAGCGCGAAGTCGCTGGACAACGACATCGGCCTTTTGAGGCTCGCCGCGCCTGCAACGCAAGCGCCGGTGGCGCTCGGTTCGGAGCGCGCGCCCGACGCCGGCAAGGCGACCGTGACCGGCTGGGGCCGCATGCAGGACGGCACGTTTCCCCTGTCGCTGATGAAGGCGGAACTCGACCTCCAGCCGAACGCCGCCTGCAACCAGGGCATCAAAAGTATCTACGCGCGCGACCTGAATGCGGCGCTGGAGGTGATGTCGGGACGGATGCGCTATTCCGAGAAGGCCATTTCGGGCGCCACCGCCGCGATCACCACCGACATGGCTGACCCGCTGACCGACAACATGGTCTGCGCCGGCACGACGAGCGGCGTGCGCGACGCCTGCAACGGCGACAGCGGCGGCCCGCTTTTCACAGTGGATGCGGGCGGGGCAGCCACGCAGGTCGGCATCGTCTCCTGGGGCGAAGGCCCCTACGACGCCTCCGCCTCCTGCGGCTACCAGAACGCCTTTGGGGTGTACACGCGGCTGTCCAACTACCGCGGGTGGATCAAGGGGAAGACAGGCTTATAGGTCTGCACCGCCGGCTGCCGGGCACGAGGTCGCAGCATGGATTCCCGCGATCCAAGGGCGGGAATGCCGAAAGCATGAGGGTTTATGGCAAGTCGCCCACGTTGGAGATTGGCATTCAACCTTCCTCCGTTCGTCATTCTCGGCCTTGAGCCGAGCATCCATGCCGGAACATCTCAACCGCCGCCAGCGGTTGAGAAATCCACAAGGGGAGCGCCATGTCAAATCCGGTTCGGATCGTATTCTTGGCACCCGAACACCGCAAAGCCTGGGAAACCATCTATACTGGCTATGCCCATTTCTACGGCGTTGCCCAGACCCCAGCGATGCGCGAAACGGTTTGGGCTTGGATCCAGGACCCCGCGCACGAAGTCGAAGGAGTCGTCGCGCTGGACGAGGCAGGCAAGCCGGTCGGCCTGGCGCATTTCCGCGCCTTCGCCCGGCCGCTCTCGGCAAGCACGGGCGGTTTTCTCGACGACCTGTTCGTCGATCCGGCGAGCCGCGGCACCGGCGCGGCTGAGGCCCTGATCGAAGCGGTGGCGGCGGAAGGCAGGAAGCGCGGCTGGTCGGTGATCCGCTGGATCACGGCCGGCGACAACGCGCGTGCCCGCAAGGTCTATGACCGGATGGCAAGCCAGACGCCGTGGGTGACATACGACATCAAGCTCTAAGAGTTTTCAACAAGATCGCCAGATCGCCGCCAAGCGCACGGTGCACCGATTACAGGTCGAGCTTTGTCCAGGCTGCATTGTTGCGGGATGACTTCACGCAGGCCTCCACGAAGGCCACCCCCTCCACGCCGTCTTGGACAGTGGGATAGATCACCTCCGGCCCCGGTGCCTCGCCGCTGCGCGCCGCGCGGATGGCACGTGCGGCTTCCGCATAGATGTTGGCGAAGCCTTCGAGATAGCCCTCGGGGTGGCCGGACGGCACGCGGCTGACGCGGCCTGCGGCAGGCCCGGCGCCCGCCCCGCCCCGCGTGATCAGCCGCTTCGGCTCACCGAGCGGCGTCCACCAGAGATAGTTCGGGTCGGCCTGCACCCATTCCAGCCCGCCCTTCGAGCCGTAGATCCTCAGCTTCAGGCCGTTCTCGTGGCCCGGCGCCACCTGGCTCGCCCACAGCATGCCCTTAGGCTGCCTGCCCCCGTTGACGCCCTTGAAGCGCAGCAGCACGCCGGCATTGTCGTCCAGCGCGCGGCCCTCCACAAAGCTGTCGCAGTCGGCGGCGAGTTCATCGAGTTCCAGCTGCGAAACAAAGCGGGCCAGGTTGAAGGCATGCGTGCCGATGTCGCCGGTCGCCCCGCCGGCCCCCGACTTCGCGGGATCGACGCGCCAGGAAGCCTGCTTGGAGCCGGTGTCCTCCACTTTCGTGGTCAGCCAGTCCTGCGGGTATTCCACCTGCACCAGCCGGACCGCGCCCAACTCTCCCGCTTCCACCATCGCGCGCGCCTGCCGCACCATGGGGTAGCCCGTATAGTTGTGGGTGAGCACGAAGACCCGCCCGCTCCCCTCCACGATCTTTTCCAGCGCCTTGGCGTCTTCGAGCGTGGAGCACAGCGGCTTGTCGCAGATCACGTGGATGCCGGCTTCCAGAAAGGCTTTGGCCGGCGCGAAGTGCATGTGGTTCGGCGTGACGATCGACACGGCCTCGATCCCGTCGGGTCTGGCGGCTTCCGCTTGGGCCATCTCCTCAAAGGAGCCGTAAGCGCGCTCGGGATCGAGCCCCAGCTCTTCGGCCGAAGCTTTGGCGCGCGCGGAGTCGGAGGAAAGTGCTCCGGCAACCAGTTGGAACTCGCCGTCCATGCGCGCGGCGATCCGGTGCACCGCCCCGATGAACGCCCCCTGCCCGCCGCCCACCATGCCCCAACGGATCGGGCCCTTGCCGAGTTCAATCTGCCTGCCGCTGACCATGCCATCTCCTCCCTGTTGCGCCGCTAGGCACGTTAATTGCAGTGCGCAAGCAGCGACGGCACTGTTACCGTATGTATGCTTGGGTCAAACTCCAAAGACGAATGCTTGGGGGTAGAAGGCTGTTTTCAACTTTGGAGATTGGGACTTAACATCCTTCCCCTCGTGATTCTCGGAATTGATCTGAAAATTCATGCCGTAATCTTTCAACTTCTGCCGATGGCCTATGCAGACATGGCCTGACTCCATGAGATGGTCCGGTTAAGAACCAATCGGACCGGCTCAACGGTTGCTTGTTCCTCAGCTGTCAAGGCGGGCGAAGCGGATTTTACTTTGCTCCGACAGCCTCTAGGATGTTGTTTTGGCGAAGTCCTATGTGCAGCAGAACGCGTATGGGCATGACGCTGCTCAACTCGGGCGGCCGCGCTGCTCGATGATCCTCTCGGCGACACGCCAGGCATTTGCCATGATTGTCAGTGTCGGGTTGGCGCCTGTGCCGGTCGGGAAGGGCGAGCCGTCGACGGCATAGAGGTTTGCCACCTCGTGCGCCTGACACCAGCGGTTCAGGACCGAGCTGTCGGGATTGTCACCCATGCGCGCCGTCCCGTGCTGGTGCGAACAGTTGCCGGTGACACGCGTGGCGTAGACCTTCTGCACGCTCGTCGCGCCGCTGGCGTCCAGAATGTCTGCGCCGCGGTCGATCAGATATTTTCCCTGAGCGAGGTCGTTTGCGTGGGGCTTCAGCGTCACACGGGCAACGGGCAGGCCCCAGGC
Organism: uncultured Rhizobiaceae bacterium; assembly: GCA_964242945.1. Lineage (GTDB taxonomy): Bacteria > Pseudomonadota > Alphaproteobacteria > Rhizobiales > Rhizobiaceae > Mesorhizobium_B. The sequence continues at coordinate 12,839 of CAXTCF010000066.1, read as the reverse complement.
ATCCACCACGTGCTCGTCAAGGTCGATGCGGTTGTCGTGCTGGGGCATGTCGTGCAGCACCATGGCGACTGCCAGTGAATGGCTGAAATAGGCACGGTCGATCTCCTTCGCCTCCGCTCCCCAGGCGGGGGTGCCGGGCATGCGCCAGTTTATGGGCAGCGGGATGCCGACGCCGGCGACAGCGATGTGGCCGCCGGACACGAAGCCACGCGCCGCGTCGTGCTCGTAGTGCTCGAAGGAGGAGGCGCTGACATAGCCGCCGCCTGCCCACGCGTAGACAGGGTCCTCATACGTGCCGACGGCCGCGGAATATTCGTGGAAGGTCACGTTGCGGCCGACGAGATCGGAGCCGTTGGCGAGGCCGTTCGGGAATCTCCCGGACTTCGAGAGAAGCATGAGACGCGCCGTTTCCACGGCGCCGCAGGCGAGGACGAAGAGGTCGGCCTCCTGCTCGAACTTGTCGCCGTTCTCGTCCTGATACACGGCAGCCTTGATGCGGCCGTCGCCGTCCAGCGTCAATTCGCGGACATATGACTCGGGGCGAAGCTCGAAATTGCCCGTCGCCACCGCGTCAGGGATGAAGACGTTCAGCGCGGAAGAGCGTGTGCCCGTCGGGTCGCCGTGCTGCTGGGCGAAGGCGCTCACCACCGTCGCCTTGCGGCCGTTGAAGGGCCGCGACAACGCCGCCTGGGGTGTCGGGAAGGAGTTCCAGCCGAGCGCCGCGCAGCCCTGGTGGAACTTCTGGGCATAGCGCGACATCGGCATCGGCGGGCAGGGATAGCCGCCGGACCGCGGTCCCTCGAACTTGTTCGCGCCCGGCTCGCCGGACACGCCGAAGGCCCATTCCACCTTCAGGTAATAGGGCTCCAGTTCGTCATAGGTGATCGGCCAGTCAGCCAGGCTGGCGCCGGGCAGGCCGCCGGCGAGCGTGCGGATACGGAAATCGTTCGGCGTGAAGCGCGGCAGCCAGCCCTGCCAGTGCACCGTGCCGCCGCCCACCATCTGCGGCACCGGGCAGAACAGTTCGGTCCTGGCCCCGTGGTCCGCGCTTTCGCGCCAGGTGCGCGGATTGAGCAGGGGATCGGGCCAGAGATTGTAGCGGTTGATGTTGGCAAGCTCGTCGCCGCCGAAGCTTTCCTTTTTCCGCCATGGGCCCTTTTCCAGCGCGACCACCTTCACGCCGGCCTCGCACAGCACCTTGGCCGCCGCGGCGCCGGAGGCACCGGCACCGATGACGACGACATCCGCCCGCTCAGGCTTTTTCTTAGAGACCATCGTGGAACTCCCTGACCTTCTCGGCTTCGCCCTCGGCGAAATACTGCAGCGTGGTGTAGCGGCCCTCGTAGACCTCCTTCAGCGAGGCAGGGCCGGGGAAGCCGATGAAATCCCAGCCCGCGCGGTCCCGGTTGCCGCCATAGATCGGGTCGGCATAGAAACCCTGGCGGGTGTGGGTGACGAGCAGCGGAAAGAAGGAAAGGTCGACCTCGGTCGAGGTCTGCTGGAGCGCGGGCTCCGAGGAGCCCTGAGCCGTCAGCGAATGTGTCGGCGCCGCTGCGCTCGGCTCGCCGGCAGTCTCTCCCTCCAGCTCGCGCAGGATCTGGTCCTGGATCTCCTGCGAAAGCCCGGCGAAGTCGGTGCCGGATTTTTCTCTCGCCCGATTGTCGAGCCCGCGGATCCCGTCGGCATAACGCGTACGCATAATCTCGATGCGGCTCATCCAGGCATCGGCCGATTTGCCTTCCAGCACCTCAAAACCGGAGCCGTCCGGCTTGGCGAAGATGAAGCCGATGCCGCTGAGATAGCGATCGAGAAAGTCGATGCATCCGGCTTCCGACGCGCCCGGTCCGTCATCCGAGGGGATGATGCGGGACATGGCCGCCTCGATCGTGGCGCGCTGGTGCGCATCGAAGAACGTGTTCTTCACCTTGAACAACTCCTGGAAGATGAGGGTGCGGGTCAGCGCTTGCGCGTCTGGCTGATCGCCACGGCGATGATGATGATCGCGCCGCGGGCAATCAGCTGCTGACTGAATTCCAGCCCCATCAGCACGAGGCCGTTGTTGATGAGGCCGATCATCAGGGCGCCCATGATCGAACCCACGACCGTGCCCGCGCCGCCGAACAGGCTGGTGCCGCCCAGCACCGCCGCCGCGATCACCGACAACTCGTCGCCCTCGCCGAACTGGAAGCGCCCGGAATGGAGGCGGCCGGCATAGAGCATGCCCGCAAGCGCCGCCGCGCAGGAAGACAGCATCAGCACGCGGAACTTGATAGAGGCGGTGTCGACGCCGGAATAGCGCGCGGAGGTTTCGTTGCCGCCGGTGGCCAGTACGCGCCGGCCGAACGTCGTGCGGCGCAGCGCGACATGGCCGATCACGCCGATCAGGGCGACCCAGAGGAGAAGGCTGGGAACGGGCCCGAGGTTGCCCGCGCCGAAAATAGCAGGATAGGTCTTCGAGATGATCGGGATCGCGGCCGTGTTGGAGATCCACATGGCGACGCCACGGGAGATTCCCATCATGGCAAGCGTCGTGAGGAAGGAAGGGATGCCGATGCCTGTGGTCAACAAACCGTTGATCGCCCCGCAGATGACGCCGGTGCCAAGCCCGTAGACGATGCCACCCGCGATCCCGAACTGATCTATGCCCATCGCTGTTGCGACGGAAGCGAGGCCTGCCACCGCGCCGACCGAAAGATCGATCTCGGCGGCAGACAGCACAAAGGTCATCGCAACCGAAACCACTGCGATGATAGCGGTCTGGCGGATGATGTTGAGCAGGTTGTTGGGGTCGAGGAAGCCGCGCTCGCCGAGCGTCGCGGCGAAGATCAGGAAGATCACCACGAAGCCGATATAGATGATGTAATCGCGCCAGTTGGCGAGTGCGGACGGCGCCTTGCGCGCGGGTGCGGTGTCGGTGGTCATTGCGCGCGCCCTCCCTGGGCTCCCTGCATGGTTTCGTTGAGCTTTTGCTCGGCGTGCTGGACGCTGTCGGCTTCGTTGGCGGCGTTCGGGTCGTCCAGTTCCCCGCGCGCGAGGTCGCGCACGATGCGGCCCTCCGACATCACCAGAATGCGGTCGCAGGCGGCCAGCAGTTCCTGGAGTTCAGAGGAAAGCACCAGGATCGCCTTGCCGGACTTGGCGAGGTTCCGGATCAGCGTCACGATCTCGGACTTCGAGCCGATGTCGATGCCCGCCGTCGGCTCGTCCAGGATCAGCACGTCCGGCTCAGTGGCGAGCCACTTGGCGATGACTACCTTCTGCGCATTGCCGCCGGACAACGAGCGCACGGGGGCCTTTCGCCCGTCCGTCTTGATGCGCAGCCGCGTGATCGACTCGTCGGCAAGCGCGGCCGCTTTTCCGGCGTCCACGAAGGTGTTCTTCGACAATCGGTCGAGATTGGGCAGGCCGACATTGCTTTCCACCGAGTGGAAGGCGACGAAGCCTTGGCGGGCGCGGTCTTCCGGTACCAGTGCTATCCCGGCGCCGATGGCGTCGGCCGGCTTGGTGATTGTGACGGGCCTGCCTTTGATGCGGATCTCGCCGGCCTTCAGCGGCTGGACGCCGGCGAGCACCCGGGCAAGCGAGGAGCGTCCGCTGCCAAGCAGGCCAGCTACGCCCACCACCTCGCCCCTGTGCAGCGTGAGATCAACACCGGCTGGCTTCACGGCGCCGACCAAGCCGCGCGCTTCGAGCAGCGGCTCGCCGATGTCAGCCTGTTCGCGCACCACATCGGAGAAGCCGCGCGAGCGGCGCCCGATGATCTGGGCAATCATCGATTCCAGGGTGAACTCCGACATTGGCGCCGTGACGATGTGCCTGCCGTCACGCAGGATGGTGGCGCGGTCGCTGATGCGGAAAATTTCATCCATGCGGTGCGACACGTAGACGACCGCGACGCCCTGCCCGCGCAGGTGCCGGACATAGTCGAACAGGCGCTCCACCTCGTTGCGCGACAGCGCGGTGGTCGGCTCGTCCAGCACCAGAACTTTGCAGGGTTGGGACGTCGCCTTGACGATCTCGGTCAGCTGCCGGTGACCGGCCGGGATATCGGCCACCTTCGCACTTGCGTCGACGGCGACGCCCATGCGGGCGAAAAGTTTCTGCGCCTCGGCCACGGCGGTCTTGTCGTCGATCAGGCCGGCGCCGGACTTGATCTCGCGGTTCAGGAAGACGTTCTGCGCCACCGTCAGTGTGGGCACAAGGCTCATCTCCTGGAATGCCATGGCGACGCCGGCTCGGCGGGCGGCATCGGCAGTGAACGTGGCGAGCGGCTGGCCGCCGATCTCGACCGTGCCGGACGTCGGCGGCTGTACGCCGCGCAGGATCTTCAGGATGGTGGATTTCCCCGCGCCGTTCTCGCCGAGAAGCGCATGGACCTCGCCTGGGCGAACGTCGAAATCAACGTCGTGGAGCGCGCGCACTCCGCCGAAATGCTTGCTGACGCCGCGCATCCGTACTGCGTCGCCGGCGCTTGGTGTGACGGTGCTCATGAAGGCAACTCCGGCTGCCGCCTGAAAAGCGGAGCTCCGATCAGGGTGCATGCGAAAAGGATTCACGCGGGGGAGGATGGGAGCGGCTTTCCGCTCCCATTTCGCAAGGCCCGTTGCGTTCGCCTACTGCATGCTGTCCTTGATCTTGTCCGTGACCGGCTTGTGGTAGACTTGGTTCCAGGCGTCGGCGAGGTTGACCTTGGTGACGGGCAGAGCGGGCAGCGCCACATAGGCCGGAGCCTGCTTGCCGAGCAGGCCGTAGCCCGCCAGCATCGCTTCGGTCACGCCCTGGTCGTAGGGGCGCTGGGCCGACAGACCCTTGACCGGGCCGTCGCCCGCCATGTTGATCGCGACATTCTCGCCAAGGTCGCAGTTGACGATCACGAGGTCGTCGCGGCCGTTGGTGAGTGCCGCCGAGATCACGCCTTCAGCCGGCACGTCCCACACGGCCCAGATGCCCTTGATGCTCGGGTGGGAAACGAGCATGGCGCCTGCTGCCTTCTCGGCGTCGCCGGCGAAGTCCGGGCCGCCGATCCCCTGCTCGGCCACGATGTGGATTTCGGGATAGTTATCCTGGAGCGTCTTCTTGACCGCGTCGTAGCGCTGCTTGGTCACGAAGAAATCGGCCGCATGGAAGACGAGCCCGACATCACCCTTGCCGCCCAGCGCCTGGGCGAGGAGATGGGCGGTGGCGACGCCGTTGCCGTAGTTGTCGGCGGACACGGAAGCGACATAGTCGGTGCCGGCTTTGAAGTCCTTCGGCACGTTGTCCATGAAGACCAGCTTTACGCCGGCCTGCGCCGCGGCCTTGTAGGCGGCAGCGGTGGCGACCGGGTCGGTCGGGATCGACACGATGATGTTTGGCTTCTGCGCCATCACGGTTTCGATGTCCGACACCTGCTTGTCCGGCTTGAAGCCGGCATCCGTGGTGGCGATCACGGCAACGCCCATCTTCTCGAACTGGGCTTTGAGACCTTCGATCTGCGCCTGGCTCCAGTCGTTGCCGGCATAGTGCATGACGATCGCCGCCTTGGCGTTCATGCCCTTGATCTTGGCCAGTTCCTCGTCGGTGAGCGTGACGGTTGAGGCGGCCTCGGGCTTTTCGCCGTTCGGTCCGAGGCTCATGACGTTCTTGCCGACGTCGGCAAGCGCCTGGGCGGGGTCCTGGGCAAGCGCCGCCGATGCAGCGAAGCCAAAGCTCAGCGTCACGGCAAGCGCGGTGGATTGCAGAAGTCTTGAAAGGCTCATGTGTTCTCTCCCTGGGAATGAATGTGTGGTTTTGGACTTTCGGCGCGACGCCATGGCGCCGCCGCGCAGGTTTGGCGGCTTCAAGCCTTGGCCGCCTCAGCCTTGACGAAGTCGAGGCTCTCTCTCGCGCCCCCGGCTGGGTCGGCCCAAGCGTCGAGTTCGTTGCAGATCCAGCCGGAGTAGCCGATCTCCTTCAAAGCCCGGATCACCGCGCCGTTGTCGCAATCGCCCCGTCCAACCGGGACGAAGGCGAAGGGCGAGCGCTGCCAGCCCTTGAGATGGACATAGGAAATGCGGTCGGCATGCTCGCGCACCATCGCAGCGACATCTCCGCCGGCCGCAGCGAGATGGGCCGTGTCGGGGCAGAAGCCGATGGCTGTCTTGCCGAAGATGGCACGGACCTCGTCGGGGCTCTCGACGATGGTCGAAAGATGCGGGTGATAATGCGCCTTCAGCCCGCGCGTGCCGGCGATGGCCTCGACGCGATCGAGCGCGCGGGCCAGGGCGTCGTAATCGTCGTTGCGTGTGCCACCGACGCGCCGCGCCCCGCCGCCAACCACGAGGTGCTCGGCTTCCAGCGCCTGCGCCGCATCGGCAGCCCTGGTCACGCGCGCGAGCTCTTCCTCCAGCACGTCGGCGAAGATGAAGTTGCCTCCGCTGTAGACCGCGACAAGCTGCAGCCCGCTTTCGTCGAGAATGCCGCGCGTCGTCGCGAAGCCGTCCTCTTCGCCGTCGAGCACGTTGCCGTCGAAGAATTCGATGCCGTCATAACCGGCCGCCGCGATGTCGCGGGCGGCTCCGGCCATGTCGCCGAAGGTCCGATAGGCGAGGCGCGTAATTGAGGTTACGCCGACGGCGTCGCCCCCGAGCGGTCCCCAGCAATTGGCGTGATAGGCCATCCTCCACGTAGCCATGCGTCTCCTCCGCCGAAGCTACCAGTTTTGATGTGATTAACACGACTTATGTTGAAAAAATACAAAACGCAACCGTCTTTTGTATGTGGGTGAACTGGCAGGCTTGATTTCCAGAACCTCGTTCGGCAAATTCCCCGGCAGTAAGACCATGGGTGGGGCAAGCACGCCGAAGGGGGGCGATGCAGCGGGATCTCGTAGAACGAAATGTGGCAGCTTCGAGCAGCGCGGAACGCGTTCGCGCGCTGGAGTCCGAACGGCAAAGCCTGATTTCCCTGCTTGGGATCCTGCGCGGAGGCGAGCCGGCAACGCGCCTCGACCTTGAGCGGGAGGCTCGCCTCGGCCGAGCCGTGGTCATGAACCGTCTGGCCACGCTTTCCGGCTTCGGCTTGATCGACGAGAACGGTGTGGGCCGCTCGATCGGCGGCCGGGCGCCGCGTCTCGTCCGGTTTCGCGCGGAGGCTGCGCGCATCCTCGCCGCCAGCCTCGACGGAAGCACGATCGGCGTGGCGCTTGCCGACTTGAGCGGCAGGCTCATCCTTGAGCACTATGAGGAGTTCGACCTCGCATCGCCGACGGAAACGCTTTTCGAACGGCTTGAAGCGCTGTTCAAGTGGTCGCTCAGCCAGGACGGCGCACCGCTCTGGGGCTTGAGCCTCGGCGTGCCGGGTGCCGTGGAGTTCGGAGGGAAGCCCGGTCTCACCATACCGGGGTTCGCGGCGTTTCCCACCTGGACCGAAGCAAGATTAGCGGAGCGCCTCGTGTCGCGCTTCAGGGCACCGCTCTGGGCGCGCAATGCGGTGCAGACCGAAACGCTGGGCGAAGCCGCAGCTTTGACGCCCGCCCAATGCCGCGACATGCTCTTTGTCAATCTTGGGACCGAGATCACCGTCGGAGTCTTTTCTGCAGGCGGCCTGCTTCCAGGCGCGCAGGGCATCGCGGGCCAGATTGGCCATGTTTGGGTCGGCGAAGGCGACGGGCTGGTTTGCGGCTGCGGGAACGTCGGCTGTCTGCAAACGGTCGCGGGCTGCGAGGCTGTCGCGCGCGAGGGGTGCCGAGCGGCCGAAGATGGGCGCAGCCGCCTGCTCGCCGAGATGCTTGGGAGGGCAGGCGTTGTGACCGTGGCGGACATCGGCACGGCTGCACGCCTGGGCGACCCCTTCTCGGCAGATCTATTGGGGCGATGCGGCCGCACCATAGGTTTGGCGCTGGCCGGAGCCGTCAATCTGCTCAACCCGGCAACCGTCCTGATCGGCGGCGAGTTGGCACAGACGGGCGATATCTGCCTCGCGGGGATCCGAGAAGGAGTCTACCGGCACGCGCATCCGCTTGCGACGCGTGACCTCAGCATCGTCCGCTCGCGTATGGGGCGCTCGTCAGGCTTGGTCGGAGCCGCCAATCTAGCGGCCGATGAGCTTTTTGCTCCAGATTTTCTGGACGGCTGGATCACGTTCGGGTCCCCGCTTGCCCACCCGCAGTTCGGCTCATTCCTGGCTCTCGCGGATGCGGCTGTCGGGCACTGAACTTGACGCCCCACCCCGCGGAAAACTGCATGCTCTCAGCTGCGCCGGAGTTCGGGCAGCAAATGAAGCGTTTCCATGGACACGGTGTTGAATTAGGTTCGCGTGCCACACCGCAGAAGAGGTTGCGACGGGACGGGAGGCGCTGGACCGAATGACCGGATTGGACGCTGCCGAATGGTCTCCGGTCGTAGGGCTGGGCCCGCATGGTGAACGGCCGGCGTCGCCTGAACTCGTCACGCTGTCGCCCGCAATTGCGGAGAAGGCGAGAGCTGGGGCTTTCCGCATCGCGATTGCTCTTCACACGTTGGAGTCGGACTGGTCGCGGCGGCAGGTTGCTGGTATCGAAGACTGTCTTCAACGTGTGGGCGCCGCTGTGGTCGAGATTGTCGACTGCGCCTATCGTCCCGACTTTCAAGTTCAGGCAATCGAGAGGCTCGTCAGGTTGAAGCCCGACGCTGTTATCGCGATCCCGGTCGGCGGCGCTGCCGTTGCCGAGGCATTTCGAGAAGTCTCCGCCGCCGGGATCAAGCTCGTGCTCCTCGACAACGCTCCGTCCGGACTCTTGCCGGAACGCGACTATGTCAGCGTGGTGTCGTCGGACAATTTCGGCCTGGGCCAGATCGCTGCCCGTCTTCTGGCTCCGCACGTGCCGCAGGCCGGTTCCGTTTGCGTGGCCGCTTTCCACATCGACTTCTTTGCCACCGCCCAACGCGAGATCGCATTCACGAGATGGATGCGGCGCGAGCGCCCCGACATCCGACTGAGCCAGTTGAAGTTCGACTCGCCGGCGAGAGCAGGGGGCGTGATCGGTCGGCATCTCGACCGCCATCCAGATTTGGACGGGTTGTTCATCGTTTGGGACGAGCCAGCTGCCTTGGCGCTTTCCGCGATTGCAGATCGTGCGAACCCGCCGGCGGTGACTACCGTCGACCTCGGCCAAGTGATAGCCGATGCCTTAGTGACAAACCGAGTCGTAAGGGGCGTCGCAGCCCAGCGACCGTTCGAGCAGGGCACAATAGCGGCAGCGACAGCGATCGTGGCGCTGACTGGCCACGCTGTTCCGCCCTGGATCGTTCTGCCGGGATTGGCAGTCACCGCAGCAAACGTTGCGGAAGCCTACCGCGACGTCGGCGGCGCACCGTCGCGCCCCAATCCTATAATGTTTTCTCCGCGCCATTAGGCAATGCCAAACAGCGCAGAGCGCGTAGCCAAAGGTCAGCTTCCCGCACTCACGCCGGATGTCGACTTTTGGCGCATACTGTTGGAAAAAGTCGACATCGCTGCGGTTTTGAAGTCATGACACAGTATTACCACTTCAGCAACGTCGAGCGCGGCATGGAACTGCGCCGCTACTGGTCAACGGCTGCGTGCACGGGCTGCGCGATCAAGGCGCAGTGCACTACGTCAAAGGAGCGGCGGATCACGCGCTGGGTGCACGAGCACATCATCGAAGAGGTCCAGCACAGGCGGCACGGCTGAGAATGCGGTGGAAGTTGACAAGGCAACGGTCGTGAGAGCGGCCCATGACGCGCAAGATGCTCGCAACGGTCCGCTGACCCGGACTGAGAATTGCACCAATCAACAGCACCTGGGCAGGTCGCCACGAATGCTGGACGAACAGCGGGGCAAACGCCAGAATGAGACCGGCGAAGCGGGCAGGAACCTGCGGCATGGCACTGTCTCTTGGTCGAAACAGCGCCAGACTATCATCATGTCCACTGCGTCACTCCGCCAACACTCAATTGGCCAAAGCCGAGCTGAGCCTTTGGGAACGTCTGCTTCCGAAGCGAACACGGAGAGGAAGTTGCACAAGCCTTGCCATCCTCGGCTGGTCATTCTAAGCTTGCAGGTTTCAGAGGGAAGAGCAATGGCAAAGCATTCCAGAGCGGCCTTCCGCTCAGGTGAGAGTATCGTTGCCACCATTGCTGATCTTTATGCAAGCGAGCTTCAGGTCGCCTCCGTCGGACTGGACGACAACTTCTTCGATATGGGCGGCGACTCGCTGATGGCTGAAAGTCTGATCATCGCCGTGCAGGCCCGCTTCGACGTCAAGCTGCAAACCGCGGTGCTGCTGGAAGCGCCGACGCCGCGCTTGCTCGGCTACCTGATCGCTTCCATGCTGCCGGAACACCCTGCTCAGTCGCTCATCGTTCCGGTCGCCGGTTGCACCGGCCGCGAGCAGCTCGTGCTGGTTCACGGCATGTCCGGCCTGCCCTTTTTCGCGACGCGGTACGGACAGGCCATGCGGTCGCACTTTTCCATCCTGGTGATGCGCGGCATGGGGACCGAACCGGGCGAGACGCCGCTTCTCAGGCTGGACGAGATCGTCCGGAACTACTTCGATGCGCTACGCGCCGCTACGGGCCGCGTGCCGCAAGTCATCGGCGGAATCTGCGGCGGCGGCATCATCGCCGTGGCGATGGGCCGTCTGGCCTATGAGGCGACCGGCATTCCGCCGAAGCTGATCATGATCGACCCACCGGCCCTCTACAATCCGGCAGCCTACCGGGGAAAAGGCGAGCCGCTCCCAGGGGAAGGATTGCGGATGCCGTTCAAGCGCCGCAGGTTCTGGGGCTGGACGCGCGACCTGCTGTACGGTCTCGGCCTGGGCCAGACGAAGTGGGCGCGCACGGCGCGGATCAAGGCTTTCGAGCGCTCGGTAAAGCACGCGCTCGGCGGCTATGTTCCGGCTCCATTCCCCTGCGACATGCTGTTCCTGGCCAGCGAGCAGGAGGCGGTGAATACGGTCGAGCAGTACAGGAACTGGCTGCCCGACCCGTCCCGTGCGAAGTTCGTCGTGCTGCCCGGCCAGCATTTCGAGTTCAATGGGAGGCACAAGGAGGTCATCGACAGGGAGATCCTGGCCTTCCTGGCTCCTGCGGAAACGCGCGCGGTCGCCGCGGTCGCATAAGTGGACTTCAGCCGGCTGTTCTTCGACGCCTTGCGGGCTCATGGCGAACGCCCGGCCATCGTTTCCGCGCGCAGCCAGATGAGCTATGCGCAACTGCTGGCGCAATCGGAACACGTTGCAGCGAATTTCCGCGGTCTGGGCTTCGGCGCCGGCGCCCGCATCGGCCTTTGCATCCAGGACAATCTCGATGCCCTGTGTGCCATCCTGGCCTGCTGGCGCATCGGGGCGACGCCGGTGGCGGTGGACTTCCGCGTGCCGCGGAGCCAGCGTGCACGCTATGCCCGCGATTTCGAGTTGGCGGTGATGGTGGAAAGCCGCACGCCTCCGGGGAAGGAAACCTATCCGCAGGTGCCGTTCAGCGCCGAGTGGCGGTTCTCCTCGCCCGCTTCGCCCAGGTTTGACGGCCCGCTAGACTGCTCGCACCCGGCCTTCCTCATCTTTTCCTCCGGAACGACCGGCGATGCCAAGGCCTATGTGCAGTCGCACGGGGCGCTGACCGAGCGCGTCGTGCCGCGCAGGGCCATGCTGGAAAACACGGCGATGCGCTTCCTGACGCCGATGGCCCTGTCCTATTCCGCGACCCGGCATCAGGTGTTCAGCTACCTGCTCTTCGGCGGCATAGTCCATTTCTTTCCGCCGCTGTTCAGCCCGTCCGAACTGGTCGAGGCGCTGATCGCCTCCAGGGCCAGCGGCACGGCGCTTGCGCCCCCCATCATCGCCCGGATGGCGCGCGAAGCCGGGCCGCGGTCCATCTGCCTTCTGCCCGACCTCGACATCCTCTATAGCATCGGCGGGCCTGCCCGCGCCGAAGACAAGATCGCAGCATACCGCTACCTGACGCCCGGCTATCGTCTTTCCTACTCCACCAGCCTGACCGGAACGATCACGGTGCTGGAAGGACCCGCGGTGCTCGCAAAGCCGGAAAGCGCCGGCCGCCCAGTGCGGAATGTGCGGATCGACATCCTGGACGAAGAGGGGCGCGTGCTGCCGCCCGGCCAGCCCGGACGGATCAAGGCCTGGACAAAAGCCATGGCGAGCGCCGTGATCGCGCCCGGCAACCGCCCCTTCCTAGATCCGCAGACGATGGGGGCGGACTGGGGCATCCCCGGCGACATCGGCTTCCTCGACGAGGAAGGCTTCTTGACCATCTCCGATCGCGAATCCGACATGATCGTGCGCGGCGGCGTCAACGTCGCCCCGCAGGAGCTGGAGCGGGTGATCCGCCGCCACCCCAAGGTGACTGACGTGGCGGTGGTCGGCTTTCCCGAGGAGACGATGGGGCAGGAGATCGCCGCCTTCATCGTTTCGGAAACGGGGACCGTGGAGGAGTTCCGGGACTTCCTGCGCTTGAACATCGCGCCGGACCGGCGCCCGCGCGAGATCAGGCTGGTCAAGGCCCTGCCGTTCAACGAGAACGGCAAGCTGGTGCGCCGCCGGCTCGTGGACGGCCTGCTGCACCCGCAGGTCAGCCGATAGATTTTGCCAGCGCTTCCAGCCAGGGCGTCGGCCAGGGCTGCGACACCAGCGTGTCGAAAACGGCATAGATGGCCAGCGCGGTGACGGCGCCGATGATCGGCGCCCTGCGCGGGGAGCGCGCGCCGAGCCAGACGGTCGTTGCCACGAAAAAGAAGGTGGCGAACAGGTGGCCGGTCAAAAGGACGAGCAGGCCGAGGGACAGGCAGAGCCCCAGAATGACCAGATTGTCACTCAGGCTGGGTTCTCCCGTCGGCATCCATTCGCCGGCCGGGTCGAGGGG
>CAXTCF010000065.1:5253-21246 GCA_964242945.1 uncultured Rhizobiaceae bacterium | reverse complement strand
CTGCATCCCACCCCCAACCGCCAGCCTGCATCCGATTAACCGTCCGATGCTCTAGTGCAGATTTCGCGCTGGGCCATTCACCTGTCAGCAGAGGCGGCGTTGCGATCAGCCATCCCCGCAATTTCGGATGCGTGCACGCGCAAGCCACTGGGCTTCATATTTCCTGGCGGCTTTTGCACGCCGCTTACCTCTGCCTTGACACGATATCCCCCCTTGGTGCTGGGGTGGCCGCTTGCGGCGAGGGGCCGCCTGGGTTCTTCCGATGTCGCATTTTCTCCGCATGGGCTTGGCGCTCATGCCGCTGGTGCTGCTTTCCGGCCCGGCAGCGGCGCTGATCGACGAGGAGGAGAACGACGCGATCGTTTATGCCTGGGACAACGCCACCTTCACGCTCTACCACGAGGTCGGCCACATGCTGGTGGACCTTTACAAGCTGCCGGTGCTGGCGCGCGAGGAGGATGCGGTGGACAACCTCGCCACGCTGCTGGCGCTCGACGACTACAACAGGGACGGCGATCCGATCCTGATCGATGCCGCGGCCGGCTGGATCGCGGCGATGTCCGGCGACAACTATGGGCAGATGCAGGCCGGCGACTTCTTCGACGAGCATTCGGTCAACGCCCAGCGAGCCTACACGATGATCTGCCTGCTGGTCGGCAGCGATGCGAAGGAGTTCGGCGAGATCGCCACCAATTTCGGCTTGGCCCCGGAGCGGCAGGAGCGTTGCGCGGGCGACTACGCCCAGACCAAGGCAAGCTGGGACGCGGTGCTGGCGCCTCAACGCACGCCGAACACCGGCGAGCCGCAGATCACGATCGTCTATGACGAGCCGAGCGAGGCCACAAAGGACGGCGCCGACATCCTGCGCGACAACGAGGTTCTGGAAATCGTGGCCAAGGCGATCGAGGCCGCCTACACCTTGCCCTCGGCGATAACCTTCCGAGGGGCGGACTGCGGCGAGGACAACGCCTTCTACAATTCCGGCGATGCCAGCGTCACCCTTTGCTACGAACTGGTCGAGAATTACTACGGCCAGTACAAGAAGGGCGTCGAAGCCGGCAATCCGCCGAATGCGCTCAATTCGATCAACCCGCAGGCGGACACCGCGGAGGCGCCAAGCGAGGAAACATCCGACGAAGCAACATCGGATGAGACTTCTGAGGGTGAGGACGCGGGGAACTAAAGCATCGGACCGAAAGTTGCGCAGCGGTTTTCGGAAAATCCGATGCCGCAGCGCTTCAGTCCGACAGACGCAGCGCTTTTCGAAAGCCGAAGAGAAGGGAGGGCTTCACAGCTGGAAGAAGTCGCCAGCAAACAGGGCGGAAAATCCTGCCAGCCAGGAGTGGTTTTCGATCGTCGTGAGCGGGACGCTCGCCGCCGAGCCGGAGCCGTCGGAATCATAGAACAGGTTGCCAGTGTCGGTTTCGAGGATGACGCGATCCGTCGGCTGCGTCGCTACTCCCTCGGCATTTGCCCGGAACGTCCCCGTTGCAAGCGCCTCTCCGGCAAACACTGCGAAAATGAAATAATTCAGAAAGACCGCGCCGGTGTTGCCGCTGGAAGGCATCGCGTCATGAACTGCGCCGGTGCTGAGATGATTATCGGACAGCGAGCCGAAATCAAAGCGGTCGTCGCTCCTCTCGCCTGAGTGCATGCCGCCGGGCCAGAATGACCCCGTGATGACTGACATCGCCTTCCCCTCACAACCCCCCCACCAATACGCCAAACGGCACGGCGTCGCAACGCCGGTTGCAGAGCAGTGGAATCGAGGCATCGGGGAGCAGAGCCGTTCGGCATGCCGCCAAGCTGATCAAGCGAAGCAGTTTTCGCAATTCCCCGAAGAGGCGGCAACAGCCGTGTTCAAACGGGAAGCTTCGGCGAAACTTGCGCCGCTAGAGCATCGGACGGTTAATCGCACGCAGTCTGCCGGCCGGGGCCGGGCGCAGGCTTTGTTGTTGGCCTCGGCCGGGCAACAGCCCGACGCTCGCCCACCGCCTAGCCTGCATCCCACCCCCAACCACCAGCCTGCATCCGATTAACCGTCCGATGCTCTAGTCGAGGCGTCCTGACCTGGACAGGACCGCAGCCCAAGGCGAAAAGAACAGCATCCGCCGCGATTGCCTCACAGGCTCGCCGCTCAGCCATTTAAACCGCGCAGCCGCCGTCTGGCTTCGCTCGGCGGCATCGATAGGTTCGATGTCCTTTTTCAGTGGAAATGCACCCAAGTCACGGCTGCCAATCCACCTCCGAACAGGGCGGCGATGTGGGCGCGCGCCAAGCGATGTCGGACAAAGGCGCTGAAGCCCGCCCTCAAGCTGGCTGCGCGTTCGCGGGAGGCTGATCCCGGCTTTCGCCTTCCGCGATCGGCTTCTCCGCATCGGGCGCCAGTTCGCGCGGCGAGATGAAAATGTAGAACATCGGCACCACGAACAGCGTGAAGCAGGTGCCGATCAAAATGCCCGAGAAAATCACGAGCCCCATGGAGTAGCGCGCTGCGGCGCCTGCCCCTTGCGCGATGATCAGCGGCACGACGCCGAGCGCCATCGCTGCAGTGGTCATCAGGATCGGGCGCAGGCGCACCTTGGCGGAGGCGACGATCGCGTCAAAACGGTTCAGGCCGTGGTCGTGGCGCTGCTGGTTGGCGAACTCCACCATCAGGATGCCGTGCTTGGTGATCAGCCCGATCAGCGTGATCAGGCCGACCTGCGTGTAGATGTTGAGGGTGCCGAGGCCGAGGTTCAGCGGCAGGATCGCGCCGAAGATCGAAAGCGGCACCGACATCATGATGATGAAGGGATCGCGCAAGCTCTCGAACTGCGCGGCCAGCACGAGGTAGATCACGACCACCGCGAGGCCGAAGGCGATCAGGATGGTCGAACCCTGCTCCTTTTCCAGCCGCGACTGGCCGGAATAGTCGAGGAAGAAGCCGGAGGGCAGCAGCGGACGGGCGATCTGTTCCAGCGTGGCCAGCCCGTCGCCGGTGGTGACGGTGGGCAGCGGCAAGGCGGAGACCGTGGCGGAGTTCAACTGGTTGAACTGCTCGATCGCGGCCGGCGCCGCGTTGGTGGTGATCGTCACCACAGCCGAAAGCGGCACCATCTTGCCGTCCAGCGAGCGGACGAAGAATTTGCCCAACTCCTCCGGGTTCTCGCGGTATTTCTGCGGCACCTGCGGAATGATGTCGTAGGAGTTCGAGTCGCGGTCGAACTGCGCGACCTTCGCGCCGCCGACCAGCAGCGAGAGCGTGGCGCCGATGTCGCTGATGGGCAGGCCGAGGGCCGCCGCGCGGTCGCGGTCGATGTTGACGGTGACCTGCGGCGCGTCGAAGGCCAGAGAGTTCTGCACCACGATGAAGCGGCCGGACGCTTGGGCCTTCTGCTTGATCTGCTCGGCCAGTTCATAGACTTGGGCGGCATCGCCGGTGGACTGGATCACCAGCGAGATCGGCAGACCGCCGCCAGCGCCGGGCAGCGAGGGCGGCGAGAACACGAAGGCCTGCACGCCGGCCACCTTGGAAAGCCGGCCCTGGATGTCCTGCTGGATCTCAGCCTGGCTTCGGTCGCGCTCCGCCCAATCCTTGAAGGCCCAGACGGAAAAGCCCTGGTCGGTCTGGCCGCCGAGGCCGACGATGGAGAAGGTCGCGCGCAGTTCGGGCAGGTCCTTGGTCAGGCTGCGGATCTGCGCGGCGTAGAGCGAGGTGTATTCAGTGGTGGCATAGCGCGGAGCCTGGACGAGGGAAAACAGCGCGCCGGCGTCCTCCTCCGGCGCAAGCTCGGAGGAGGTCTTGAAGAACATGAAGCCGGTAACGCCTACAAGGGCCGCGACCACGAGCAGCGTGACGGGCCGGTACTTCAGCGAGCCGGAAACCCAGCGCTCATAGCCGTTGGCGAGGCTCTCGAAACGGCGGTCGATGACCTTCTGAAAGCGGCCGGGTTCGCCGCCCTTCAGGATGCGCGCGGCCATCGTCGGCGTGACGGTCAGCGCCACGATGCCGGAGATCACCACGGCGCCGGCCAGCGTCACCGCGAACTCGCGGAACAGGTTGCCGGTCAGGCCGCCGGTGAAGGCGAGCGGCGCGAACACGGCGGCCAGCGTGATCGTCATGGCGACCACCGGGCCGGTTATCTCCGCCATGCCCTTGAAGGCCGACTGCATGGGCGAAAGGCCTTCCTCCATATGGCGGTGGACGTTCTCCACCACCACGATTGCGTCGTCCACCACGAGGCCGATGGCCAGCACCATCGCGAGCAGCGAGAGCAAATTGATGGAGTAGCCCAGCAGGAACAGGAAGAAGCAGACGCCGATCAGCGACAGCGGGATCGTCACCACCGGCATGAGAACGGAGCGGAAGGAGCCGAGGAAAAGCAGGATCACCACCACCACGATGGCGACGGCTTCCGCGATCGTCTTGAACACCTCCTCGATGGAGGCGCTGATCGTTTCCGTCGCGTCATAGACCATCGTCGCCGTCATGCCTTCGGGCAAGCTGGCCTGGAGTGCGGGAAGCTCGTCGATCACAGCCGCGGCGGTGTTGAGCGGGTTGGCGGAAGGGGTCGGGAAGATGCCGATGAAGGTGCCGCGCTCGCCGTTGAAGTTGACGACCGTGTCGGTCGATTCCGCCGCAAGCTCGGTGCGCGCCACGTCGCGCAGGCGCACGACGTTGCCGCCGGCTTCGTATTTCAGCGGCAGTTCGGCAAAGGCCTCCGGCGTTTGCAGCGTCGAGCGCATGTTGATGGAGTAGGCGACGTATTCGTTCTCGGTCTTGCCGGGCGCCGACAGGAAGTTGGACGTGTTGATGGCGTTGAGCACTTCGGCTGCGGTCAGGCCGCGCGCGGCGAGCAGGACCGGGTCGATCCAGACGCGCATGGAATAGTCGGCCGCGCCGATCACCTGCACTTCCGCGACACCCTCGACCGTGGAAAGGCGCGGGCGGATCACGCGCTCGATATACTCGGTGAGCTGCTCGGCGCTCATGTTGGGATTCTGGATCGCCAGGTACATGATGGCGAACTGCTGGCCCGTGCCCTTGACGATGGTCGGGTCTTCGGCCTCGGCCGGAAGCTGCGCGCGCACCTGCTGCACCTTGGAGAGCACCTCGGTCAGTGCCGTGTCCGGGTCGGAGCCGAGCTTCATCTGCACCGTCACCACGCTGGCCGAAGGCCGGCTCTGCGACGACACGTAGTCGATGTTCTCCGTCGTCGCGACGGCCTGAGCGATGGGGGCGGTGATGAAGCCCTGGATCAGGTCCGCACTTGCGCCGGGATACACGGTGGTCACAGTGACGACCGTCTCGTCCACCTCCGGATATTGGCGCACCGCGAGGTTGAACAGGCCTTGGAAGCCGAGCAGCAGGATCAGCGCCGCCAGCACGGCCGTCAGCACCGGGCGGCGGATGAAGAGGGCCGAAATGTTCATTGCGCACTCGCTTCCGTGTTCGGCGGGGGAGCCGGCGCGGCCTCGTCCGGCGCCATTTGACCAGAGGATTGGCCGGGCTTGGCGCCGGGCGTCACCGCGTTGTCCACGGTCACGGGTGCGTTGTTCGAGAGGCGGTTCTGGCCGGCGGTGACGAGTTCGTCGCCGGCCTTGATGCCGTCGGCGATCTCGACACTGCCTTCCGACCGGCGCCCCGCCTTGACGAAGATCTGCTTAGCCACCAGCTTCGGCGCGGGTTTCCGAGCCTGCGCTTGTTCGGTTTCGCTCTGGGCCGGCTGCGAGGTGTTGGCTGGCGGACCGGCCTCCGCCGGCTTCTGATCTTTCTGGTCCGGCGGCCGCACGACATACACGAAGTCGCCGTAGAGGCTGGAGACAAGCGCCGTCTGCGGCACGGCGAGCACGTTCGGCTCTTGGGGGAGTTCCACGCGCACCTGCACGAACTGGCCGGGGGAGAGGCGCCCGCCGACGTCGCGCACCTCGGCGCGCACCGAAACCAGCCGGCTGACCGGATCGACCTTCGGCTCGATGCCGGTGATCGCGCCGGAAAAGTCGAACTTGTCGGCCGTGACGCCGTAGCGCACGGTTTGCCCGATCTTCAGCAGGGAAAGCTGCTGCTCAGGCACGGAGAAGTCGGCCCGCATCGTGTCCAGGTTCTGGAGCGTGGCGACCGTGGTGCCCGGCTGGATATACTGGCCGGGATCGACTTGGGGGATGCCGACGGTGCCGGAAAACGGTGCGGTCAGCTGCTTCTGGTCCACAACTGCCTGATAGCGGTCGATCTGCGAAGTGGAATTCGATGACGCCGCACGCGCCTGCTCAAGCGTCACCTCCGAGCCGACGCCGCGTTGTTGAAGCTCGACCGCGCGCTGGAGGGTCTGGGCGTTCAGCTTGCCCTGCGCTTGGCCGGCACGCAGGTCCGCCTGCTCCACCGCATCGTCAAGCTGGACGAGCACGTCGCCGGCTTTCACCGTCTGGTTCGACTTGAAGTTGACCGACTTGATGACGCCCGCGACCTCCACGGTCAGGCTTACGCCGCGCGCGGCCGAAACCGTGCCGATCGCCTCGACATAGGGCCGCCATGTGACGGGCTCGGCCTTGACCGTGGAAACCGTCACGGACGGCACCGGCGCATTGGCGAAGTAGGCGGCGATTCCCCTGTCGCGCATGATGTTGAAGCCGACGATGCCGCCGACCACGAGGACGAGCAGCACGATCGCGATGAGGAAACGCTTGATCATAAGAGGCGCGAGTCCAGAATCCGGACAAATCAACCCGATGATCTAGCGCCACGCCGCCCTCTTTCCAGGGCGGCATGCTGCAGCGCAAAAATCACCTTGGAGACGTGCGCGGGTTCAAAGCAGCCCGCGCCCCTTCATCATCGCCTCGGCCGTCGGCATGCGCCCGCGGAAGGCAACGTAGAGGCTTTCGGGGTCGGCCGAGCCGCCAGCCGCGTAAATGTTCTCCCGCAGCTTCGCCGCCAGTCCGGGATCGAACGGGTTGCCGGTCTCCTCGAAGGCCGCAAAGGCGTCGGCGTCCAGCACTTCCGACCACAGGTAGGAGTAGTAGCCCGCGGAGTAGCCGTCGCCGGAGAAGACATGCTGAAAGTGCGGCGTGCGGTGCCGCATGGCGATCGCGTCGGGCATCTCTATCCCCGCCAGCGTTTCCGCCTCGAACGCCATCGGATCGACAGGGGCATCCCCCCGCGCGTGAAAGGCCATATCGACCAGCGCGGAAGAGGTGAACTCGACGGTGGCAAAGCCCTGGTTGAAGTTGCGCGCGGCCTGCATCTTGTCGATCAGGCTTTTCGGCATCGGCTCTCCGGTCTCGGCATGGCGCGCGTGGCGCTCCAGGATTTCCGGGACGGTGAGCCAGTGCTCGTAAAGCTGCGAGGGCAGTTCCACGAAGTCGCGCGGCACGCTGGTGCCGGAAACGCTCGGCCACGTGACGTCCGTCAGCATACCGTGCAGCGCATGGCCGAACTCGTGGAACAGCGTGCGCGCCTCGTCCAGCGAGAGCAGCGCCGGCTGGCCGGGCGCCGGCTCGGCGAAGTTCATGACGTTGTAGATGACCGGCAGCGCACCTTCGCCAAGGGAGTAGCCGGAACGCAACCCGCTCATCCAGGCACCGGAACGCTTGGTGGCGCGGTTGAAGTAGTCGGCCAGGAACGTGCCGCGGCGCGAGCCGTCCGCGTTGAACACGGCCCAAACGCGCACGGAAGGGTGCCACGCCGCGACATCGGCCAACTCGTCGAACGCCAAGCCGAACAGCCGGTTCGCCACGTCGAAGCAGGCGGCGATCACGTGATCGAGCTGAAGGTAAGGCTTCAACTCGGCCTCGTCGAAATCGAAGCGGCGGCTGCGCAGCCTCTCCTGGAAGAAGCGCCAGTCCCAGGCTGCGAGGCGAAAGTTCGCGCCGGCCTCGGCCGCCAGTTCCTGCAAATCGGCTTGGTCGTCTGCCGCCTTTTTCCGCGCGCGCTCCCAGACGGGGTTGAGCAGACCCCAGACGGCGTCCGGAGTCTTGGCCATCGTGTCTTCGAGCTTCAGGCTGGCATAGTCGGCATAGCCGATCAGCTTGGCCTTCTCGGCGCGCAGCCGCAGCGTGTCCGCGACGACGCCGCGGTTGTCGTGCTCTTCCCGCATCTCGCCGCGCGTGGTGAAAGCGCGGAAAGCCTTCTCGCGCAGGTCGCGGCGCTCGGACAGCGTGGTGAAGGGCTCGTAGATCGAGCGCGACAGCGTCACGGCATAGCGGCCCTTCTCGCCCCGCGCGGCGGCAGCTTCCGCCATGGCGCTTTGGAGGAAAGGAGGCAGGCCTGCCAGATCCCCTTCGTCCAGGAACAAGACCCAGTCCTTTTCGTCGGCAAGCACGTTCTGGCCGAAGCGCGTGCCCAGGCTCGCCAGTTCCTCGTTGATCGCCTTCAGCCGCGTCTTGCCCGCCTCGTCCAGCTTGGCGCCGGCGCGCACGAAGCGCTTCCACTTGTTCTCCAGCACGCGCAGGGTTTCGGGATCGAGGCCGAGTTCGTTCCGACGCGCATGGAGCGCGTCGATGCGGGCGAACAACGCCGCGTTCATGGAGATGTCGGAGCCGTGCCGCGCCATCTTCGGCGCGAGTTCCCGCTCCAGCGCCTGGATGACATCGTTGGTGTGCGCGCCGGCCCGCGCCCAGAAGATCGCGGAAACGCGCTCCAACGGCTCGCCGGAAAGTTCGAGCGCTGCAAGCGTGTTCTCGACGGTGGGCGCATCCGGATTGTTCGCGATCGCGTCGATGTCGGCCTTGTGCTGGCCAAGCGCCGCATCGAAGACAGGGCCGAAATCGGCATCCGCCAGAACCGCGAAGTCGGGCAGGCCTTCCGGGCCCTGCCAGTTCGTCATCGGATGAACGGAAAGGTCCACGGCGGCGGGTTCGTGAGGCATGAGTCTAGCTCCGGGGAGGGGGATCGGCGGCGGCGCGGCCACCGGCTATTGTCGGCCATGTAGGCCGGCTCCCGTCTTCCCGCAATCGGCGCCTCACCCCGGCCTCGCCGGTGCGCCCCTATGCATCAGCCCTGGGGGCATGGGATCAGAAGAAAACGCGCAGGCCCACCACAGGCGCGTTGGCGCCTTCGTTCATGTCGCCAAGCAGCCCGCCGCCGCCGGAGCGGTGATGGATGCGGCCGAACAGCTCGAATTCCGGATGGTTCGCCAGCGACAGGCTGACTTCCGGTCCAAGGTAGAACAGGAAGCTTGCATCCCCATCCTTGGTGATCTCGCGCTGCCGCTCGTAGCCGGCGCTGTCCGTCACGGCGCTGAAGCCGAAGGTCAGGGCCGCCGCGACGTGAACCGTGTCGAAGATGTTGAAGCCGTCATAGCGCAGGAGACCGCCGGCCCAGAAATCCGCGGTGTTGCCGGGGATGTACCGGCTCTCGTCGGCAAAGCGGCCGGCGACGCCGACTTCGTAGCCGAAGCGGACGTTGAGCGGCAGCTGCGCGACGAACTGCTGATAGCCGATGCCGACTGCCGTGATGTCGTCGAAATCGGCATGGAACGGGTCGAACGACCCGCCAAGCGTTTCCTGCGTGTACTTGCCTGCAAAGCCGAAGAAGGCCTGGTCGAGCACGGGAGGCGCAACGAAAGCGGGTTCCACCGCCGGATCGGCGGCCGACGCCGACTGGCTCCAAAATCCTGCCGCCGCCAAGATTATGGCAGCAAATATTCTCCGCATGCCCTGCCTCCACTGAGTTGGACGGAAGCTACAGCAAAGCGGCTGGGATTGGTGTTGCCGAAAAGTGTCGGCTGCTGATTTTACACCGCTCCACCGCGGTCAGCCGGCGCTCTTCCTCAGGCTGCCGATGAAGTGCCGGGCGATCTCGCGCACGGCTTCGTCGTCCTTGGTCTCGTCGTCGGCCGAGTCGCCGAGATGTTCCAGGCTCGCTTCGAGGTGGCCGAGCAGGCCGGGATGCTGGCGCTCCACATAGGCCGCAGTCTGGAACAGGAGGTGCTCCACCGCAAGCTCGCGATGCCGCTGGTCGGCAATCGCCCGCTCCAGTTCGGCCAAGTCCTCTTCGCTCATGTCGTCGTCGGGTTCCATGCGCCCGATGTATCGCGCGGACTCTCATGTTCAAGCCGCATCAGGGGATAAAGCGGTTGGAACAATCACACCCAGATCGCGACGGGAAGGCCGAAGGCATCACGGCCCGGCGGGTCGGGGAAGGGTTTTGCTTCCCCTCGCGCAAAGCGCGCCGCTGAAAAGAGCAGGGCGGCCGCGTCGAGAAGATCATCCATTCCGACGCCGGGAAAGCTTTGGTCCAGGAGGGCAGGCGGCAGGCTGTGCGCCAGAAGGAGGTTGCGGCGCTCTCGGATGCCGGCGGCCCCGGCTGCCTTCTTCTTGAAACTTAAGGGACGCTCACAGTTCAGGCGCTGGAAGGCGGCTTCCGGATGGGACTCGATCACGCGCGCCGCCAGAGTTTGGTCGGCCCGCAGGAGCGCATCCAATTCCCTGATCTTGGGAAACAGGCCGAATGCCTGGAGGGAGAACGCTTTCGGCGGCTCGGATGTCTGCCGCGCCACGTCGCAGGCTTCCTTGAAACCTTCAAGAATGGCCGGGAGACCCGAAAATGGGCCGGGCGCGGCGTATATTGCGGGACGCGAGGGGATGGGAAAGACGGCCGGAGCCATCTTGCCCAGATGCTTCTTGAGGGGCTTCTCAGGACCTCTTCCGTCCGGACCGTTCCGGTCGAGCAGGCCGATCGGCATGTCCACCGCGATCGTCGCATCCCCATCCAAGGCGGCGAGGAGGTCGGCGAAGCGCGCGAAGGGTTGGGCTGCAAACGCGCCGTCGGGAAAGCGGATCGCCGCGATCCAGCCCTGGCGAAAACCGTCCACGCCGGCGATCGCACGCCGTGTTTCGGGCAGGCTCACGCGCGGCGGTTTTCGCCGGGATGCGGCAGATGGCGCAGGTGCACCATGGCCATGGGGTGCGCCAGGCTCTGCGCGTCGGTTTCCAGCGTCAGTTCGTCGGCGCCGCGCGTTGCCGTGCGCGCCAATATCTCGAACACGGCGGCGGTCGCGGATTGCAGCGCCTTTGCGGCGGGCTGCCCGTCGAGAAGACGGGCGAGCAGCACGGCGGCCGTCAGGTCGCCCAGGCCCTTCGGCGGATTGCCGATCACCCGATGCTCGGCCAGCAGCGCTTCGGAGGAGGTGAGCAGGTAGTTGCCGATGCTGCCCGCCTGCGCTGAGGGCACGGAGGAGACCAGCATCATGCGCGGCCCCGCATGGAGCGCGGCTTCCCCGATGCTCCTGATGTCGGGCAGCGGCACGCCGGTCAGCCATTCCAATTCCCAGCGGTTCGGCGTGGCGAGGTCGGCGAGCGGCAGCAGGCGGTCGCGCACGGCTTCCGCGGCGGCTTGGCTGGCGTGCAGGCGGATCTCGTCGGTCGGGCTGGCATCCGCGAAGGAAGGATCGCAGACGAACAGCGCCCGCGGGTTGCGGGCCTTCACGGCTTCCACCAGCGAGGCGAGACCTTCCGCCTGGGAGGCATCGCCCAGCGTGCCGGAAAGCACCGCGCCGACTTGCGCCAGCCAGGGGGCGTTGCCTAAGTCGCGCAGCAGGCTCGCGAACTCCGCGGCCGGCGGCACGATCCGCGTTCCGGGCCCGTGGGCGGAATGCCAGGGCACGATCACGGTCGGCACCGCCCAGACCGTGAACCCCAGCGTTTCCAGCGCGAACACGGCGGCGCGGCTGCCGGCATAGCCGCGCGCGGCATGGGCGGAGACCACGATCACGGCGCGGGCGTCGTCGGAACCTGAAACGGCCATCAGGGAAAGCTACCCGCCGCGGCTCAAGCGGAAAAGCAGCCAGGCAGCGCAGAGGAAGAGCAGGACGGGGCCGAGCACCCGGCCGATCCGCGTGCCCCAGACCTCCGCCCAATCGTCTTCGGGCGCCGCGCCTTGGCTTCGGTCGGAAGACGCCATGGTGCTGCCGTCCGCTTCCTGCGCCACGCGGGAAAGGATGCGCCGGGCTTCCCGTTCGTTCCCGTGAGGGCGGCCTGGATTCAAAGACACTCTCCCCGGCGCAAATGCCGACCTCTTGGCAATAGGCTTGCCGCCCCGCGGGAGCAAGGGTCCGCCTTCACAGCTTCCTGGGGCGGGCGCTTTTCTCAGGCCCGCTTTGTGCTATGCCTCCGCGACCGGCTTTGCCCCACGCCTGGAGGAATCGTCTTCATGTCCGCTTCCGCCGCCCGGCTCCTGCGCTTCCCGCAAGCGCTTTGGCTCCTGATCCTCCTGCCGCTGCTGGCCTCCTGCGGCTACAACACGATCCCGACGGAGGAGGAGAACGCGCGCGCGGCCTGGAGCGAGGTGCTGAACCAGTACCAGCGCCGGGCCGACCTCATCCCCAACCTCGTGGAAACGGTGAAGGGCTATGCGCAGCAGGAAAAGGAAGTGCTGACGCAGGTGGTGGAAGCGCGCGCCAAGGCGACGCAGACCACCCTTTCGCCAGACATCCTCAACGACCCCGAAGCCTTCAAGCGTTTTCAGGACGCGCAGGGGCAGCTGTCCGGCGCCTTGTCGCGGCTGCTGGTGGTGACGGAAAACTACCCCGACCTGAAGTCCAACCAGAACTTTTTGGCGCTCCAGGACCAGCTGGAAGGCACGGAGAACCGCATCGCGGTGGCGCGGCGCGACTATATCGACAAGGTGCGCTCCTTCAACACGACGCTGCGCACCTTTCCCGCGGTGATCTGGGCAAAGCTCTGGTTCACCGACACCAAGCCCTTCCCCAACTTCACCGTGGAGGAAGACAAGATCCAGACGCCCAAGGTGGATTTCGGCACCAAGAGCGGCGGCTGATTCTTTTGCTTGCGCGCACGATGGGAAAGGTTGCGCTTCTCCTATTGAGGCGAAGCGGACATCCGCCCTTTGGCTTTGGTCCAGGAGGTTGGCTCCTCGCCTTCCTTTTCATCCTCCTGCCGCTTCACGCACTTGCCGCCAGCCTGCCGGCGCTGACCGGCCGCGTGGTGGACACGGCGGGCCTGATCGACCCGCAGGCGGAAGCCGCGCTGACGCAGAAGCTTGAGGCCTTCGAGAAGAAATCCTCCGACCAGATCGTGGTGGCGACGATCCCGTCGCTCGACGGCGAGGCGATCGAGCCTTTTGCCAACCGCCTGTTCCGCGCCTGGAAGCTCGGCCAGGGGCAGGAAAACAACGGCGTGCTGCTCTTGGTCGCGCGCGACGACCGCAAGATGCGCATCGAGGTCGGCTATGGACTGGAAGGCACGCTGACCGACCTCCTGTCCGGGCAGATCATCCGCAACACGCTGGCGCCGGCCTTCCGCGCCGGCGATTATTCCGGCGGCATTGCGAAGGCGGCGGACGACATCATCACCGTGCTCGGCGGCGACGCCGCCGAGCTGGAAGCGCGGTTCAAGCGCAACCAGAAGGACGAGGAAGGCGGCATACCGCCGGAGTTGGTGCTCTTCGGCCTTGTCTGGGTCGGCATCTTCGCCGTCGGGTTCGGCGGCGCAGTCTTGCCGCCGCTGCTTGGACAGAGGACCGGCCCCAACCGCTACCGCTGGCTCGGCATGAATTTCGATTACAACAACACGAACCGCGGCTCGCGCAGCAGCGGCTGGGTTGCCGGCTCCAATTCGGGCAGCAGCGGCTGGTCGTCTGGCAGCAGCGGTGGAGGGTGGTCCTCCGGCAGCAGCAGCGGCGGCGGCTTCTCCGGAGGGGGCGGTTCGTCAGGCGGCGGCGGCGCGAGCGGAAGCTGGTAGAGTTTCATGGCCGCACACAAGCCGCTAACACCAAACGAGCACGCCGCCATCCGCGACGCCATCCGGGCTGCGGAACGGGAAACGTCCGGCGAGATCGTCTGCGTCGTGGCGCGGCGGAGCGACGGCTACTTCTTTCCGGCCGCAACGGCGCTGCTGCTGTTTCTACTCGTGGGAAGCCTCCTCGTTTCGCTCGCCTTGGAGCATTTCTGGCTGTCGCTGCACCTGCCGGCCTTTGTGGGCGCGCAGATGCTCAGCGCCGGCTGCGGGCTCTTCGTCCTGAAGCTCCGGCCCGGCCTGCGCTTGGCCCTGACCCCGCACGGCCTGCGCGCGCGCGCCGTCCGGGCGAATGCGGTAAAACAGTTCCTGGCGCGCAACATCCACCGCACGGCGGCGCGCACCGGCATCCTGATCTTCGTTTCCTTGGCCGAGCGCCGGGCCGAACTGCTGGCCGACAGCGGCATCAACGAGCGCGTCCCGCCCGGAACCTGGGATGCGCTGTTGTCCGAACTGACGGTCAAAGCCGGGCGCGGGCAACTCGCCGGGGGCATCATCGGTGCGGTGGGCGAGGCAGGGCGGCTGCTGGCCCTCCACTTCCCGCCGGAGCCGGACAACCGCAACGAGCTGAGCGACCATCTGGTCGAGATCTGAAGCCTGCCCGGAAACCGCGCCAGTTAACGATGTTCGCCGGTCGCGCGGGTTCCTTCTTTGGTCCCGTTGCCTTTGGGTGCGTGCGCCCTTTATGCTTAAGGAACCGTTAACGCACCGCCGGTTGCCAGCCATGACGACCCTGCTCATCGACATCCGCAAGGCCGAGCCGGCCGACGCTCATGCCATCGCGGAGGTGCATGCGCAGGCCTGGGCGAACGCCTATGCCGGCATCATCCCGCACAAGGCGCTGACCCGGATGGTCAACCGCCGCGGCTCCGACTGGTGGCGCGACGCGATCCGCCGCGCCGCTTCCGTCATGGTGGTGGAGGTCGGCGGCAAGGTTTCCGGCTATGCCACGCTCGGCCGCAACCGGACGCGCGAACTGCGGCAGGAGGGCGAGATCTACGAACTCTATCTCGCGCCGGAATGCCAGGGCATCGGGCTCGGCCGCCAGCTTTTCAACGCGGCACGCGGGCGGCTGCGCAGCTCCGGCCTCCAGGGGCTCGTGGTCTGGGCGCTGGAGGAAAACACCGGGGCGCTTTCCTTCTACGAGGGGCGCGGCGGGCGCGACATGGCGGAAGGCGTGGAGACCTTCGAAGGAAAGGCGCTGCGCAAGATCGCCTTTGTCTGGGACTGATCGCAGCCCCTTTGCTTCCCGCGCTGCTCCCGCTATTTCAGCAGGTGAGAAGCGGGAGGGAACATCATGCGCATTGAAGCCATCGCCATCGGCACGAATCCGCCGGACGACGTGAACGTCATCGTCGAGGTGCCGGTGGGCGGCCAGCCGATCAAGTACGAGATGGACAAGGAGGCCGGCGTCCTGATGGTGGACCGCTTCCTTTACACGCCGATGACCTATCCCGGCAATTACGGCTTCGTGCCCCATACGCTTTCGGGCGACGGCGATCCGATCGACGTGCTTATCTGCAACACGCGCGAACTCGTGCCGGGCTGCCTGATCAACGTGCGGCCGATCGGCGTGCTGATCATGGAGGACAATGCCGGCCAGGACGAGAAGGTGATCGCGGTGCCGACGCAGAAGCTGACGCGCCGCTACGACAAGGTGCTGAACTTCACCGACTTGCCGGAGATCACGCTGAAGCAGATCGAACACTTCTTCGAGCACTACAAGGACCTGGAGCCCGGCAAGTGGGTCAAGATCGGCGGCTGGCACGACACGGCTACCGCCAAGCAGATGATCGTGGAAGCGATCGAGCGGGCGAAGGCCAAGGAAAAGGCCTGACCTCTGGCCAATCCGGCTGGCTTCGCCTCCGGTTGCTGCCTTGTGCGGTCTCGTTCGAAGCAGAGTGCAGCGGTTACGTGAGTGGCCAGCTTGAAGCGTTGCAGTGGCTGAGGCTCACGCCAGCAGGGCGGGGGCCACCGTGGTCAGGATGAACTGCCGCAGAAAGAAGATGAGCAGCAGCACGACGATCGGCGAGATGTCGATGCCGCCGAAGTTGGGCAGGATGTTGCGGATCGGCCGCAGCACGGGCTCCGTGGCGCGGAACAGGAAGGTGCCGATCGCGCTGACCACGCCGTTGCGCGGGTTCACCACGTTGAAGGCGTAGAGCCAGGAAAAAACGGCCGACCCGATCAAGATCCACCAGTAGATGTCGAGCGCGAGGATGACCGTCTGAATAAGGGCGAGCATGCCGGACTCCGGTTGAG
>CAXTCF010000065.1:0-5153 GCA_964242945.1 uncultured Rhizobiaceae bacterium | reverse complement strand
CGGCGGCGCTGATGGTGGATTACGTGCTGAACGTCGCGGCCGTCACTCCGCAGCTTGCGGCTCTTGGAAGCCGGTCGGCAGACCGTCGATGCTCAAAAGGTTCTTCTCGGTCCGGTAGGCGCGCAGGCCGTTCTCTCCCTTGGCCTCCGCCCAGCGGTCGAGCACGGGGCGCTCGCCTGTGTAGTCGAACAGCGGCACGCCGAAGCCGCAGCTCGTCTGCACGAGATCGACGTCGAGGAAGGTGATCTGCCGGGCGCCGCAGGGTTCGCCTCCGTGGTAGAAGCGGTCGAGAAAGGCGAGGTATTCCGCCGAGCCGCGGAAGGCCACGCGCCCCTTGCCGTAGAGGCGAAGGATGAGCGGCGCGCCTTCGAAGGCGCAGAGCATGATCGTCAGGGGGCCACCGGCTTTGACATGCGCCGCCGTTTCGCTGCCCGATCCCGTGAGGTCGAGATAGGCGACGGCGTTGGGACCGAGCACGTGGAGGTGCTCGGTCGGGCGCGGCGAGATGTTGACCCGCGCGCCTGCCGCGCAGGAGCCCGTGAAGAAGATTTTTTGGGCGGCGATGAAGGCCCGGTGCTTGTCGTCGATCGAAGCGAACTGTTTTGCCATGGCTGTCTCCGGCGGGCGTGCCCTCATCCTTCCAGATTACGAACGAGATAGCGCACGGTTCGCTCGCCGCCGTAAAGCGCCGCCGTGCCGACCGGCTCGAAGCCGAACGCCGCGTGAAAGGCATCCGAGGCCGGGTTGGGCGGCTCCTGGTTGACCTCGCAGCAGGCGATTGCGTGACCGGCCGCCCGCGCGGCCGCGAAGAAGCCGGCGTAGAGCCGGCGCGCCAAGCCGCGGTTCCGCGCGTGCTCCGCGACCACGACCTTATCCACATAGGCGAAGCGGGGATAGCGGGCGCGGAACCACAGGAAATTGGTGCTTCCGTACTCCGCCGTCTCGTCCAGTCCGATCAGGAAGGCGTCCGCCGGCCCGATCCGGCGCGCATGGAACGCCGTGCCGAGCAGCGCCGCCAAGCTTTGCGCCGTCAGGAGCGAAAGCTCGGCGGCATGGCGGTTGTTGAGTTCCAGGATAGCATCAAGGTGATCGGAATGCGGCGTCAGCGCCGTGATGGGGTCGTCCAAGATCTTGGCATCCGTTTCCTGCATGGCAGCGCGTTCAACCAGTATTCTTCGTCCTCCGCCCCGCCAAGGTCGCGGCCTTTCTCGCCCTCGCGGGTTCGATGCTTCAGCGTCGCGCGCCCAGCACCTTGAAGCTTTTGTTGCGCGCGATCTCCTCCACCGACGAGAAAGCCGCTTCCAGGGCGGCCTCGTAGGGCAGGCCGCGGTTCGCCACCACGAACAGCCGTCCGCCCTTCTTCAGCGCCTTGGCGGCGGCTGCAATGAATCCCTGTCCAAGCGAAGGCTGGGCTTCGCGCCCCTGATGGAAGGGCGGATTGCAGACGATCGCTTCATAGCGGGCTTCCACAGGCTCGGTTAAAATGTCGTGCCAGAAGAAGCCGATCTTCCGCGCCCCGGCCTGTGTGGCCAAGTTGGCTTTCGCGGCTTCGAGCGAAGAAAAATCCGCCTCGTAGAGGTCGATGCCGGAAACGGCCGGGCAGCGCTTGGCGATCTCCACGGCGAGATAGCCCCAGCCCGCCCCGAAATCCGCGACCGTGCCTTTGAGGTCGGCCGGTAGGCAGCCCGCCAGGAACTCGGAGCCGGGATCGGGGTGCGCAGAACTGAACATGCCCGGTGCGGCAAAGAACTCCGCCGTGCTTGGCCCGTCCCCGCTGAGGAAGGGCGGCAGTTCGGACCAGTTTTCCGGGCGCCGCAGCCAGAAGGCCACGCCGTGATGCTTGAACAGATGCCCTTCCACGGCGATCGCGCCGGCAACCCTGCGGCGGAAACTGTCGATGCCGTCGCTCTTGGCGCCGGCAGCTATGATCAGCCCGCCCGGCTTCGCCCGCGCCAGCGCGTCGGCCAGCCACCCCTCGTTCTGCCCGCGATGCCGCCCGCATTGCACCAGCACGATGTCGTAGTTCTCGCCGTAAGCCTGCGGCGCCACCTGCCAGCCCGCCCTCGTCAAAGGCAGGAAGAAGGGGCGGAAACCCTGGACGAGGTGCAGATCGGCCTCGAACTCCTCGGGTGTGTCCAGGCCGGGCTGTGCGTTGAACAAAATCGCACGCGCGTCGGCGTCCGGCATCGGGAGGGTCCCGGAGGCGAAGGGATGAAGCAGGGTGGCCTGGGAGGACATGCCGGCCTGTTTGTCCGGTTTCGCGGGCAGGGGCAAGCGGCGGTGCGCCAAAGGTTGATTTCGGCGCCATGGCCGGTACGTAGAGAAAAGCACTGCCTGCCTACAGGGAAGTTTACGGCAAACAGGGGCGTTGCCATCCATGCAGAGCTTCACCATCGAAGACGTGGCCGACAGCGCCTACGAAGCGGCTCTGGGCGGCGAGAACGGCTGGAACGCCGTGATGGCCAAGCTGCGCACGCTCACGGAAAGCGCCGACGCGGCGTTCGTCAACTTCGACCCCGTCTCGCGGCGCAGTCACATCTTCTTCGGCGGCTGCGAGCCGGGCTACAATGAACGGTTCCAAGACCCCCAGCTTTCCAATCCGATCCTGCCTTTCCTGGCGCGGAGCGCACCAACCGTGCTGTTCACCGAGCAATCGGTGCTGCCGAAGCATGAGTTCCGCCGCACCACCTTTTTCAATGAGTGGCTTGTGCCGCAGGGCATGCGCAGCTTCCTGGGTCTGCACACGACGGCCAAGGACGGATCAAGTCTGCTGATCGCCCTCCTGCGCGGCGGAGACACCCCGTTCGACAGGCAGGAAGCAGGGCTTCTGGACCGGCTGGCGCCGACCCTGCTGCGGGCTGCGGGCTTGAGCCTGCGCTTGACCGACTGGCGGCTGCACGCCGAGGCGCAGGCCTGGGACGCGCTTGCCATTGCCTGCTTCGTCGTGGACGCAAGCTGCCGGCCGCTCGCGATGAACGAAAGGGCCGAGGCGCTGCTCAGCGATCGGGGATGCGGGCTCCTTATGCTTGGCGGGCGCATTTCGGCGGCCAGCAAGTCCGAAGCCGACGGGCTCCGGCTCCTGGTCGCGTCGGCCTGCGCAGACGCGGTCGGCACCGTGCCGCGAAGTGGGGAGATGCTTCTCCGCTCGCCCGCGACCCAGCGTGCTTCGCTGGCGCTGACGGTGGCGCCGTTCGCGGGGGAGGCGGCGGGCGGCCTGCCGGTACCGCGCGCCGCCATGATCCTGGTGCAGGATTTGACGGCCCGCCAAGACGGGCGGCTGGCGGAGCGCTTGCGGACGCTGTTCGGCTTCACGCCCAAGGAAACGGAACTCGCCGTGGCGCTTCTTGCCGGCCTGTCCGTCAAGGAGCACGCGCAGCGTCAGAGCGTTTCCTTCGACACCGCGCGCACGCACCTGCAACACCTGTTCGGCAAGACCCAGACGACGCGCCAAAGCGAGCTTGTCGCGCTGCTCGGCCGTGTGGCCCGCCTTCCGTTCTGACGCCCGGACACCGGCCCGCGCAGGCCTTTCCCGCGCGGTCTCATGCAAATGGGTGAGGCGCCGGGGCCGCTAGACGTGCTTCTGAAGCCGGCCTGCTCGAAGCGAATGCCCGCCTTGTAGTTCCTCAAGCCGAAGCGGATCGGCCAAGGAATTGCGGCGCCGAAGCTGCCGCAGCGGGTTCGGGCCGGGGACGGAGAGGAGACCGTCTGCATGATCACCGTTGCGCCGGCCTGCCTTGCCGGCATCTCCATCGGCCTCGCCGTGGCGGCGCCGATCGGGCCGTCCGCCATGCTCTGCATTCAAAGAACGGTGCAGTTCGGCCCGGTGAGCGGCGCCGCGACCGGGCTGGGAATCGCCGTCGTTCATGCGGCCTACGGGATGGCCGCCACCCTGGCCGGCGCCGCTTTCCTCCTGCGGGAAAGCGGCAGCTTCCAGCTGTTGTCGATCGCTTCGGCCGCCTTGCTGTTCTATTTCGGCTTCCGGTGCCTGCGCCGGCCGGTGTCGTTGCCGGGAAACGAATCCGAGTCCGCGCGCAAGGCGCTGAAATTCTTCGGAAGCGCGCTCGCCTTCGGCTTCGCCAACCCGATGACGCCGCTCATCTTCGCGGCCTTCACGCCGCTGTTCATACCTTTGCAGGCGCCGGTAGGAAGCGTTGCGCTCGGCATCTTCGCGGGCTCGCTCGGCTGGTGGCTGAGCTTGAGCACGGCCGTCACCCTGCTTCGCTCAAGGCTCAGCGCACGGGTGCTTTCCGCACTGAATGTGTCCTGCGGATTGCTGCTGGAAACCTTCGCGGTCGTGATGATGGCCAGGGCGTTCGGCTGGCCGTCTTCGCTTACCCCATGAGACTTGCGACCGCTCAAGGTTCAACCGGCTGGTGCAGACAAAAAGAGCGCGGCCGTTGCCAGCCGCGCTCTTTGTCTAACCCTGAAGAAAATCAGGCGGCGTCCACACTGTCCTCGCGGGACGACTTTTCGCGCGCGATCTCCTTGCCGGTCGCCTGGTCGACGACCTTCATGGACAGGCGCACCTTGCCGCGCTCGTCGAAGCCCATCAGCTTGACCCAGACCTTCTGGCCTTCCTTGACCACGTCGGTGGTCTTGTTGACGCGCTCGCCGGCGAGCTGGGAGATGTGAACGAGGCCGTCGCGGGGCCCGAAGAAGTTGACGAAGGCGCCGAAGTCCGCGGTCTTGACGACCGTGCCCTCGTAGATCTCGCCCACTTCCGGCTCGGCCACGATGGTGTGGATCCACTTCTTCGCCGCCTCGATCTCCTTGGCGTTGGAAGAGGCGATCTTCACCGTGCCGTCGTCCTCGATGTTGATCTTGGCGCCGGTCTTTTCCACGATCTCGCGGATCACCTTGCCGCCGGAACCGATCACGTCGCGGATCTTGTCGGTCGGGATGTTCATGACCTCGATGCGCGGCGCGAACTCGCCCAGTTCCTTGCGCGACTCGGTCAAGGCCTTGGCCATCTCGCCCAGGATGTGGACGCGGCCTTCTCTGGCCTGATCCAGCGCGACACGCATGATCTCCTCGGTGATGCCGTCGATCTTGATGTCCATCTGGAGCGAGGTGATGCCGGTTTCCGTGCCCGCCACCTTGAAGTCCATGTCGCCGAGATGGTCCTCGTCGCCGAGGATGTCGGACAGCACCGC
>CAXTCF010000064.1:0-21347 GCA_964242945.1 uncultured Rhizobiaceae bacterium | reverse complement strand
GGGGGGGGTGGGTGGGGGGGGTGGGGTTTTTGTGGGGGGGGGGGTGGGGGGGGGGGGTTTTTTGGGGGGGGGGGGGGGGGGGGGGGTGGGGGGGGGGGGCGCCGCTTGGGTTTCGGCAGGCGTCGGCTTGGCGGGTGCGGCGGGCTTTGGCTGCGCGGGCGCGGCTGCCGTGTCGTTCCCGGCCGCAGGAACAGCAGTCGGCTGCTCGGTTTGCGCCGGCACGGTTGCGGGCTGCGTCTTTGCGGGCGCAACCGCAGTGTTTGCCTCGGTTCCAGGAGCCTGGGCCGCTTCCGGCTGCTTGGGCTGGCTCGGCTCGGCGGGAGCCGCAGGCGCTGCCGGCGCCTGGGCCTGCGTTTCGGCCGGCACTGGTTCCGCCGGCTTTGCCGGAGCGGCTGCCGTGTCCGTGCCGGTTGCCGGCGACGGCGTTGCGGCAGGCTGCTTAGGCGCGGCAGCTTGGGTTTCGGCTGGTGCCGCCGGCGCGGGGGCTCGCACGGTCGGCGCCTCCGCCTGAGCAGGCTGAGCCGCGGCCTGCGTTCCTACCGGTGCTGGCGCGGGTTTTGCGGGAGTTTTGGCTTCCTCCGCTCCGGGGGCCGGTGCGGCAGGGGCCGGCACTATGCTCGGCGCCTGCGCGGTGATGTCAGCGGAGCCGGCCGGCAGCTGCGGCAGCGGTGTATCCACGGGTGCGGCGGGGGCAGCCACCGGCTTGGCCGGTGCCGGGGCCTGTGTTTGCGCTGGCGCCGGCTCAGGCTTGGCCGGTGCCGCGGCGGCGATCTCCGTGATGCGCCCGGTGAGTTGCGGCGTGTAGGGGCTGTGCGCGCCGAGGTAGTCGGCGACCACCTGTTCCAGCTGAGGGCCGTAGTCGTAAGCGTTCTTCGCCTTGTCGGCGAAGATTTTATACCCGTCGCCGCCCGTCCGGGCGTAGTTGTTCGTGGCGACGAGATAGGTCTTCGCCCGGTCGATCGGGGCCCAAGCGTCGTTCTCGCGCACGGTCACGTCGCGCACGCGGCTGCCGACAGGCTTCGAGGCGTCGAAGGCGTATTTCAGGCCGGCCACCTGCGCGAAGCGCCCAGCTCCTTGATCCAACTGGCTGACGCCGTTTTCCAGCGCGGCCACGATGTCCCCGCCGGTCAGCTGGAAGGTGGCGACCGTGTTCTGGAACGGCAAGACCGTCAGCACCTCGCCCATATTCACCGGGCCGGCATCGATGGAGGCGCGCAAGCCGCCGCCGTTGGTGAAGACGATCGAGACGCCCTGCCCCTTCACGCGGTCGAGGATCGCATCGGAAACGAGGTTGCCCATCGCGCATTCCCGCGCCCGGCAATTGTCTCGGCTGCCGTCGACGGCCGCGGTCGTTTCGCCGATGACCTTCGCCTTCAGCGCCTCGATCGGCGCGCCGAGCTCCTTGATGCGCGCCAGCACCGCCGCATCCGGCTTGATCGACTTGTCGAGAAAGATCGGGGCGCCGGAGGCGGACTTCACCACGCCCTTGTCGTCGAACACGACGGTGAACTCGCCGAGGTACTTGGAGTAGGACGCGGCCTGCGTCACCGGCACTTTGTAACCGCCGGGATTGTCCACCATCGTCGGATACGGGCCTTCGGCCTTGGGGTCGGTGTTGGACAGGAGCGAGTGCGTGTGCCCGCCCACCACGACGTCCACGCCGGGGATTTTTGCGATCATCTCCTTGTCGCGGGGATATCCCACGTGGGTCAGCGCGATGATCTTATCCACGCCCTGCGCCTGGAAATTCTGCACCTCGGCGGTGATCGTCGCGATGTCGTCGGCGATGGCGATGTTCGGGCCGGGCGAGGAGATTTCCGGCGTGTCGGTGGTGACGGCGCCGATGATGCCGATCCGCTGGCCGCCAAGGTTGAGCACCACCGAAGGCTTTATGCGATTGCCGACCTTGGATGCCGCCTTGGCCTGGACGTTGGCCGAGAGCACGGGGAATTTTATGACGTCCAAGAAGGGGACCAGCGCGTCCTCGCCATCGTCGAACTCGTGATTGCCGACTGTCATCGCGTCGAAGCGCATCTGATTGAGGAATTCGGCTTCGGCCTTGCCCTTGTAGGTGGAATAGAACAGCGAGCCCTGGAAATTGTCGCCGCCGTTGAGCAGCAGCACGTTCTGGCCCTGAAGCTTTTGCCGCTCGGCAGTGATCGCGGTGACGAGGCGCGCCGCCCCGCCGATGCACTCGCCCTTGCCTTCCTCCTCCGCCGAGCAGGTGGACTCGTATTTGTTGTTGGATTCGATGCGCGAGTGCCAGTCGTTGATGTGGAGGATGTGTAGGATGTAGTCCGCCCGCGCCGCTGGTGCGCTCAGCGCGATGCCGGATGCGGAAAGCACTGCCAGGGCCGCAAGCTTCTTCATGGTGGAACGAGTCTCCGGGTTATCGACCGGCGCTCACTCCCATGATTTTGCGACCGGCCCGTGTCACGAATTCAGGCCGCATGTTTCCATCTTGATTCCGGCCGCGCAAGCGGATTCCCTGACCGACGGCGGCCTGCCAGGGTGCGCTCAAGCGGAGAAGGTGTTCAGGCCGCGCCGGGAGTCCGGCGCATGAGGACGAACTGCTGGCCCGTGGAACTCGTGCAGTTCAGCTGGTTGGTGCTCACCAGGGAGCAGTTCACGTTCGACGTCGTGTTCCTGATCTTGGAGACTACGGTGATCGCCACCAGGGTGGGCGAGGTCAGCGTGTAGTTGCCGTCCGCCAGCCTGTTGCCGGTGTCGGTGGCCGTGGTCGTGAAGATGCCGCCGGCGAAGCGCGAAACGGCAACGCGGTCGGACGTGATCCACTCGCCCTCCACGCCTTTCGGCGCGCTTGCGACCGGCCCAGGCGTGGGCACGTCCACGCCCACGCTCCGCGGGGCGCAGGCCGCCGCCAGAAGGCCGGCGCAAGCCGCCGCCGCAATGCCTGTGAACCCGTTCCGCCGCATCGGGAAAACTCCTCGAATCTCCTTCGAATATGAGGTTTCCCTCGCCCGAAGCAACCGGGAATGCAAGCCTTGCCGCGGTATCCCACTCTCAACGCACGAGGATGTTGCGGAACTGCCAGGGGTCGGACTCGTCCAGATCTTCCGGAAACAGGCCCGGCCTGCCCCGCAGCGGCGTCCAGTCGGTATAAAAGCCGTTGACAGGGCCGAGATACGGCATCTGAACACCTAAGCAGCGCCGGAAGTCCATCTCGTCGGCTTCCACGATGCCGGAGTCCGGGTTTTCCAGCGCCCAGACCATGCCGGCCAGCACGGCAGACGTCACCTGGAGGCCCGTGGCGTTCTGGTAGGGCGCGAGTTTGCGCGTTTCTTCGAGCGAAAGCTGCGAGCCGAACCAATAGGCGTTTTTGGCGTGGCCGTAGAGGAGCACGCCGAGCTCATCGACGCCGTCCACCAGTTCGTTTTCGTCGAGCACGTGCTGGACAGGCTGCGCCTGCCCGCCATTGCCGAACATCTCGTGCAGCGACAGCACGGCATCGTTGGCGGGGTGGTAGGCGTAGTGGCAGGTCGGACGGTACTCCGCCGCGTCGCCGCGTCCGCCCACCGTGAAATAGTCGGCGATCGAGATCGACTCGTTGTGCGTGACCAGGAAGCCGTATTGCGCGCCGGGCGTCGGGCACCAGGAGCGCACGCGGGTGTTGGCGCCGGGCTGGAGCAGGTAGATGGCGGCCTGGCAGCCGGTCTCGTGCGTCCGGGCGTTGTCCGGCATCCAGTTCTCGTGCGTGCCCCAGCCAAGCTCGGCCGGCTGCAAGCCTTCGGAGATGAAGCCCTCGACGGACCACGTGTTCCAGAACGTGTCGAGCGGCTTGGGCTTCCTGGTTCTCTGCGTGTCGCGCTCGGCGATGTGGATGCCTTTCACGCCCGAAGCCTGCATCAGCGCCGCCCAGCCTTCGCGGTCGTCCGCCGCGGGCTCGGTGAAGTCCAGCCCCAATTCGGCGGCGAGGTTGACCAGCGCCTGCTTGACGAACCACGACACCATGCCGGGATTGGCGCCGCAGCAGGACACGGCCGTGGTGCCGCCGGGATTGCCGCGGATTTCGTCGCGCACGCTCTCGCGCAAAGCGTAGTTGGTGCGGTTCTCGTTGCCCTTGGACGAGTCGAAGTAGAAGCCTAGCCACGGCTCCACCACCGTGTCGATGTAGAGCACGCCAAGCTCGCGGCAGAGCCGCATGATGTCGAGCGAGGAGGTGTCCACCGAAAGGTTGACGCAAAACCCCTGGCCCTCGCCTTCGGTCAGCAGCGGCGCCAGCAGCTCGCGAAAATTTTCGTGCGTCACGGCCTGCTGAAGGAAGCGGATGCCGCGCCCGTCGAGCAGCGCCTTGTCGGTGTCGCGCGGATCGATCACCACCATGCGGGATTTGTCGAAGCGGAAATGGCGCTCGATCAGCGGCAGGACCCCGCGCCCGATCGAGCCGAACCCGATCACCACCACCGGCCCGCTGATCGTGCCGTGAACACTTACGTCCGCTTCCGCCATTCTTCCGTTCCTGCGTTTCGTGTCGAATGTTCGCTTAGAAGGAAAACATGACTGCGTGAAGCGCGTTCCCTTTCATCTGGCACCGGCGAGCATCTCCAGGGCGCAGGCTAAGCGGTCGCGATCCGCGGCAAGCCCCTTGTAGGCGAGTTGCGCCTCGCTCATGCCCCAAAGCTGGCCCGCCAGGGACGCGGCGAGACGCTTGCCGTCGGGATGCGTTTCGAGCACCCGCATCGGATCGAGATGGATGCGTACGGTGAAGAGGATGTCGCCGCTGCGAGGCAGCTTTCTGAGCGTCTGGCGTTCCACGCGGAGAAAGGCCGCGGCAACCAGATCGGCAGTGTCGAAGCGGGCAGCCCGCGCTCCCGCTCGATCGCTGCGGCCAATGACCGAAAGCGGCTTGGACAGGGCAGCGTCTTCCTGAATCGAAAAACTCCAACGCTCCACGGGTTGCGCCGACTGAAAACTGTCGAAGATGCGCGCGATCAGCCCGGCGTTGCGCGTGCCCGGCCCGAAGCCCGGCACCGGCTTGTGGATTGAGTGGATTGGCTGACCGAACTTCTCCCGGAGCGACCAGGATGAGGGAAAGCACAACGAGCCGGCCGCAAGCCGCCATCCGTCCGCCCCGCGGCGCATCAAGAGGAGGTCGTCGGCCACGAGGCGTGATGCGGCAAGCAGCGGCGCCGCGCCGCCTGCCGCGACCGGCACGGGCTCTTCGACGCCGCGGACGGCGATGCCCGCCGGCGTCCGGCGGTAAACATCGCCGTGCTCGTCCAGGAGATACGCCGCGAGAAGGTCGAGCACCTCGCGCTGGGCGTCCCGCGTGCCCGGCTCCTCGACAAATATTGCATCCCGGTCGAGCGCGTCGAGCCGCGCCTTCTCAGCGAGCATGGGGGCAAGCTCGTCGTCCACCTCGATCCAGCGGGCAAGGTCGAGCGGCCTCAGGCCGATGGAGAATGGCTTGGAGGAACCGTCATAAGGCGTGTGGGCGGGGCGGGCGCTCACGTGACATTTCGCGGCCAGCCTGAGACGATCTCGCGCCAATCCCTATGGCCTTCACTGACGAGAAGAACGCGGACCAAGTTCGCCTCTTCGTCGACTCGATAGACGATCACGTATCGTCCAAACATGATGAAGCGATATCGACCAAGCGGCGAGCCGGCGTTTGGCATAGATGAAAGGCGATCCACCATCCTTTCCAGCAGGTCTTCGACGAAGCTGACCGCCTTGTGTGGATTTTCTGCCTCAATATAGGCCAGAATATTTTTGATGTCGGATCGGGCATTTAGGCCGAGCGCAACGGCGTATGTCATGCAGGCGATTTGGCCGCGCGCTCCCGGATGCTCTGTTTCAAACCTTTAAAATATGCTTGATCGGCAATCACGTATTCGCCGCTCTCAAACTGTCGTTCGGCTTCCTCGAGGCGTAAGCGAAGTCGCTCGGTTTCAAGCTGCAACCTCTGCAAGCGCAGTGCTGCTTCGACAACTGCGCTCGCATTCTCGAAGCGGCCGCTGCGCACCTGCTCTGCAAGGTAGGCTTCCAGTTCGGGGCTTAGCGGAACGTCCATGGCATCACCTCTGTACTGATTGGCAAGTTCTAGCACGCAAGCAGGCACCTCTCCAATCAGGGGTGTGCAGGCACCTCGCCCGTAGCAAAGCGGGCCTTCAGCAGCGCCTCCGCGTATTCGGACTCGGCCGTGGAGTCGAACACCACGCCGCCGCCGACATGGAACAACGCCTCGCCGTTCGGAAACAGGGTCAGAGTGCGGATGGCGACGGAAAAGCGCATCGTGCCGTCCGGGGCGATCCAGCCGATCGCGCCGCAATAGACGCCGCGCGGGCCTGCTTCCAGGTCGGACAGGATCTCCATCGCGCGGATCTTCGGGGCGCCGGTCACGGAGCCGCAGGGAAAGAGCGCGGCGAAGATCTGCCGGATGGAGAGATTTGGAAGCGTCCTCGCGCGCACCGTGCTCACCATCGTATGCAGCGTGGGGTAGGTTTCCACGGTGAAAAGCTCCGGCACCTCCAC
Source organism: uncultured Rhizobiaceae bacterium (assembly GCA_964242945.1). Lineage (GTDB taxonomy): Bacteria > Pseudomonadota > Alphaproteobacteria > Rhizobiales > Rhizobiaceae > Mesorhizobium_B. The sequence goes on along the minus strand of CAXTCF010000064.1, from coordinate 14,852 downwards.
CGTGCCGGTTTCGGATATCAGCGAGATGTCGTTGCGCAGGAGATCGACGATCATCCGGTTCTCCGCCTGGGATTTCTCATCCGCGCGAAGGTGATCCTTGAGCCAAGCGTCTTCCTGCGCGTCCGCGCCGCGCCGGATCGTGCCCTTCATCGGCCGTGCCTCGATGAAGCCTTGCCGGTCGATGCCGAAGAATAGTTCCGGCGAGCGCGACAGGATGACGGGACCGCTTAAGCAAACGAGCGCGCCGTAGCGGACGGGCTGGCGGACGGTCAGCGCATCGAAGGCGGCAAGCGGCTCGCCCGACCAGTGCGCGTTCACGGGAAACGTGAGGTTGGCCTGGTAGCAGTCGCCTTCGGCCAAGTGCCGGTGCAGGCGGGCGAAGCGCTTTTCGTAATCCGCGAGCGACCAAGCTGCCTGCGCCTCGAAGATCGGACCATTGGAAAGCGCCGGCCGTGGGCTGGCGAACTGGTCGGCGGGCGGATCGAAGACGCCCATGCACAGCAGAGGCACGCGCCGGTTTTCGGTCAGGCGGGGAGCCAGCTTCGATTCCAGCAGGAACCCGGCTTCATAAGCGACATACCCGGCAAGCCATTTCCCCGCGGCCCGCGCCTCTTCCATCGCGTCGAAAGCCGCGAAGAAGGTTTCGGGCGTATCGGCTGCCAGCACTTGGCTCGGCGCGGTGAACAGCAGTTCGCGTCCGGCGAGGTCGTCGCGGAAAAGGGCGAACCGTTCGGAGCTTGGAGAAGGCGGCATGGGGTCCTGAGAATCTCATGCTGCCGCGCGCAAAACCATCGCAGGCGCGACGGCCGAGCCTCAATCCAGCCTTTCCAGCTCGTCGATCAGCCCGGAGATCACGCCGAGGCCGCCCTGCCAGAAGGTGGGGTCGGACGCATCCAGGCCGAAGGGCGCGAGAAGCTCGGAATGGTGCTTGGTGCCGCCAGCCGAAAGCATGGCGAAGTACTTATCCTGGAAGCCGCGTTCGGCCCCCTGGTACACGGCGTAGAGCGAGTTCACGAGGCAGTCGCCGAAGGCATAGGCATAGACGTAGAAGGGCGAGTGGATGAAGTGGGGCACATAGGCCCAGAAGGTCTCGTAGCCCTCCCGTAAGCTCACCGCGTCGCCGAGCGACGCCTTCTGCACCTCCAGCCAGAACTCGCCGATGCGGTCGGAGGTCAGTTCGCCGTTCCGACGCTCGGCATGCACTTTGCGCTCGAACTCGTAGAAGGCGATCTGGCGCACCACCGTGTTGATCATGTCCTCGACCTTCTGGGCCAGCATCGCCTTGCGCTCGCGCCGCTCGGTCGTCCGCTCCAGCAGCAGTTGGAAGGTCAGCATCTCGCCGAACACGGAGGCGGTTTCGGCGAGCGTCAGCGGCGTCGCGGCCATCAGCGCGCCTTGGCCGCCCGCCAGCACTTGGTGAACGCCGTGGCCCAGCTCGTGGGCGAGGATCATCACGTCGCGCGGGCGGCCCATATAGTTGAGCAGCACGTAGGGGTGGACGGAGGGCACGGCTGGATGGGAGAAGGCGCCCGGCGCCTTGCCGGGGCGCGTGCCCGCGTCGATCCAATTCTGGTCGAAGAAGCGTCTGGCGATGTCCGCCATCTCCGGCGCGAAGCGGTGGTAGGCGGCGAGCACGGTGTTCCTGGCTTCGTCCCAGCCGACCGCCGCTTCCGGCTCGTCCGGCAGCGGCGCGTTGCGGTCCCAGTGGTTGAGCTTGTCCATGCCCAGCCACTTCGCCTTCATGCGGTAGTAGCGGTGGGAAAGCCGGGGAAAGGAGTCGCGCACGGCGGAAGCCAGCGCGTCCACCACCTCGCGCTCGACGCGGTTCGCCAAGTGGCGGGAGTCGGCGATGTCGGAGAAGCCGCGCCAGCGGTCGGAAATCTCCTTGTCCTTGGCGAGCGTGTTGGTGATCAACGTGAAGGTGCGCAGATTTGCCTTGAACGTCTTCGCCAACGCTTCCGCCGCCGCCTGGCGCACTGCGCCGTTGGCGTCCTGGAGCTTGTTCAGCGTCGGCTCCAGCGTGAGACGCTCGCCGTCCACCTCGAAGCGCAGGTCGGTCATCGTTTCGTCGAACAGGCGGTTCCAGGCGGTGCGGCCGGTGATGCCCTTTTCGTGGAAAAGCTGCTCGACGCGGTCTTCCAGCTGGAACGGCTTGTCCGCCCGCAGGTCCACGATCCAGGGCTTGTAGTGGGCGAGAGCCAAGTCGGTTTCAAAAGCGGCTTCAACCAGGGTGTCATCGATGCCGTTCAGTTCCAGGCCGAAGAAAAGCAGGTGCGCGCCGGCATCCGTCATCTTCTCGCCGACGTCGCCGTAGAGCTTGGCGCGCTTCGCGTCTGAGGTGTCGCCGGCATAGACCAGGCCGGCATAGGAGCCGATGCGCCCGATCAGTTCCTCCAGCGCTTCGAACTCCTGCACCGCCTGGCCCAGCCGCCCGTTCGCGCCGCGGCCCGCCTCCTCCGCCAGCCTGCCCTTCCACCGCTCCTCGAATTCGACCGCCTGCGCCTGGGCGCGGGCGATGTCGGCCTTCAGTTCCGGTGCGTCCGGGCCGGAATAGAAGTCTGCGAGGTTCCACTCCGGCAGGTCGCCCAAGGCAGGCAGAGCGGCGGCCGCTTCCGGCATGCGGACCGGGGCAGATCGATTGGGGGCGGGCAGGGGCATCGAAAATCTCCGTCGCCGGAAAAGCTGACAAGCCTTGCGGAAAGGACAAGAGGCTGTTCACCGGCTTTCTTGAAGCCCCGTTTATCCTCCTGTGCCAGGATGATCCAGGCAAACAGTTGCGCCGGTTCCTCATTCCTTGGCTCAGGCTTCCCATGGCAGGTTCGATCCTCATCGCGGACGACGATCCGGTGCAGCGGCGGCTGGCAGAGGCGGCGCTGACGCGGGGCGGCTTCACCGTGCGGACGGTCGAAAGCGGCACGGCGGCGCTGAAGCTGCTGGAAGAAAGCAGCGCGCCGTTTTCCCTGCTCGTGCTCGACCTGGTGATGCCCGGCGGGCCGGACGGCCTGGCCGTGCTCGAAGCGCTGCGCGGGCGGGACAAACCCCTGCCGGTGATCGTGCAAACGGCGCAGGGCAGCATCGACACGGTGGTTGCCGCCATGCGCGCCGGCGCCTTCGACTTCGTGGTGAAGCCGGCCTCGCCCGAAAAGCTCTGCGCCGCGGTTTCGCGCGCGCTGAAGGTCGAAGCCGTGGAAGGGGAGGCGCGGCGGCAGGCGGCGCGCAAGACGGCCAGCCCCAGCCTGAAAGACTTCTCCTCCGCGAGCCCGGCTCTGGCGCACGTCCTGCGCTTGGGCGAAAAGGCCGCAGCCTCCAACATCCCCGTGCTGATCGAAGGCGAGTCGGGCACCGGCAAAGAGGTCCTGGCGCGCGCGATCCAGGCTGCGAGCGCCCGCCGCGGCAAACCCTTTGTCACCGTGAACTGCGGGGCGATCCCCGAAAACCTCGTGGAGTCCATCCTGTTCGGCCACGAAAAGGGCGCCTTCACGGGCGCCACCGAGAAGCATGCGGGGAAGTTCGTGGAAGCGCATGGCGGAACGCTGTTCCTGGACGAGGTCGGCGACCTGCCGCTCGACACGCAGGTGAAGCTCTTGCGCGCGGTGCAGGAAGGCGAGGTCGATCCCGTCGGCGGCCGCAGCAGCGTGCATGTGGACATCCGCCTGATCTCGGCCACGCACCGCGACTTGGCTGAGCGCGTGCGCGAAGGCAAGTTCCGCGAGGACCTCTACTACCGGCTGAACGTGTTTCCGATCCGCCTGCCCCCCTTGCGCGAGCGCAAGAGCGACATACCGGCGCTGGTGCGGGTTTTCATCGGGCGCGCCGCGGCGGCGCACCCGTCGGGCCGCGCCAAAGGAATCTCGCGCGCCGCCCTTGCCCTGCTTCAGGCCTATGATTGGCCCGGAAACATCCGGCAGCTGGAAAACGCGGTGTTCCGCGCCTGCGTGCTGTGCGAAGGCGACACGCTCGGCGCGGAAGAGTTCCCCCAGATCGACGCCCAGGTGTCCGGCGCGGTCGCGCTGGAGCGCCGCGACGAGCCGGCGGTCGTGCCGGCCGCACCGAGTTCTCCCCAGCCGGAAGCGGCGGCTCCCGAAGCGCCAGTGGACGCGGCCTCCGCTGACGCGGCCGGCATCGTGCGGGCGCTGGATGAGCGGGGCAATGTGCGGGCGCTGGCCGACGTGGAGTTCGACATGATCCGCCTTGCCATCGACCACTATGGCGGGCAGATGAGCGAGGTGGCGCGGCGTCTGGGAATCGGGCGCTCGACGCTCTACCGCAAGCTCAAGGAATACGGCCTCTGCCCCGACGAAGAGCGCGCGGAAGATGGCGAAGCGACCCGGCTGGCCTCTTAGAGATTTAGTCACCATGCGGGAAACCGGCAACAGCCCCGCCCTAGCTTCGCCATCCTGTTACCGCATTTCGGCTTTAATAAGCGGCGATTAACCATTAGGATCGATGTTCGAGGGAGGGGCTGGCGACACATCCTGGAGGGGATCCGGGAGCTTTCGCAGCCGACCTTAAAGCCGACGGGGCTCTACGAATTTGACCAATATCGAACGACCGAACAGCGGCCGGCGCTTTCTCTCGAACTTTTTCGAGGGAAGCGCGGCTAAGGCGAAGTGGTTCGGTGGCGCGCTGGCGGCGCTCGGCGTGCTCCTGGCTTCCGGGCAGGTGGCGAGCGCCGAAACCCGCGCTCTCAAGCTCTACCATCTTCACACCGGCGAAAAGGCCGAGATCGTCTTCAAGCGCAACGGGCGCTATGACGCGGCCGGCCTCAAGAAGATCAACTACCTTCTGCGCGATTGGCGCAAGAACCAGCCCACCACGATGAACCCGCGGCTGCTCGACCTCGTCTGGGAAGCCTACAGGGAAGCTGGCGCCACCGGCTACATCGACGTGGTGTGCGGCTACCGCTCGCCTTCCACCAACGCCATGCTGAAGTCGCGTTCGCGCACCAGCGGCGTCGCCGAAAAGAGCCAGCACATGCTCGGCAACGCGATGGACTTCTTCATCCCCGGCGTGAAGCTGAAGCGCTTGCGCGAGATCGGCCTGAAGATGCAGGGCGGCGGCGTCGGCTACTACCCCACTTCCGGTTCGCCCTTCGTGCACTTCGACGTCGGCAACGTGCGCCACTGGCCGAAGATGAGCCGCAGCGAACTCGTCGCACTGTTCCCGAGCGGCAAGACGCTGCATGTGCCCTCCGACGGCAAGCCGCTGCCCGGCTTCGAGCAGGCGCTCGCCGCCTACCAGGCGCGCAAAAGCAAGGGGGAACTGGCCATCGCCAGCGTGATGGGCAAAAGCAGTGCGCCCAAAAAGCCCGGCTTCTTCGCCCGCCTGTTCGGCAGCGGCGGCGGCGCGGACGACGAGGAGGATTCGAGCGCGGTCGAGGTGGCGGAAGACGTGACGCCTCCGCCCGCGCCCAAGGTGAAAAAGGCGGCTCCCGTTCTCGCGCAGGCCAAGCAGCCTGGCATCCAGATCCTGTCCCCGGCGGAAGCCAACCGCGTAAACCTGCCGCAGGTTGACGAGCAGCCCGAAGCCCCCGCAAGCGAAACGCTCATCGCCGCCCTGCCGGCGCGCGGCGTGCCGCTGCCGGCTGCGCGTCCGGAGGATGCGCCGAAGCTTGAGGAAGCCGTTACGGACACGCTGACCGAGGTCGCCGCAGCCGCGCCGGCAAAGCTTGACCCGGGCGTGCCGCCCGAACTGAAGAGCGGCGCAGACGACGCGGACGCCGTGGCCAGCAACGTTCCCCTGCCTTCCTGGCGCCCGGCTTACGCGCCGGAGCCCAGCAACGGCGACGCCGCCGTGCTGACCGCGCTCGCCGACGCCGGCGAGACCCGCGAAAAGGCGGCAACCCTGGTGACGCCGCTGCCGGCCGACCGCCCGATCGCGCCAAGCGTCGCCGCGCTCATCAATGCGATGGCGCCGAAGCCCGCGGCAAAGCCGGCGCAGGTTGCCTCCGCCGGGGAAACCCTGCCTGACGCCGTTGCATCGGCGCCGGGCTTCGCGGAGACGGACGAAGCGGCGGCGCTGGCCGCCGCAAAGGCCAATGCGCAGCGCAGCCAGATCGACCTGGCCTCGCTTTCGGCGGACGACAAGCGCCTGGCGCTGGCTTCCGCCTTTACCGAGGCGCCGCTGCCCAGCGCCAAGCCGCAGCGGGCCGGCACTGCCGCCGCGCGGGCGGCGGGAGCGCCTGCCAAGGAAGGAAGGCAGCTTGCGGCGATCCTGTATTCCGACGTCAAGACAACGGGCAAAGCCGCGCGGCCCACCAAGAGCGACAGGAAGCCGGAAGCCCCGCCGAAGGTGGTGGCCGCGCAGCCCGCCACCGCGCGCTGGGCGATCTACGGCGACACGGTCGCCTCGGTCACGGAAGGCACGAAGGCTCCGGCCTTTGCCTACAATCTGGTCAGGACGCCGCCGCGCGAAGTCTATACCGCCGGGTTCGAGCAGGGCGGCCGGAAGGCCGATGCCAACCGCTTCTCCGGCAAGGCCGTGCAGTTCATGACGGTGGCGCGCTTCCGGGCGAACTGATCCGTTCCAAAAGCTTAAAGCAAAAGCGCCGGTGATGAGCCGGCGCTTTTTTGTTTCGGCTGGAGCAGTTGGATCGTAGTGGCGGTTTTTGACCGTTTGCGCTTCCCTCACGGCTAAGGCGGGCATCCTCCACCCTTCGGTCCACCCCCTCCGCCATGCTGCGCATGGTCCCCTCCCCCGCTTCGCAGGGGAGGGTCAAGCGTCGCGACGTAGCGTTGAGTCAATCCATGCCCGCATCGCTTTCGCGCAGGATGGCGTCGCGCTTGTTCCAGGTGTGCGTCTGGTCGCAGGCAGGGCACTGAAAGGTGTTCATGCCGAGATCGGTCGTCTCGAACTCCTCCGGGTCGATCGTCATGCCGGTCGCCACCACTTCGCCGGTGACGGGGCATTCGATGCAGATATCGGCCATGGACGTGTCTCTCCTTTATCTGGCAAGCGCCGGGCGCATGTCGAACCGGACATGCATCGGGCTGGCAGATAGGGCGCCGCCGGAGGCCGCCCAAGGTCGGAGCCACCCCGTCAGGTACGGGACAGACCCGCCGCCTGGCGCGCGAGAATCTCGATCTCGGCCCAGGCGCCGGCCGCCACGAGGTGATCCGGCGCGATCCAGGAACCGCCGACGCAGGCGACGTTCGGCAGCTTCAGGTAGGCGACTGCATTGGCCGCGGTGATGCCGCCGGTCGGGCAGAAGCGGATGTCGGGGATCGGCGCGGCCAGCGCCTTCAGAAAGGCAGCGCCGCCTGCCTGCTCGGCCGGAAAGAATTTCAGGAAGCGCAGCCCGGCATCGCGCGCGGCGAGCACCTCGCCGGGCGTGATCGCGCCGGGAAGGAACGGCACGTCGCTGCTTGCGGCCGCATCGAGCAAAGCCGGCGTCACGCCGGGGCTGACGATGAAGCGCGCGCCGGCCGCGGCGGCGGCTGCGTATTGCTGCGGCGACAGGATCGTGCCGGCGCCGACCACAGCTTCCTCGACTTCCCCGCTGGCGCGGCGGATGGCTTCGAGTGCGGCCGGCGTGCGCAGCGTGATCTCGATCAAGGGCAGGCCGCCGCGTGCAAGCGCGCGGGCCAGCGGCGCGGCGGCTGCCGCGTCGTCGATCTTCAGCACCGGGATGACGGTCTGCCGGCCCAGAAGCGACAGCAGTTTTGAGGAATGACTGTTCATGAAACCCGCTATAAAGCGATAGAAATCCGTTTCAAGCAGCCGCAGAAGCAGGCTTGTTCGGAGCAATCGCTTGAAGGCTGGCCCGGCCGTGACGACCACACCCCCTCCCCCGGACGCCGCACCGGATTTCCGCGTTGCTGCGCTCTATCGCTTCGTTTCCCTGCGCGATCCGGCGGCGTTGCGCGACGAACTAGCAAAATTCTGCTGCGCCCGGAAAATCCGCGGCACGCTGCTGCTTGCTTCCGAGGGCATCAACGGCACCGTGGCCGGCACGCCCCAAGCGATCGAAGCCTTGATGGCGCATCTGCAAGCCAAGCCGGAGTTCGCCGGCCTCGACGTGAAGTACGGCACCTCCGCCCGCCAGCCCTTCCGCCGGCTGAAGGTCAAGGTGAAGGCCGAGATCGTTTCGATGGGCGTGGAGGACATCGACCCCGGCTCAAGCGCCGGCACCTATGTCGAGCCGGCCGACTGGGATGCGCTGCTTGCCGACCCCGAAACAGTGGTGATCGACACGCGCAACAGCTACGAGGTGGCGCTCGGCACGTTTCCCCGCGCGATCGATCCGGGAACGGAAAGTTTTCGCGAGTTTCCCGCCTGGGCCGAGGCCAACCGCGGAAGCCTGGAGGGGCGCAAGGTCGCGATGTTCTGCACCGGCGGCATCCGCTGCGAGAAGGCCACGGCCTTTCTGAAGGGTGCCGGCCATGCCCAAGTCTTTCACCTGAAGGGGGGCATCCTCCGCTATCTCGAAGAAGTGCCGGCGGAACGCAGCACATGGGAAGGCGAGTGTTTTGTGTTCGACGAGCGCGTGTCGGTCGGCGTTGGGCTGACGCCGGGAGGCGCGAGCCTCTGCCGGGCCTGCCGGCGCCCGCTGACGCTTGAGGATCGGCAGTCTCCCCTCTTCCACGAAGGCGTATCCTGTCCGTACTGCGCAGCGGAACACACGGGAAGCGACCGCGCGCGGTTCGCGGAGCGGCAGCGCCAGGTCGAGCTTGCAAGAGAGCGGGGCGGCATGCCGCATCTGCCGGACTGAGTTCCGCGAAGGGCGCGGAAGCGCCGGCAGCAGAGTTCCGGCCGATTGTTTTTCGCCCGCTGATCCCTACGTCAGGGCCATCGCAAACAACAGGCCGCGTTGCCGCCGCCTGTTTCTGGAGGAAGCCCGATGTTCGACCCGAAGCAACTGCTCGACTCGTTTCTCGGCGCCGGGGCTCAAAACAACAATGCGCCCCGGAATGTTCGAACCGGCCAGGGCAACGCGCAGAGGAGCGGCGGGTTTCTGAACGACATCGTCAACACGCTCGGCGGCTCCGACGGGTTCAAGCAGACGGCCGGACGGGCGGTGGAGATGGCGCGGCAGAACCCTGCCATTGCCGGCAGCATCCTGGCCGGCGTTCTCGGCACCGGCATGGGCCGCGGCCTGGCCGGCTCCGCGCTGAAATACGGCGGCTTGGCTGCCATCGCCAGCGTGGCCTACAAGGCCTACCAGAACCATCAGGCGGGCCAGCAGCCGGCGCGGGCCACGGCCGCCGGAACGCCCGACCTTCAGCCTCCCCCCGCCAACACCGCCTTCGACCCGGCCGCAGCGCCGCAGGGCTCCGACCAGTTCGCGCTGACCCTGATCCGCGCGATGATCGCAGCCGCCAAGGCCGACGGCACGATCGATCAGGCGGAGTGGAACCGCATCGGCGACAGGGCCAAACTTTCCGGCCTGGATGCGGAAGCGGAAGCTTGGCTGAAGAGCGAACTGGCCAAGCCCGCCGATCTGGAAGGGCTGGTGAGCCAGGCGCAGACGGAAGCGCAGCGCGTCGAGCTCTACACGGCCGCGCGGCTGGCCATCGACCCGGACAAGCGGGCCGAGCGCGGCTTTCTCGACCAGCTTGCGGGGCGGCTAGGACTGGAAGACGCGCTGGTGGACCACATTGAAGCAACGGTTGCCTCTGCGGCAGCGTGACGGCGTTTCTCGGCGGCCGGCAAGCAGAGCGATCTTCTTGCTTGCGATTTTCGCGATGTTAACGCTCCGTTAACCTTTTTGAGCCAATCTCCTTTTCATCGGATCGGCTCTCCTCCTCCCAAGCACGGTTCGGATAGGGCGGTCGCTGCAGCGGCCGCCCTTTTTGTTGACTTCCCTTACACCTTGCGCCGATGAGTCCTCCTTTGTCGGGAGGAAGCGCCATGCCTGCGGGAACCGCGATCGTTACCGGAGCCGGAAGCGGCGTCGGCCGCGCCAGTGCCTTGGCCCTGCTGGATGCAGGATGGAACGTGGTGCTCTGCGGCAGGCGCGAGGCGCCGTTGCAGGAGCTGGCGGCGGAAGCGGGCGATGGCGCGCTCGCCGTGCCGGCGGACGCGACGGTGCCGGCCGATGTCGATCGCGTGTTTGCGCAAGCCGTGCAAAGATTCGGCCGGGTCGATCTGCTGTTCAACAATGCGGGCGTAGGCTTGCCCCCCGCGACCATCGACGCGGTCGATCCGGAAGAATGGAACCGCGTGGTCGCGGTCAACCTGACGGCGTCCTTCCTGTGCGCCCGCGCGGCTTTCGCGCAGATGCGCAAACAGGAGCCGCAGGGCGGGCGCATCATCAACAACGGCTCCGTTTCGGCGCACGCGCCGCGTCCCGGCTCGGCCGCCTACACCGCGACCAAGCACGCGATCACCGGCTTGACCAAGACGCTGGCGCTGGACGGCAGGCCGTTCCGCATCGCCTGCGGACAGATCGACATCGGCAACGCGCTGACCGAGATGGCGATGCCGATGACGAAAGGCGTGCCGCAGGCAAACGGCACGGTTGCAGTGGAGGCCACGATGGATGTGGCGGATGTCGCGAAGTCCGTCCTGTTCATGGCCGGCCTGCCGCTCGATGCGAACGTGCTGTTCCTGACGGTGATGGCGACCAACATGCCGTTCGTCGGGCGGGGGTGACGCCCTGCCGGGAAAGCGGGCTGCCCGGTGCGGCCCTTTTCTTAGCCGATACGCTCTTACCAGCAGTTCCAATGTCAATTGCCGCGCTGCCCCTCACTGCCCTGCCGGGCATCTCTCCCCGCAAACGGGGAGAGAAGGCGCCAAACAATTGCGACAGCGTTTTTTCTCCCCGTTCACGGGGAGAAGGCGGCGGCAGCCGGATGAGGGGCGACGCGGCGATCGAAGATTGAGTCGACCAGCATCAAAGGTCGAAGTTCGTCGGCATCATCACGACGTCGCGGATGGTCATGCCGCGCGGGCGGGTCAGCATGAAGAGGATGACGTTGCCGACTTCCGCCGCTTCCAAGAGGCTGCCGGACTCGCGCGCCTCCTTCAGCTTCTCCGCCGGCCAGTCCGCCAGCAGCGAGGTGATCACCGGGCCGGGCGAGATCGCGCCGACGCGGATGCCGTGCTTGAACACCTGGCGGCGCGTGGTCTGCACGAAGCAGTTGATCGCCCATTTGGAGGAAGCATAGACCGGCTCCCAGGGCGTGGGATAGTGCGCGGCGAGCGAGGAGGTGACGATGATGTCGCCTCCCCCCTGCTCGATCATGTGGGGCAGCACGTCGTGGACGTTCTTGATCACCACGTTGACGTTGAGGTTCAGCATCCGGTCGATCGCGCCCACGTCGTTCTCCACGAGGTCGCCGCCGACGTAAGAGCCCGCATTGGCGTGGAAGATGTCGAGCCCGCCGGCAAGCTCCAGCACTTTCGGCAGAAGCGTCGCGCAGTCTTTCGGGTCGAGCAGGTCGATGACGAGCGGGATCACCGCGTCGCCGTGCTGGGCCTGCACCTTGTCCAGCGCCGCGCGGTCGCGGTCGATCATGACGACGCGCGCGCCGGCGCCCAGCATCGCCTCCGTGCTGGCTAGCCCGATGCCTGACGCCGCCCCGGTGATCGCGGCGACCTTGCCTTCCAGTTCGTTTGCCATTCCGCCTTCTCCTCCCTTGAAGCGCCTGCCCTGACCCGGTTCGCGCGACGCATGCGCCCGTCCGGCCGCTTACGTTGCCTCTGGCATACGGCCAAGCCGCTGGAAAGCCGCCCGGCGCCCCTGAAACGTTAACAAAACGTCAGCCTCAGGCCAGCCAAGGGTTTTAAAGCTTTTCGCACCCTCGCATGCCGAGGCTCGCATTGCAGGACCAGGGTTCGTTTTCTTTGGACAGCGTCGTTTCCACCTCGAAGAAATCCATCCGCTTCCACGCGCGCTCGTTCGTGGCCTTCACCCTGGCGCCCGAAGCGCCGCTGGCCGAGTGGCTGGAGCGGCTCGACGCCTGGACCGGAAACTCGCCCGGCTTCTTCACTGGGCGCCCTGTCGTGCTCGACCTGAACAGCCTGAAGCCTGATCTCGAAGGCATCAAAAACCTGGTCGGCGAACTCGCCAACCGCGGCATCCGCGTCTATGCGATCGAGGCGGCCGAGGCCGAGGCGCTGCCGCCGGACATGCCGCCGCTGTTGAAGGGCGCCAAGAAGACCGAAGCGGAAGAAACGCTTTCCGAGCCGGATGAGGAAGCGAAGCCGGCAGCCGCAGGCGAAGAACTCCCCGCGCCGAACTCGCTAACCGTCGCGACGCCGATCCGCTCGGGCCAGTCGATCTTCCACCCAGCCGGCGACGTGATCGTGCTGGGCTCTGTCGGTTCCGGCTCGGAGATCATCGCGGGCGGCTCCGTCCACGTCTATGGCACGCTGCGCGGCCGCGTTTTCGCCGGCGCCTGCGGCAACCGCGAAGCCCGCATCTTCTGCCGCCGGAACGAGGCCGAACTGCTCGCCGTGGACGGCTGGTACCGCACCGCCGACGACATGGAGCCGGCCTCGCGCGGGCAGCCGATCCAGGCTTTCCTGGACGACGGCATCATTCACGTCGCAGCGCTCAACTGATCGAACAAAGGAGGGTCTTCCACCATGGGCAAGGTGATTGTCGTCACATCCGGCAAGGGGGGCGTGGGCAAGACGACCTCCACCGCCTCACTGGGGGCGGCGATCGCCCAGACCGGCGCGAAGGTCGTGCTGATCGACTTCGACGTGGGCCTGCGCAACCTCGACCTGATCATGGGGGCCGAGCGGCGCGTGGTGTTCGACCTGATCAACGTGACGCAGGGCACCGCCAACCTCGCCCAGGCGCTGATCCGCGACAAGCGCGTGGGCACGCTGTTCCTCCTGCCGGCAAGCCAAACGCGCGACAAGGATGCGCTGACGGAAGAAGGTGTGGCCGAAGTCATAAGCCGGCTCAAGGAAAAGTTCGACTACGTGATCTGCGACAGCCCGGCCGGCATCGAGCGCGGCGCGCAGCTTGCCATGCGCTTCGCCGACGAGGCGGTGATCGTCACCAACCCGGAAGTCTCCTCGGTGCGCGATTCCGACAGGATCATCGGCCTGCTCGACTCCAAGACCGTGAAGGCCGAGCGCGGGGAAACGGTCGCCAAGCACGTCCTGATCACCCGCTACGACGCGGGCCGCGCGGCGCGCGGCGAGATGCTCGGCATCGACGACGTGCTGGAGATCCTTTCGACGCCCCTGCTCGGCATCGTCCCGGAAAGCCAGGGCGTGCTGCGCGCCTCCAACGTCGGCGCGCCGGTGACGCTCAACGAACCCGCCAACCCGGCGGCGCTGGCCTATGCCAATGCCGCCCGGCGCCTGATGGGCGAGGACGTGCCGGTCGTGACGCCCTTCGAGAAGCGCGGCTTGCTTGACAGGCTGTTGGGGCGGAGGGCGGCATGATGAGCCTGTTCGACTTCTTCAAGCGCAACAACAGCGCCCCCCAGGCGCGCGAGCGCCTCCAGCTCCTGCTGGCCTACGAGCGCAAGCACCAGAACCAGCCCGACCTCGTGGCGCTGCTGCGTCAGGAGATCATGGACGTGATCGCCAAGCATGTGACCGTGGACCAGGACCAGGTGCGCGTCGCGATGGACCGGGGCGAGCGGATGTCCACGCTGGAGATCGACATCAACATCCCGAACGGCGGCCTGGTCTCGGCTCCAGCGCACTGAGGCGGGGCTTTGGCAGGATAATGACGCGGCTTCGCGCTTAGGCGCTGGAAGCTATCGTCTATGCAATCGCAGGTTTCGCAATGCCGATATAAGCCGTAATGAATCGATCTGACCTTCCTTAACGGGTGGGAAGCCGTCGTTCTTTCGGCTGTCGATGCTGCATGCTCACCTTTGTGCAGTTGCAACTCGGCCAAGGTTTGGATGCCGAACCAAATGCGCCAGAGCCTCACGTTTCGGTCGTCGGCTCAACCGTCCAAGTCCGTTTCCGAGTTCAAAGTCTCTTCCAGGATGCTCGATCAAAGCAGTCGAGCTTCTTTGGCATGGCAAGCCTATTTCTCTCATCCGTCGCTGATCAAAATGAACGATGGGGAACTCTCAGCTTCTTCGAGTGCAGCCGCTGGCGGTGGGACCCTACCAACGATCATGAATGGTATAAGGGTGATGGCGATGGTCGTTATAGCCGCGTTGCACCGCAATGGGGCAAATTCTACGAGTTGATTGGTGATGATCCCCTCCGCGACGCCGTTGCTTGGGAGACGGTTCTGACCGAGGCAGTCGCAAGCCGACATTTCCTCTATTATTTCCGCGATGAGACGCTTGAGTTCATAGCAAAGGAATGGTCCTTCACCCCAGAGTTGGTTGTCTGACTAGGGGTGAAAGCTGAAGTTCAAACCAAAAGATCGCGGTCAAGACAGGTTGAACTTCTTCAAGGGCAGCGACGGCGGTGCCGGTTCGCCCAGCGCCTCGAAGACGGAGATCTCGCAGACCCGGCAAAGGCCGTCGAGCGCGAGGTCGTTGGCTTCGGTGCCGAACGGGTCTTCCAGTTCTTCCGACAGCGCGTCCAGCCCGAAGAAGGTGTAGGCGATCAGCGCCGTGAACAGAGGCGTCGCCCAGCCCATCGCGCCGACGAGGCCGAAGGGCAGCAGCAGGCAGACGATGTAGGCGGTGCGCTGAAGCAGCAGCGTATAGGCGAAGGGGAGCGGCGTGCCGGCGATGCGCTCGCAGCCGGCCTGCACGGCGGCGAGTGTGGAAAGCCGCTCGTCCAGGATGCGGAACCCCATCCCGTCGATGCTGCCTTCCTTGCGCGCCTGCGCCACTCGGCCGCCCATACGGCGCAGCGCCGCGTCCGCTCGGTTGACCGAGGATGCGAGCGCATCCACGTCATCGACGAATTGCCTAGCTGTTTGGTCCCGGGATTTGGTGGTGCGGATTTTGGATGAACCTTGCGGGTTCGTC
>CAXTCF010000063.1:0-21663 GCA_964242945.1 uncultured Rhizobiaceae bacterium | reverse complement strand
AAGCTAGGCCGACAGCTTACATGCCTTGCTGGAAGTAGCTGTACTTGCCGTCGGCGCCCTTCTTCCACTCGTACATGACGTAGCCCGGAGCAGTCGGGTCACCCTTGGAGTCCCAGGAGAAGTCGCCGAGCACGTTCTTGAACGGACCCTTTTCCTTGAGCGCCGAGGCCACGGCCTGCGGGTCGTTGGAACCGGCAGCCTTTGCCGCTTCCGCGATCGATTGCAGGGCAGCGTAGGAGTAGAGCGTGTAGGCTTCCGGGTTGAAGCCGGCGGCGCGGAACTTCTCGACGAGCTCCTTGTTGGCCGGGTTCAGCGTCGGATCGGGGCCGAACGTGTTGAGCGTGCCGGCAACCGCGTCGCCTGCGATCGAGGCGAGTTCGTTCGACACGATGCCGTCGCCCGATACGAGGGTCGCCTTGACGCCCTGGTCGGCGAGCTGACGGATCAGCAGGCCGGCTTCGGTATGGAGGCCGCCCCAGTAGACGATCGTGACGCCGGCTTCCTTCATCTTGCCGATGAGGGCCGAGAAGTCCTTGTCGCCGACGTTGACGCCTTCGTACATCACCTCCTTGAGGCCGGCAGCGTTCATCGCCTTCTTGGTTTCGTCGGCAAGGCCCTGGCCATAGGTCGTCTTGTCATGGACGACGGCGATCTTGGCGTCCTTGAACTTCTCGGACAGATATTTGCCGGCGACCACGCCCTGCTGATCGTCGCGTCCGCAGGTGCGGAAGGTGTTCCACAGGCCGCGCTCGGTGAATTTCGGGTTGGTCGCGGCAGGCGTGATCTCCAGGATGCCGTTCTCGGCGTAGACTTCAGAAGCCGGGATCGAAACGCCGGAGTTGAAGTGGCCGACCACGAACTTCACGCCGTCAGCCGCGAACTTGTTGGCGACGGACACGCCCTGCGTCGGGTCGGACGCATCGTCGCCGACGCTCAGGACGATCTTTTCGCCGTTGATGCCGCCCATCGCGTTGATGTCGGCCGCAGCCTGCTCGGCGCCCTTCTGGAGCTGCGCGCCGAAGGCGGCGTTCGGGCCGGTGATCGGGCCGGCGACGCCGACCAGAACGTCCGCCCAGGCGCTGCCGCCAAACGCGACAAGCGCGCTTAACGCAACGGCGGACAAAAGTGCTTTCTTCATTCGATGACTCCCATTGTCAAAGGCGGGCGTTTTCATTCTGCCTGTTTGCGATGCCCGCCCTTTGGATCGCAGAAGGCGTAGATTGCCGATTTTGCGGCTGTTGTCACCCCGTTTCGCTTTAGTGCCCTTCATCAGGGTTAGCGCCGGAGGGGTTTCGAAAGCTGCCGCAAATCAACGGCTTGTGCGGGCTGTTCCTGCCGCCCCGCGTAAGGTCTCCCGGCTCAAGCCTTTGCTTTCCAGGAAAGCGGCGAGGCCCGGTCATAGAGCCAATGGTACTGACGCACCATCTGGTTGGTCCGGGTAAAGCGGTAGCCGAGAACGCCGAAGACCATCAGCACCAGGGTATCCACGATGTAGTAGTGCAGCGAGAACATCGTGCCGCCGAACAGGGCATGGTGGATGAAGCGCACGCCCAGCCCGAGCACCGCCAAGTAGAGGACGAGGCCCGGCAGGTGCCGCCAGGTCTGCGCGCAGGCGCGGCCCGTCATCCAAGCCGCCCAGCCGCCAAGCAGGAAGGTGATGAAGAAGAACTCCCAGATCGACGGTTCTTCGTAGAGGATGCCCTGCATGGGACTAATGCCCTCCCCCTTCGAGATAGGCCGCGCGAACCTGCGGGTCGGCGAGCAGTTCCTTGCCCGTGCCGCTCATGGTCACGGACCCGTTGACCATGACGTAGCCGCGCGTCGCCAGCTTCAGCGCGCCGAAGGCGTTCTGCTCGACCAGGAAAACCGTCAGCCCCTCGCGCCGGTTCAACTCGCGGATGGCGTCGAAGATGCCCTTGACGATCAGGGGCGCCAGGCCGAGCGAGGGCTCGTCCAGGAGCAAGAGCTTCGGCCGGGCCATCAGGGCGCGGCTGATGGACAGCATCTGCTGCTCGCCGCCCGACAGCGTGCCGCCGCGCTGCGTGATGCGTTCTTTAAGGCGCGGAAACAGAGTGAAGACCTTTTCGGCGTCCTCGTCGAAATATTTGAGGTTGTCGAGCGAGGCCCCCATCTGGAGGTTTTCCAGCACGGTCATGCGCGGGAAGATGCGCCGCCCCTCCGGCGATTGCGCGATGCGCAGGCGCGCGATGTGGTGCGTCGGCATCTTGGTGATGTCGGTGCCGTTGAAGACGATCCGGCCCGATGCCGCGCGCGGGCTCCCGAAGATGGTCATCATCAAAGTGGACTTGCCGGCGCCGTTGGCGCCGATCAGGGCCACGACCTCGCCTTCGTTCACCGAGATATCGACGCCGTTCAGCGCGCGGATGTTGCCATAGAAGGTTTCAACGCCGCGCACGTCGAGAAGAGGTTGCCCGGTCGCCATCAGTGCTTGGTTCCCTGGTCCTTCAAGGCGTCGCCATGCGCCGCCTCGATCGCCTCGAACTGCGCAGCCTTGGACGCTGCCGCCGACACGCCTACGATCTCCTCGCCGGGGTGGGCGATCGTGTCTTCCACCGGCCCGGCTAGCATCGAAGAGGACATTTCAGGTCCCTGGCTCGGCATCGGCTCGCCGTCGAGCTCGTGCACGATCCCTTCGTCGCCCACCGCCACCAGCACGCTCTCGACCTCCTCGTCGTCCACGCCGAGATAGGCGGCGATGACGCGCGGGTCGTTCTTCACCTGCACCGGCGTGCCGTCGGCGATCTTGCGGCCGTATTCCAGCACGACGACGTGGTCGGAAATCTGCATCACCACCGACATGTCGTGCTCGATCAGCAGGATCGAGGTGCCGGTGGAGTCCTTGATGTCGTTGAGCAGCGTGTTGAGCGCGAGCGACTCGCGCGGGTTGAGGCCGGCCGCGGGCTCGTCCAGGCAGAGCAGTTCCGGCCCGGTGCACATCGCGCGTGCGATCTCCAGCCGGCGCTGCGCGCCGTAGGACAGGTCGCCCGCCGGATCGTCGGCGCGGTCGATCAGGTCCGCCTTCTCCAGCCAGAATTTCGCCAAGTCGATCGACTCGGCTTCGGAGCGGCGGTAGCCGGCAAGGCCGAACAGGCCGAGCACCGTGTAGCCGGAAGCGCGCATCAGCTTGTTGTGCTGGGCGACCAGCAGGTTTTCGAGCAGCGTCATGCCCGAAAACAGGCGGATGTTCTGGAAGGTGCGCGCGACCTTCGCCTTGGCCGTGATCCGGAAGTCGGGCATGCGCTCCAGCAGGAACTCGCCGCCGGCCTTGGGCGCCATGCGGATCATGCCTTCGGACGGCTTGTAGAAGCCGGTGATGCAGTTGAACACGGTGGTCTTGCCCGCGCCGTTCGGGCCGATCAGCGCGGTGATCTCGCCGCGCCTGGCCTGAAAGGAAAGGTCGCCGATCGCGACGAGGCCGCCGAACTTCATCGACATGTGCTCGACGGACAGGATCGCGCCGCCCGGCATCGGCCCCGCCGCCTGCGAGGTCGCAGCAAGCTTGGAGACAAGCGCCATCAGCCGTGCCCTTCCTTGGCGAACGAGGCGGAGACGTTCTTCCGCTCGTTCAGGAAGGCTGTCGGCTCTCTCGACCCCACGAAGCCGCGCGGCTTCCACAGCATCACGACCACCATGGCGAGGCCGAACAGGAGCATGCGGTAGAGTTCCGGCGTGAAGTCCTGGCCGAAGATGCGTTTGAGGAAGGTCAGTTCGCGCAGGATCTCCATGCCGCCGATCATCACCAACGCGGCAACCGCGATGCCGGTCAGCGAGCCCATGCCGCCCAGCACGACGATGGCGAGGATGATGGCGGACTGGAGGAACACGAAGCTTTCCGGGTTGATGAAGCCCTGGCGCGCGGCGAAGAAGGAGCCGGCGAAACCGCCGAACATCGCCCCGATGGCGAACGCCGTCAGCTTGGTCGAGGTCGTGTTGATGCCGAGCGAGCGGCAGGCGATCTCGTCCTCGCGAAGCGCTTCCCAGGCGCGGCCGACCGGCATGCGCCGCAGCCGGATCGTCACGAAGGCGGTGACGAGCGCAAGCGCCAGGATGAGGTAGTAGAGAAAGATCTTGTAGTAGACGCCGGACACGCCGATGTCGAAGACCTTGCCGATATAGTTGGGGTCCGAGACGTTGAAGGTGGCGATGCCGAAAAAACCTATTTTCGGGATGCCGGAAATGCCGGCCGAGCCGTTCGTCACCTCACGCCAGTTGATCAGAACGAGGCGGATGATCTCGCCGAAGGCCAGCGTGACGATGGCGAGATAGTCGCCGCGCAGGCGCAGCACCGGGAAGCCGAGCAGGATGCCCCAGAAGGCCGCCAGGATGCCGGCCACGGGGAGACAGATCCAGAAGGACAGGTCGAAGGTCGTCGCCAGCAGCGCGTAGGAATAGGCGCCGACCGCGTAGAAGGCGACGTAGCCGAGGTCGAGCAGGCCGGCGAGGCCGACCACGATGTTCAGGCCCCAGGCGAGCATGACATAGATCAGAACCTGGACGCCGAAATTGTCGATCCACTTCAGCGAGGGCTGAAGCCCGACGAGGTTGACCATGATGACGGGGTAGAGAACCATCGCGACGATGGCGATCTTGTTGAAGTTCCGGCGAAACCATCCGGTCTCGGCGACGACGGGCTTCTCCGCCTCCGCGGCACGGCGCGCGGCCAGCCGCGGCTGCAGCCAGCCAACGGCGGCAAAGCGCACGGCCATCACCAGCCCGACCACGATGGCGAGCAGCCCCCAGCGCGGCACGATGATCAGTTCGTTGGAGATGTTCTGGTCGGTCTTGATGCCGATCAGCAGGATGAACAGGCCGAAGGCGATGGCGCCGGCATAGAGCGCCTCGCGCACGGCGCGGGCCATGTCGGGGGCAGCAGTCCCGGAAGCGACGGCAAGCGAGCGGTCTGCGGAAACGGTCGCCATGGGTTGCTCCTCAGACCTTTTCCACTTCGGGCCGGCCGAGGATGCCGGAGGGCAGGAAGATCAGCACGATGGCCAGGATGGAGAAGGCGGCGACGTCCTTGTAGTCGATGGAGAAATAGGCCGACCACATCGACTCGATGAAGCCGATCAGCAGCCCGCCCAGCACCGCGCCGGGAATCGAGCCGATGCCGCCGAGCACGGCGGCGGTGAAGGCCTTCACGCCCGGCACGAAGCCGTCGGAGAAGACGACCACGCCGTAATACATCAGGAACAGCGTGCCCGCGACGGCGGCGAGCGCCGCCCCCATGATGAAGGTGATGGAGATGGTGCGGTCCACGTCGATGCCGAGCAGCGCCGCCATCTTGCGGTCCTGCTCGCAGGCGCGCTGCGCCCGGCCCAGCGCCGTCTTGTTGACGAGGTACCAGAACACGGTGAGCAGCGCGACCGTGACGACCACGATGACGATCTGCTTCAGCGAAAAGCTGATCCCGGCGACATTGTAGACGCTGTTCACGAGCGGCGGGATCGGCTTGTTGCGCGGCCCTTGCGTCACCTGCACGAAGTTGGAAAGGAAGATCGACATGCCGATGGCGGTGATCAGCGGGGCCAGCCGGAAGGAACCGCGCAACGGGCGGTAGGCTACCTTTTCGATGGTCCAGTTGTAGAGCGAGGTCAGCAGCATCGCCACGACCATCATGATCAGCAACGCGATCACCACCGGCACGGAAGCAAACAAGCTGCCGAGGATCAGAAAGGTGATCAGCGCCACGAACGCGCCGATCATGAAGATATCGCCATGGGCGAAGTTGACCATGCCGATGATGCCGTAGACCATCGTATAGCCGATGGCTATCAGCCCGTAGATCGACCCCAGCGTCAGCCCATTCACAAGCTGCTGGATAAAGTAGTTCATGCCGTTTGCGGCTCCCCTGGAACGACGCCGGCTTCTCTTGGCCGGGCTCATTCTCGCCTGTTGGCTCTACTCGTAGCCATTCAAGCCGGGATTGCAACTGCGAATTTTCGGCACTTTGCGCGGCAAAGAGGCAGGATCGCGCGATGCCTCAATTTTACACGCCCGCCGCGGGAAGGCCGGGACCGCCATGCCAGCCTTCTTTATTATTGCTCCAACAGCCGGCCGCGCTTGTGACTGGAGATAATCCTGCAATAATCGATGTCGCGCGCGCGGCACGCGAAAGGGGCTAGGGATGTCACCCGGCATGAACGCACCGCTTCTTTCCATGACCGGCGCCGTGAAGCGCTTCGGCGGCGTGCAGGCGCTGCGCGGCGTGGACTTCGAGCTGAAGGCCGGCGAGATCCACGCGCTTCTCGGCGAGAACGGCGCGGGTAAATCGACGCTGATGAACCTGCTTTCCGGCGTCTATACGCCCGACGAAGGCACGATCACGCTGGACGGCAAGCCTGTCCGCTTCACCAATCCGCGGGAAGCGCAGGCGGCCGGCATCGCCACCATCTTCCAGGAGCTCGACCTCGTGCCGAGCCTGGATGTCGCGGCGAACCTGTTTCTCGGCCGCGAGCTGACGCGCCCCGGCGGACTGATCGACACAACGGCGATGCACCGCGAAGCCGCCAAGCGCCTGGAAGCCATCGAGCTGGCGATCGATCCGTCCAGGCTCGTCGCCGACCTGTCGATCGGGCACCGGCAGGTGGTGGCCATCGTCAAGGCGTTGTCCTACGCTTCCAAGGTCCTGATCATGGACGAGCCGACGGCAGCCTTGACCGTGGGCGAAGTGGCCCGTCTGTTCGACATCATGCGCCGCCTCGCGGCGACCGGCGTCGGCATCGTCTATATCTCCCACCGGCTGGAAGAGGTGCCGCAGATCGCCGACCGGGTGACGGTCATGCGCGACGGGCGCGTGGCGGGCGTGACCCGGCCGGACGCGCCGCAGGCGGAGCTTGTGCGCCTGCTCGTCGGCCGTCCGCTGGAGGAACTCTACCCCCAGCGGGCGGCGCAACTCGGCCGTCCTCTGCTGACCCTGCGCGACGCGGGCTTCCGCCTGGCGCGGGAAAGCGCGGGATGGCAGGCTCCGGAGCAGCTTTCCTTCGACGTGCGCGAAGGCGAGATCGTCGGCCTGGCCGGCATCATGGGCGCCGGCCGCACGGAACTGCTCAGCGCTCTCTACGGCACGGGCCTGTCCGGCCGCTGGGAAGGCGAGGTCGAAGTCGGCGGCAGGAAGGTTCAGCTGGACTCGATCGAGGCGGCGCGCAAGGCGGGCATCGCCTTCGTCACCGACGACCGCCGCGGCAGCGGGCTGATGCTGCGCATGGCCGTCGGCCTCAATCTCGTGATGTCGGTGATCCGCCTGATATCGCCGAGCTTCTTCCTGTCGCGCAAGCGCGAGGCGGAAGCGGTGAAGCAGTCCTTCGGCCAGTTCGACATCCGGCCGCGCAACGCGGACATCGCGGTCGGCGCGCTTTCCGGCGGCAACCAGCAGAAGGTGGTCCTGGCCAAGGAAATCCTGGGCGGCCCGAAGCTCCTGCTGCTCGACGAGCCGACGCGGGGCGTCGATGTCGGCGCCAAGGGCGAGATCTACGCCCGGCTGCGCCAGCTGGCGTCGCAGGGTCTGGGCATCCTTGTCGCGTCGAGCGAGATGCCGGAACTCGTGGGCTTATGCGACCGCATCGTGGTCCTGCGAAAGGGCCGCAGCGTGGCGGAGTTCAAGGGCGGGGTGGACGAGCACACCGTCCTCGCCGCGGCAAACGGGAGAAGCGTCTGATGTCGGAGCAGAAGGTTGCGGCTGCCGGCCAGCCGGCCGACAAGCCGGCCCTCGGGGCCGCCCCGGCCACACGCCGCGATCCCCTGGCGCTGATCGTCCGGTTCCAGAGCCTGATCGGCCTGGTGGTGGTGGCGCTCGGCGGCATCGTCTTCTCGCCCCGCCGGCACGGCGAGATCCTGTTCCTGAACCCCGACAACATCGCCAACATCGTGCGCGCGGTGTCGGAAACCGGCATCATCGCGATCGGCATGACCTTTGTCATCATCACGGCGGGCATCGACCTGTCCGTCGGCGCGGTGCTCGGCCTGTCCAGCGTGGTCACGGCGACCATGATGATCTCAGGCGGCTACGGTCTCGTCCTGACGCTTCTGGCCGTGCTGGCCATGGGCGTGGTCTTCGGCGCGGTCCAGGGCACCATCTCCACGCGCTTCCGCCTGGAGCCGTTCATCGTCACGCTGGCCGGCCTCCAGGCTGCCCGCGGCCTGGCGCTGGTCGTTTCGGGCAACCAGTACATCAACATCTCCTATGGCGAAGGGCCGGGCCTCGCGCCGCCGATCTTTGCGGTTCTCGGCGAGCGCCTGTTCAACAACGTGGTGCCGGTGGCGACCCTCGTGTTCATCGTCTTCGCCGTGCTCGCCACGATCGTGCTCAACACGACGCGCTTTGGCCGCTATGTCTTCGCGGTCGGGGGCAACGAGCGCGCGGCGCGCATCTCCGGCGTGCCGGTATCTTCCGTGAAGATCGCGGTTTACGCGATCACGGGCTTTTCCGCCGCGCTTGCGGGCATCGTCCATGCCGGACAGTTCAACTTCGGCAGCGCCAACGACGGCGCCGGCTATGAGCTGACCGCCATCGCGGCCGTGGTGATCGGCGGGACGAGCCTGTTCGGCGGCGCCGGTTCGATGGTCGGCACGGTAGCCGGCACGATCATGCTGGGGGCGCTCGCCAACATCCTCCAGCTGAACAACATCACTCCCGCCATGCAGCTGCTCGCGACCGCCGCGATCATCGTGCTTGCGGCCGTGCTCCAGTCCCTCGTACGCCGCCGCGAGGGCCTGGGTCGTTGAGGAAGACGGCGGGTCAAGCGTGAAAACAAGAGCAACCGGGCCCTCGTGGCCCACTCCGGGAGGAAAACGGACATGACTGCAATGGAAAAACAGCGATCACGCCACAGGTGGCGGATCGCCTTGCTCGCCGGCACCGGCCTGGCTTTCGCCGGCGCCGCGCAAGCCGAGCCGCTGGTCAAGGCATGCGCGAAGGACGGCGAGTTCATCATCGGCTTTTCCCAGGCCAACAACGCCGAGCCGTACCGCCAGCACGTCAACGACGAGCTGGAAGCGGCGGTCAAGGACGTGCCGCAGTTCACGCTCCAGATCGCGGATGGCGCGGGCAACGTGAACACCCAGACCAGCCAGGTGGACAACTTCATCACGCAGAAAGTCGATCTGCTGCTGATCTCGCCCTTCGAGGCGGCACCGATCACGCCTGCGGTGAAGCGCGCGATGGATGCCGGCATCCCGGTCATCGAGCTCGACCGCAAGACGGTCGGCGATCCCGGCAAGGACTACACGGCCTTTATCGGCGGCGACAACTACAAGATCGCGATGGCCGCCGGCGAGTACACGGCCAAGACGCTGCTGCCGGAGGGCGGCGAAGTGGCGGTTCTCGAAGGCCTGCCCTCATCGACGCCGGCCGTCGAGCGGCTCAACGGCTTCAAGGACGGCGTCAAGGGCAACGACAAGATCAAGGTCGTCGCCGAGCAGGCGGCCGACTGGCTGCCGGACAAGGCCCAGACCGCCTTCGCCGCGATGCTCCAGGCCAACCCCGACATCAAGATGGTCTATGCCAGCAACGACATGATGGCGGCCGGCGCGCTGCTTGCCGCCAAGGGCGCGGGCAAGCAGGTGATGATCATCGGCACCGACGGCCTGCCGGGACCGGCCGGCGGCATCGAGGCCGTCGCCAAGGGCGACTGGTCCGCGACCTTCACCTATCCGACCGGCGCCAAGGAAGCGATCGACATGGCAAAGTCCATCCTTCTGGATTGCGCCACATCGGTTCCCCCAACCGTGACGGTCGATACGACGGCCATCACCGCTGACAACGCCAAGGCGATGATGGGCAAATAATCCGCATACGCTGCCCGCGGCATCGGGCCGAAGATTGCATTCGGTTCGATGCCGCGGGTGGTGCCCCGCAAACACTTGATCAGCAGCCAAGCGTCGTAGCCCCGTGGATCAACTTTGCCGCACTCGGCCCCGGCCGGCATGGCCGCACGCTCTTTGCGCACGCTGGTTCGGCACTCGCGCACAGACAAGTTGATCCACGTCCTTTTCGCCCTCGCTTACCCTTCCGCTCGCGTTCTTCGCGGGGCATCGGTCATGACGGTGATTGCGTGGAAGAAGCCGGTGCCGGGTTGGCGGGAGTAACGTGCTCCTGCTGGGAGATGATCCCCCAAGCCTGGGCCCTACAGGAGCAGGGTGACCGTCGTTGTCGGCGGACCCGGAACAAGCTCCGGGGCAAGAACACCGAAGCGGGCGGCCGGCTGGTATGCTGTTTTATTTCAAAACGATTTACCGAGCCCCCCCCAGGCCGCCCGCCCCTCCTTCGTCATGACCCGGCCGCTTGCGGCGCGGGAACGAAGCGCTGTGCCTTTCGCCTCATTTCACCACGAAACCGTGCGCGAAGGGATCGCGCTCGTCGATGGTGATGGTGTTGAGGCCGGTCTGCCGCGCCCAGCCGGCGACGGTCGGGATGATGGCGGGCCTGCCCGCCACCTCCGTCTCGCCTGCGATGCCGCCTGTGAAGATCGAGCCGATGATGGACTCGTGGCGGAAGGCGTCACCCGGCTTCAGCCTGCCCCTGGCGTGGAGCTGCGCCATGCGCGCGGAGGTGCCGGTGCCGCAGGGGGAGCGGTCGATCGCCTTGTCGCCGTAGAACACGGCGTTGCGCGCATCGCCACCCGCTTTGGGAGCACCCGTCCACAGGATGTGCGACAGACCCTTGATGCCGGGATCAAGCGGATGGACAAAGGCGTATTTCTCGTTGAGCCTGGCACGCAGCACCGGGCTCCAGGCGATCAGCGTGCCGGCCGAGTGATCGTCCATGTCGCGGAAGTTCTCTTGGCGGTCAACGATCGCGTAGAAATTGCCGCCGTAGGCGACGTCCACGGTGAGGGTTCCAAGCTCAGGGCACTCCACCTCCAATCCTTCGGCATGGAGAAAGGCGGGCACGTTGGTGATGCGGACCTCCTCCACGAAGCGGCCCTCCTTCCGGTATTCCGCGACGACCACGCCGGCCGGCGTGTCGAGGACCAGCCGGCCCGGTTCGCGCGGGGTGACGAGGCCGTTTTCCAGCGCCATGGTGACGGTGCCGATCGTGCCGTGACCGCACATCGGCAGGCAGCCGGACGTCTCGATGAACAGGATCGCGACGTCGCAGTCGGCCCGCGTCGGCGGGTAGAGGATCGAGCCCGACATCATGTCGTGGCCGCGCGGTTCGAACATCAGGCCGGTGCGGATCCAGTCATAATTGCGCAGGAAATGCGCGCGCCGCTCCATCATCGTCGCGCCTTCGAGGCGCGGCCCGCCGCCCGCCACGAGCCGCACGGGATTGCCGCAGGTGTGGCCGTCGATGCAGAAGAAGGTTTGCGGGTCGCGGGGCATGAGGTCAGAAGCGTTGCGGGGAAAAAGGTTTCAGGTCGAGCGCCGGCTTCTGGCCTGAAACGAGGTCGTGCAGCAAGCGCCCGGTCGCCGCGGCTTGCGTCAAGCCGAGATGCCCGTGGCCGAAGCCATAGAACACGTTCGGGGCGTTGCGCGCAGTGCCGATCACGGGAAGCGAGTCCGGCAAGGACGGGCGAAAGCCCATCCACTCGCGCCCGCCGGCCGGGTCAAGGCCGGGCAGAAAGCTCTCCGCCTTCTTCAGCATCGCCTTGGCGCGCGAAAAATTGGGCGCGCGCTCCAGCCCGCCAAGCTCCACCGCCCCGCCGACCCGCAAGCCCGTTTCCAGCGGCGTGACGACGAAGCCGTGGCCGGAAAAGATCAGCTGCCGCTTCACGTCGAAGGCGCTCTTCGGCAGCGTCGTATTGTAGCCGCGCTCGGTTTCCAGCGGGATCTTCTCGCCAAGCTGGGCGGCCAGCCTGTGCGACCACGCGCCGGCCGCAACGATCGCTTGGCGGCAGGCTATCACCGCGCCGCCGTCCAGGGTGATCCTCGCCCCCTCGCCCGGCCCCGCGATGTCCGCCACGACTGCTTGCCGGAACCGGGCGCCCTTCGCTTCCGCATAGGCCCAGACCGCCTTGCCCAGACGCTTCGGGTCCGCCACGGTCTTCCAGCCGGGCACGAAGGTTGCCTTGACAAAGCGGGGGGAAAGCCCCGGCTGCAACTCGGCCATCCGACTGCCGGACACGTGCTCGAAGGCGATGCCGTGCCTTTCCCGCGCGGCCCAGCCGGGCAGCGACGCCGCGAACTCGGCCTCCGATTCGTAGAGCTCCAGCGAGCCGTCCTGCCGCAGCATGGATTTCGTGCCGGAACGATCCAGCAAATCCATCCACTCCGCCTCGGCGAGGCGCATCATGCCGGCCTGCGCGGCAAGCGCGGCCGCAAAGCGGCCGGGATGGCCGGCGCGGAAGAAGCGCCAAAGCCAGGGCGCCAGGCTGGGAAGATAGGCGGGTGGAATGCTCAGAGGGCCGAGGGGATCACGCAGCCAGCGCGGCAGGTTCTTCAGCATGCCTTTCTGTGCCAGCGGCAAAACGTCGGAGAAGGCGAAGGCCGCGGCGTTGCCGGAACTCGTCTCCTCGCAGACGCCTGTCCTGTCGAGCACCAGCACCTGCCGCCCTGCTTCGGCAAGGGTTGCCGCGGCGCAGATGCCGATGATGCCCGCGCCGACGATGGCGACGTCGGCAGTCTCCGCCTCGGCCATGCCGATCAGAAGCTTGGCAGTTGCGGCCGCACCGCCAGCGCGTCCAGCACGATCTTCTCCACCGCGGCGCGGCGGGCGCCGGAAAGCGGCTGGCGCGGCATGCGCACGCGATCGTTGGAGTTGATCGCGTGGATCTCCGCGAGCTTGATGTTCTGGACGAGGTAGGTGGAAACGTCGAGGTCGAGCAGCGGGCGGAACCAACGGTAGAGCGCCAGGGCCTCCGCCGTGCGATGCTGCTTCATCAGCTGGTAGATCGCCACCGTCTCCCGCGGGAAAGCGGTCACGAGCCCAGCCACCCAGCCGACCGCCCCGACGGCAAGCGCCTCAAAGGCGAGATTGTCCACGCCGGTGAAGACGTCGAAGCGGTTGCCGAAGCGATTGAAGATCTCCGTCGTGCGGCGGATGTCGTCGGAAGACTCCTTGACCGCGACGAACAGGTCGTCCGCCGCCAGTTCGGCCATGACGTTGACGTCCACATCGACGCGGTAGGCCATGCGGTTGGAGTAGATCATCACCGGCAGCCCGCCGGCGGAAGCCACGGCCTTGAGCGTTGCCGCCGTCTCGTCAGGGTTGGTGTGGTAGATCGGGCTCGGCACCACCATCAGCCCGTCCGCGCCGGCCTGTGCCGCAGCCTTGGCGAGGCTGGCGCCGTCGCGCGTCGCGGCTTCGTTGACGGTCAGCAGCACCGGGCGGCCCGCCGCAGCGGTTCTGGCGATGCGCAGGACCTCCAGCTTCTCGTCCAGATGCAGCATCGGGCCTTCGCCCAGGCTGCCGCAAACGATGATGCCGTCGCAGCCCGCATCCGTCATCAGCCCGAAGCAGCGCTCCATCTCCGTGCCGTCGAGCCGATCGTCCTCGGTGAATTTCGTGGTGACCGCCGGAAAAACGCCTTGCCACATGCCAGCCGCTCCAATCTAATATATCAGATGGATACGCTTGAGTGTGGCTGGACGCAAGAGGCTAGAGCATCGGACGGTTAATCGGATGCAGGCTGGTGGTTGGGGGCGGGATGCAGGCTAGGCGGTGGGCGAGCGTCGGGCTGTTGCCCGGCCGAGGCCAACAACGCTTGGCACCCGCCCCCGGCCGGCAGACTGCGTGCGATCAACCGTCCGATGCTCTAGATCATGCAAGCCGATGATATCGGAGCAGGGTCTTGATCGTTGAGGGGGCACAAACCGGAGCAGGGGGCGAGGAGAAGCCGGTACCCGATGCCGCCGCGGCGCAGGCTTACCGCGTCCTGGAGGGGATGCTCGTCACGCTGAAGCTGCCTCCGGGCTCATCTACCACCGAGAGGGCGTTGATCGCGGCCGTCGGGCTTGGGCGAACGCCTGTGCGGGAGGCTATCCTGCGCCTTGCCTGGGAGGGCCTGCTGGAAGTCCGGCCCCGCTCCGGCCTAGGCGTTGCCCCCCTGCGCCCGGCCGATTGGCTTCAGGTGATCGCGGCGCGGCGCGGCGTGGAGGTGCTGCTGGCGCGGGATGCCGCCCGGTTCGCTGCGAAAGCGCACGCGGCTCTTCTGCAAGTTGCGCGGCAGGCGATGCGACAGGCCGTCGCGCAGGGTGACGTCGAAGGCTTCCTCGAAGCCGACAAAGCGCTGGACGAGGCGGTCGGGCAAGCCGCGGGGAACCCATACGCCGCGAGGTTGGCCGCACCCTTGCAGGCGCACAGCCGGCGTTTCTGGTTCTGCTTCCAAGCACAGAAGGGGCTAGCTGCGGCAGGTGAGCGCCACATGGAGCTTGCCGACGCGATCCTGGCGAACGACGCGCCACGAGCCGCAGCGAGCGCCGGGCGGCTTCTTGATCTCCTGCAAGCCTACGCCGAAAGCGTGTCGCACCAAACCTGAACCACACCCACCGGCAAACAAACAAAATGGCCCGAACAGCCGTTCGAGCCCACCATTACACAAGCTCTCCCAATTGGCAGAAGAGCTTATATCCTGTTGC
Organism: uncultured Rhizobiaceae bacterium; assembly: GCA_964242945.1. Lineage (GTDB taxonomy): Bacteria > Pseudomonadota > Alphaproteobacteria > Rhizobiales > Rhizobiaceae > Mesorhizobium_B. Next base: position 7,128 of record CAXTCF010000063.1, on the reverse strand, counting down.
GGCTTAGGCGTCCTTGCCGCGCACCAACGACGTGCTCTGCCACCCCTCGCCGGAGGACAGAACGCAGCTGTTTCCATCCGTGCCGGTGGCGATGATGGTCCAAGTTCCGTTGTCCGATACGAAGATTTCGAGCACGGCGTTCTTGTCCACCATGCCCACAGCCGTCGGAATCTCTTTGTAGTGCGCCGAAAGCTTCGAAACGATCTCGGTACGCGCGCCGCAGAGATTTTCGGCTTGCGCGGTCGCCGGGATCACGGCAGCGACGAACGAGGCGGCGGCTGCAAAAGCAAGTGCGATGCGAGACATGCTTCCCCTCCTGAAAAGGCACAGGCGGCCAAAAATGCGCGCCCACCGCGCGCAGCCAACTGCGTGTGCCGATAATTCTGGAATTTTCCGCATTGCCGGTTCAGCGCCGCGGCACAAAAGGAATGCCTTGACAACCCCAGCGTTCCATCACGAGCTTGTGAAATTTGTGAATAGTTAAGATTTATGTTGTATTGCTGCCACCTCGCGCGAAAATCCGTACCCTTCATCCGTGTATTGGCGGAACGGCCGCCCGCCCAGGTTTGTGAGAATCTCGTAGCCGATGGTGCCGGCCGCCGCGGCCAGATCGTCCACCGTCTGGCTGAGCCCCAAAAATTCCACGAGCGCGCCGGGGCCGATCGCATCGCGGCTCAAGTGCGACGTGTCGAGCACGATCGAGTCCATGGACACGCGCCCGACGATGGGAAGGCGTGCGCCTTCAAACCAAGCTGCGGTGCGGGCCCGGCGCGGCCAGCCGTCGCCGTAGCCAAGCCCCACCGTTGCGGTGCGCATCGGCACTGGCGCGATGAAATCATGGCCGTAGCCGATCCCGCTGCCGCCCGCCACATCGCGGATCTGCATCACCCGCGCCTGAAGGCGCACCGCCGGCCGCATCGGGTTGGGCCGGTTCGGTAAAGGGTTGATGCCGCAGAGCGCGGCACCGGCGCGCACGCCGTCGGATAGGAACTCCGCGCCCAGGAAAATGCCGGAGGAGTTGGCGAGTGACCCTGGGACGCCAGGAAACCATTTCCGCGCGGCCCGGAAAGCCGAAAGCTGCGCGGCATTGGCCGGATGGTCCGGCTCGTCGGCGCAGGCGAGATGGCTGATCAGCAGCCGGAGGTCGAGCCGGCGCAAGAGGCCGCTTGCCGCGAGTTCGCGCAAGTCCCCGGCGGGAACGCCGAGCCGGGACAGGCCTGTGTCGGCGTGGAGCGCGGCCGGCAGCGCCCTGCCCCGCGCTTGTGCAGCCGCCGCCCAGCCCTCGGCCTGCGCGAGGCTGTTGAGGACCGGCGCGATGCCTTCCGCACCCGCAGCTTGAATCTCGGTACCGGGCGGCAAGCCGTTCAGAACGAAAAGCGCGGCCTCGGCGGGCAGCAGCGGGCGCAGCGCAAGGGCCTCCGCCCAATGGGCGACGAAGAAGGTGCGGCAGCCTTCCTGCATCAGCGCGGGAGCGATCCTTGCCGCACCTAGACCGTAGGCGTCCGCCTTGACGACGGCCGCGCAGTCGGCGGGCGCACTCAGATCGCGCATCAGCCGGTAGTTCGCCCGCACCGCGCCGAGATCGACCGTCAGGATCGCGCCGGCCTGCCTCTCCGCCTCCGCCGAGGCGATGGAGGTTTCCGGGTTGCGAGAGGACGGCGAGAACGGCGGCATTCTGCTGCGGCAGAGAAACCGAAAGCGCGGGAAAAGCAAGTTTTGCCACTGGCTGCGGAGAATGCCGCGGGAGCCTTGCGGGATCACTTCTGTTCCGTCTGCGTTTGGCGGTCAGCCGGACGGTCAAGCGGAAGCACCCATGTTCGAAGTAGTCTATGAAACCCGGAAAGAGGGCAGCACGCCCGACGACGGATCCCCGCCGCAGACGAGCCTCGTGCTGGAAACGAAGTTCGACACGGCAGCGGAGGCCGACGAGGCCATGCAGGCTTTTCAAAGCCCGTTTCCCGACACGTGGAACGACGATGCCAAGTCGATGCGTTTTGCACGCGACCCGGAGGGGCCGAAGTGGCACATGTGGTATAGCAGGCCGATGTCCTGACTGTTTCCTCATTCAGACATTACAGCCCTCGAAGAAAACGGATGCCGATATTGCTTGAGTTCTCCTTTGCCAAAGTTCCCTGCGGCTTCGCCGCGCTTCTGGCCGTCACTGCGCTTGCCGCTTGTCAGACAGGCGACAGCGCCGATCCCAACTCCACGCTGACGACGCAGGGCAACTTCCAGGAGCTCGCCAGCTGCTACGCCCAGTCGCAAGGCTCGGTTGCCGGCCGTCCTGCGGGCAGCGAGGGATCACGCGCCGTGACCGTGACCTCGATCAAGGCTTCCCCCTCGGCTGCCGGCGCGCTCAGCAGGTCCAGTTCGAAATCTTCGGAAGAGGCCGTGGAGTCGGTCGGGGCGGCGTCCTATCGCGTAACCTTCCGGGAACTGCCGGACAACAGCACGCGGGTCAGCGGCAGTTCGACCGGCGCGGCGACGCAGCCCTTTGTCTGGTTCGACACAGTGGTGCCCGCCCTGCGGAAATGCACGAACAATCCCGATCTGCGCTGAGCGCAACATGATTAGGCCAGCGCTCCGGGAGAACTGACCGCAGGGTTGCATGCGCGGCGGCAGTGTGCAGGGAAAGCCGGCATGACTCCGCGCCAAGCCGTGTTCGCTGCTTTCATCGCCTTCGGCGTCGGCTTCGGCACCTGGGCGGGCACGATTGCCACTGTGGCTTCCCGCTCCGGCCTTTCGCCCGACACGCTGGGGCTGGCCATCACGGGCTTCATCGCCGCCGCGCTTGCCGGCATGGCGGCTGCCGGCGCGCTGTCGCGCGTGCTGCCGCTGAAAACCATCCTGCTTTGCGCGATCGGCGGCGCGGCAGTCAGCCTGCCGCTCCTGATGCAGGCCGCAACGCCTGCGAGCTTCGTGCTGGGTCTCTGCCTCTACGGCTTGATGCACGGCGCCTTCGACGGCTCGATGAACGCCGAGGGCACCGCGGTGGAGCATGACGCCGGCCGGCCCATCCTGTCCGGCTTTCATGCCGCCGCATCATTCGCGCTCGCTCCCGCCGCGCTTCTTGGAAGCCTGATCGCGGTGCGGTTCGGCACGCAGGCGACGGCGCTGATCGTGCTCGCGGCTTTTGCGATCGGAGCCGCCGCCGTCCTTTCCGGGATGCCGAAGCGTTCCCCTTCCGGCGGAAAGCTGGGAGCACCGGGCGCGCCGCGGCGCTTCAGCCGCCCGATCGTTCTGCTCGGCCTGATCGTCGGCATCTCGATCGCCGGAGAAACCGCGGCCGCCATGTTCTCCGCACCGGCGCTCGCGCGCCAGGCGCCGGAACTCGCGGGCTATGCCGGCTTCGGCGCCACCGCCTTCGCGCTTTGCCAAGCAGTCGTGCGCAGCACAGCGGACATCTTGCGCCGCCGCTTGGGCGACCTGCGCGTCATCGAGATCTCGGCGCTTGTGGCGGCGGCCGGTTTCGCGTTGGTCGCCACGAGCAACTCGTTCACGCAAAGCGCGCTCGGCTTCGCGCTGGTAGGCGCCGGAACGGCCTGCCTCGTGCCCTGCGGCTTTTCGCTGGCGCCGGTGTTTTCCGGCATCGCTGCGGCCCAGGCGCTCGGCATCCTGGCCGTGGTGACGGCGCTGCCGCGCATCCCCGCCCCGCTCGCTTTCGGGCAGATCGCCGACCGCTTCTCCTTTGGAACAGCCTTTGCGCTCAACATCGTGCTGTTTCTGCTCGCTCTGCTGTTCGCCTTCCTGCTGCGCCAGATGCCCCGGCGGAATACAGCAGCAGCAGCCGCGGCGGTGCTGGACGGGGAAGCCGTCTCGCCGTGAGCGCGCAAGCCTGACGTGCAGCGGTCGTCAAGCCGTCACTTCGGCGGAAGCTCCTGGAGGAAGCTGTTTAGTTCGATCTTATCCACGCCGGCCCGGTGGCCCGCGTAGGCGCCGCTCTTCCCGTCGGCGACAAATTCACCGGAGAAGAAATCAGGCTGCGAGCAGCGTCTTGAGCTTGGTTTCGGGCGCGGCGAGCTTTTCGCGCGGCGGGTGAGCGCCCTTGGCGATCAGCATCTCGGCCAGCCGGATGTCGCGCGCCACCGCGTTGCCCGGCCCGATGCCGCTTGCCGCCAAGAGCCTGCCGTCAGCTGCCAGATGGAACAGGATAAAGGCGCCCGCGCCCACGTCGCGCCGCACGGTTTCCATCGCCTCGTCGGCCAGCCCGGCGATCTGGAGGCTTAAATCGTACTGGTCCGACCAGAACCATGGCACCCCAAGGTGGGCTTGCTTAGCCCCGAGCATGTTCCTGGCCGCCAGCGTGCCCTGCTCCTGCGCGTTGCGCCAGGCTTCCAGCCGCACGCGGCGATTCGCGTAATGGGAGAGCGGGAAGGAGCAGCAGTCGCCAGCCGCAAGGATGTCGGGATCATCGGTGTGGAGCGTGTCGTCCACGGCAATGCCGTTCTCGATTTTCAGCCCGGCGTCCTCAGCCAGCTTCGTGTTGGGCTGCGCGCCGATGCCGATCACGCAAAAATCCGCCTCAGCCGCGCTGCCGTCCGCAAGCCGCAGGCGCACCCCGTTTTCCGTGTCTTCGATGCTCTGGATGCCAATGCCGACGAGGATGCGCACCCCTTCCGCTTCATGGCGGGCGTGGAGCAAGGCGGCGATCTCGGCCGGCACGGCGCGGCCCAGGATGCGCGGCGCCGCTTCCACCACCGTCACGTCCACGCCGAGCTTCCGGGCGGACGCCGCCAGTTCCAAACCGATGAAGCCGCCCCCGACCACGAGAAGGCTGGAACCCGGCTTCAGCCGCGCGCGTATCGCCTGCGCCTCATCGAAGGTGCGCAGCACGGCGCAACGGCGGCTGGTTTCCGCCAGCGGCAGCCGCCGCGGGGAAGCGCCGGTGGCCAGCAGCAGCTTGTTGTAGCGCAACGTCGCGCCGTTGGAGAGACGCACGCTCTTTTCGGTCCGGTCGATGCTCTGAGCTTCCACGCAGGAAAGGAGCATGACGGCCGCCTCGAACAGTTTCTCCGCGCTGGCAATCTCCTTGAGAGCGGCCTCGCCCTCGCCGGTCATCGCCTCCTTGGAAAGCGGCGGGCGCTCGTAGGGCAGGTGCTTTTCCGCCCCGACCAGCGTGACGGGGCCGGCATAGCCTTCTTCCCGCAGGGCGAGCGCCGCGCGCGCGCCGCACTCGCCCGCGCCGATGATGACCATGCCCCGCTGCTCGGATACCAAGACCCTCTCCTCCCGCTCGTCTCCCGGTCCAGGCTCAGACCTGGACCATGACCTTTCCGCCCTCGACCTTCACCGGGTAGGTCTTCAGGTTGATGCACACCGGCGCACCCTTGGCAGCCCCCGTCTTGTAGTTGAAGCGGCCATTGTGCTTGGGGCACTCGATCACGTCGTCCATGACCAAGCCATCTGCCAGGTGGATCTTTTCGTGCGTGCAAAGGCCATCGGTGGCGAAGTACTCGTCTTCCGCGCTGCGGTAGATGGCGAAGGTGCGGCCTGCATGATCCCAGCGGATCACGTCCTCCTCGTCCACGTCCTCCGCCCCGCAGGCTTCAACCCAATCGGCCATATTCCTCCTCCTGAACTGCTTTCCCGGAGGCGCGGAGCCGGAACCCCGCGCATCGAGGGATGTCGCGTTATTCCGCAGCGGCGGGGATCTCGAAGTCGTGGAACTCGCCCCGGTAGGGCCGCGCGGTCGGGGGAAGCTCGCGCTTGAGGAAGTAATCCTCATAGCGAAGCTGATGCTTCACGACCGGCCAGACTTCCTTGTAGGCGTGCCACATCGAAGGGTTCGCCGCCGGCAGGTCGTGCTTGATCATCTCATGCAGCCTGGGCAGCGCATGGTAGGGCACCATCGGGAACATGTGGTGCTCCACGTGGTAGTTCATGTTCCAGTAGATGAAGCGGCTCACCGGGTTCATATAGACCGTGCGGCAGTTCAGCCGGTGGTCCGTCACGTCATCCGCCAAGCCGCCATGCTGGAGCAGGCCGGTCAGCACGTGGTGCCAGGCGCCATAGAGGCGGGGCAGGCCGACAAGCATCAGCGGCAGCCAGGAGCTTGAAGCCACCGCCAGCACGATCACCGCGGCGTAGATCGCAAGCCAGATCCGGGCGACCTTCACGACGCGGGCCTGCTCCATCTCCGGGATGAAGCTCTTCTCGGCCTCGTTCAGCCCACTGAGCGCGTTGCGCACCATGTCGAGCATCGCATGCCAGGCGTCGATGACGCCGACAAAGGCGAGCGCGGCGCGGACGAGATCCGGCGGGCGCATCACGGCGATTTCGGGATCGCGGCCGACGATGATCGTGTCGGTATGGTGGCGGGCATGGCTCCAGCGCCACGTCACCGGGTTGCGCATGATCATGAAGGAGGCGATCTGGTAAACCCAGTCGTTCTTCCACGGCGTCTTGAAGGCGGTGCCGTGGCCGCACTCGTGCCAGCGCGAGTCGCTTGCCGAACCGTACAGCGCGCCATAGGCGAGAAAGAACGGCACGCACCACCAAGTGCCCCAGAACAAAGCGCCTAAGCCGCCGAGCACAACCATCGAACCCAGCCATATGACCGTGTCGCGCGTCGCCGGCCCGTCGGAGCGCTGCATCAGTTCCTTCATGGCCTTGCGGGACACGTCGGTGTGATACCATTGCGCAGCGGCAAGGCCGGTTTCCACCGCGCGGCGCGAGCGCTCGCCGGTCAGGCTGTAGTCGCGCTTGGCAGGCGGCGCCTTGGCTGCCGCGGCAGCATCCACTGCGGCCATTGTCATTGCAACCTCCCTCGGGAACCGATCCGGCGCATTTACCCAAGCAACTCAGGTCTAGGCGACTTCAAGCACCGGCTTCGATAATGGAAACCTCATACGCGATTCACAGATTCCCCTCAATATTTCTGCTACTTTTTATATCATAAAACATCATTCCTGCTGATACTCCAAACTGGTGCTTTCGGCCGGAATGATGAGCAGAGTTTAACCTGCGAACGAAAGGCTTTCAGAAGCGAAACAGCCGGCCACGCCAACGCGGATCTGGACTATCGCATTTAGAGATGGGGACGATACCCCTGGGGCCGGCTGGTCGGCTCTTTCGGCTGCCCGCTTCGTTGCCGATGCTTGGCCATGCTGCCGGCATCGGCTGCGCTCG
>CAXTCF010000062.1:0-21808 GCA_964242945.1 uncultured Rhizobiaceae bacterium | reverse complement strand
GCATCCCACCCCCAACCACCAGCCTGCATCCGATTAATCGTCCGATGCTCTAGCCTCAATCCGTTATAACTGCTTCAGGCTGCTCATGCAGCGGCAGACACCTCCGCCGCACTCCAGCGGAACGTGGTGCCGTCCACCCACCTGCGGTGCATGATCACCGCCATCTTCCGAGCCAGCGCCACCGTCGCCCGCTTGCTGCCCTGGCGCTGCGCCACGCGCGTTCCCCACGCCTTCAGCGCCGACCACTTCTTGACCCGGTGCAGCATCACGTGCGCCGCCTCGAACAAGGCGGAGCGCGCTTCGCTGTCGCCGGTCTTGGTGATGCGCCCGTTGCGGTCCACCTCGCCGGACTGGTGGTTGCGCGGCACCATGCCGAGGATCGCGCCCACCGAGCGCGACTTGGCGAAGCGGGCGGGATCCTCGATGGCGGCCATGTATGTCAGCGCCACCACCGCACCGACACCCGGCACCGTCATCAGCCGGCGGCAGACATCATCCGCGCGGGCAACCTCCAGCACCATACGGTTCAGCCGGTCGATGGATTGCAGCATGGCGGCGTGCGCGTGCAAGAGCACGTCGAGCATGGCGGCGACGCGCGGCAGCCCTGCCGTCAGCTCGCGCACCCGCTCGACAAAGGTGCGCCGCTTCGCCGTGCCAAGCTTGATGCCGAACAGGCAAAGAGAGCCGCGTATCTGGTTCTCGATGTCGCCGATCTTCAGCACCAGCGTCTTGCGGCTGGTCAGCAGCGTGCGCAACTCCATCGTACGGCGTGCCTTGACGTGAACCTGCCGGAACCAGCCGGTGCGCAGCATCTGGGCGAGGCCGCGTGCGTCGTTGCGATCCGTCTTGTGGGTCATGGCGACCATCGCGGCACGGGCATGGCGCGCGTCCATGCAGACAATACCCGGCACGCCGAGTTCCGTCATCTCCTCCGCCAGCCACCCGGCCAGAGCTCCCGTTTCCAGGCCGACACGTGTGAACGGCAGGCGCAGATCGGCAAGCCAAGTGGCAATCGCCTCCGGCTCGCTCGCTGCCTTGCCTTCCCGGATGATCTTGCCTTCCTCATCGACAACGCACACGGATGTCTCGGCCAGCGAGACGTCCAACCCAGCATAAAAGCGCATGCTCCCAGCTCCCGCATGATCGGTCGCGCGAGCCATGCCGGCAGACCGTGTTGCACCATCGGGAACCTTGCCACGATCCACAGCGGTGGGAAGCCTGGCACGCCCGATTACACGATCTGCGCCCGGCCCCGGCCGGCAGACTGCGTGCGATTAACCGTCCGATGCTCTAAAGGGCTTGGCGGCAAAGCCGCAGCGTCGGAAGAGCGACCGGCATCACTTTAACTTTCGTGAACGTTTCCTCGCCTCTGCCGTTCTCCTCCTTTCCAAGAACACGGGAGATCAGGTGTGACCAAGTTCCTTTCCGCTTTGGCCGGTTCCGCCCTGCTGCTTTGCGCGGGCTCAGCGCTGGCGCAAGAGGCGGTCGCCACGGCGAGCATCGTCAACAAGGAAGGCAAGAGCATCGGCACCGCGACCTTCACGCAGACCAAATCCGGGCTGCTGCACATCATCGTGGAAGCCGCGGGCGTGCCGCCTGGTCCGCACGGGTTCCATGTCCACACGGCGGGCAAGTGCGAGCCGAACTCCGGCAAGGGTTTTGAGTCGGCCGGAGGCCATTTCGCGCTGGAAGGCCAGACGCACGGCGCCATGACCGAGAAGGGCCCGCATGCCGGCGACCTGCCGAACGTCCATGTCGGGCAGGACGGCATCCTGAAGGCCGAGTTTTTGACCGATCAGATGAGCCTGACCGAGGGCAAGCCGAACAACCTGCGGGATGCGGACGGCTCAGCCGTCATGGTCCACGACATGGCCGACGACTACATGACGGACATGACCGGCAATGCCGGCGGCCGCATCGCCTGCGGCGTCATCCAGTAGGCGCTTTCAGCGGGCAAGGTGCGCGAAGGCTTCGACCACCTGCTCATAGACCCGCCGCTTGAAGGGCACGATCAGGTTCGGCAGTTCGGCCATGGGCTTCCAGTCGTAAGCGTCGAACTCCGCCTCGTGCCCGCCGGGCGGCGGGTTGATGGCGATCTCGCTCTCCTCTCCTTCAAAGCGGAAGGCGAACCAGCGCTGCTTCTGGCCGCGGAACTTTCCTTTAAAGGCAACGCCGACCATCGGCGCCGGCAGGTCGTAGAAAATCCAGTCAGGCGCTTCCGCCAGGAGCGAAACCGTCTTCATGCCGGTTTCCTCCCATAGCTCGCGCTTCGCAGCGGCCAGAAAATCCTCGCCCTCGTCGATGCCGCCCTGCGGCATCTGCCAGAGCTTGTCCGTGCCGGCCATTTCGCTGTCGTGCTCCACGATGCGCCGGCCGGTCCACACCAGCCCCTCGCGGTTCAGCACCATGATCCCGACGCAGGGTCGGTAGGGCAGGGTGTCGGGATCGACCGGCTTGCGCTTATCCATCGCTCAGTGGACCGCAAGCGAAACGAGGTCGTCGCATTCGGCGCGCGTGAAGTCGGTCGGCTCCGTGCCGGCAATCTGCGGCGGCACGATCTCCGCATATTCGGCGAGGAGGGCGGTGATGTCCTGCGCCTCGAAGCCTTCCGTCTCAAGCTGCGAGCGGCCCTGCAACTCCGCAAACGTCTGCATGGCGTCGTAGTCCTTGCCGGCTTCCGCCTTCCAGTCCCCACCGCGGGCACCCGGCGCCATCCCCCGGAGCTGGTGGAAGGCTTCCGCGCACCAGAAGTAGCGGCTGGCCTCCTGCGACACTTCTCCGCTGTCCGCGTCGCCCGTCTTGGCGTCACCCGACGCCGATGCGTCCGGCGCTGAAGAAGATTCATCCGTCGGCGCTGCCGCACCGTCGGTTCCAGGTGCAGCATCCGAAGCGTTTGACGGTGCAGCCGGCGCGTCCGTTGCCGGCGCTGCCGCGGTGTCGGTCGCCTCGGCGGACTGTCCAGACCCCGCCGGAGCGGGCTGCACCGGATCGGGAAGCTCGATCACAACCGGCGCGGGTTTTTTGGCGAGTTCGGCATAGTGCGCCTCCAGCCAAGTGTTCATGATGCCAGCGAGGTCTCGGTCCTGCGCCCCGGTCGGCGGCTCGATCACGACCGCCTCCAGCATCGGCTTTTCCGCCTTCGGATCGACGAAGATGCACTGCGTGGTCGCATTCCCGCCCGTCTGCGGATCGGTGTAGACCGTCGTGACATGCCGCTCGTCGTCGAACCAGGATGCCGTGGATGTCGGCGCAGGTCCTTTATAGTCGTGGAGCACGACAAAGAAGCAGGCGTCGCGCAGCCGGTCCTGGGCTTCGTCGGCGTGAGCTGTCGTCGTGCCGAGCAGGAGAAGGCTGAGGGCTGCAAGTCGAAGCGGGATCATGGGCTTTTCGGGGCTGGCAGGGGTTATGGAAGGTCGATGATGGCCGCCGAAGGACTGATGTTCGAGAGCGGCTGCGATGATCTTTCCGGCCTGAAAATCCGCAAGCGCCTCCGCTAAACAAACACGGTTTGCCTGTGGAAAACCAGAGAGCAGGCGTTTGGTCGCGCAAAGCTTTGAACCGGAAGGATGGTGGGGAGTCGCACCTTGCCGCCGGCCGGTTCCAGGCTGCGACGCTTGCCGGCCGGTGAATTCAGCCGGCTGTGCGACCGGCGTTCCCTGAAGGCGGGGCGGGATCACTCCGCATCATCGTCGGAGTCGTCATCGCCTGAGGCGTCCGAATCGTCGCTGGTGTCGGCTTTGTCGGAAGAACCGTCATCCGCGGAGTCGCCGGCTGAGTCTCCATCATCTCCCGAGATGCCGTAGCAGCTCTCACCTTTTTCATCCACGATCTTGATCGTAGGGTAATTTTGAGAAAACAACGGCCCGCTCGGACGAGCCAACTGATTTGCCGAACCGTATCCGACCGACTCTCCGAAGGAAGCAACCCCGACGATCACCCATGTGTCGTTGATCTTCGCAAAAGCGGGGCCCCCGCTGTCCCCTTGTTCCGCATAGCCCTCTAACTCATCGACCGGCTGCGGGTCACTTTCCAAGGCTTGGCCGAAGTTGCGGAGATCCTTTGAATCCTCGACTGTTCCGTTGTGCTTGCCGTCCTCGCTGTCGAAGTCGTAGATCAACATGCTGCCCGAGCCGCGAACATGGAGGAAGTTTTGATCCTTCGCCATCTCGCTTTCCTCGGCATACTCTCCTTTTCCGTCCATGTACTCCTTCCAGTCGTCAGGTATAAATTTCTCAACCGGGTCCCATGACTCGCCGTCGATGACATTGTGGGCTGCAACCGCCTTTTCCGGCAGCGGCCATTTCGGGTTTCCACCCGTCGAACCCAGGCCCAACATGCCGTAGCCGACAACGGTAATTTCGGTCCCTGGGGGTATAGTGCCGCCGCCGCAGTAAAGGATCGGCTCGCCGCTGCGCGTTTCGGAGAGGGATGTTTTCGAGGGCTTGAGAACGAGAATGGCCTCGTCGTTCTGCAGCCCAAACTTCTTCTCGTTGGGATCTTCTACAAACTCAGCCACATCGTAGTCGTTGTCCTTGCTGTCCGTGACCGTGATCTTCTCGGAAGCAACATAAAGCCCCTCCTCGCCTTCGCCGGTCTGAATGACATGTGCGGCCGTCAGGACGAGGTCACGTCCCTGTTCATCCTTGCCGACCCAGACACCTGTGCCGGTAACGGTCTGGTTCGGATGATCGACAGTAATTCGCACCGTGCTGGAGAATGGATCCTCTGCGGCCAGTTCCATATGTGCTGAGAATCCGGCAAGGGGGTCATCTTCCGTGCCGCCGTTCGCCTTCCAGGTGGAATCGAGGATCGATATGGCCGGCGCGGCGGTCGGCGCGACCGCGCATGCGGCGACCAGCGCCAGAAAACCAAGCTGCTTGCGGGAAATCATGTGTATCAACCCCTCACCCCGCCCCTTTGATGGCAGAAGTCGAAGGCTGAACGCAAGATGCGACGATCGGATCAAGCCCGACTGCTTGACCTGCGCACAGCCCGTTGCTTGCTCAATGGAGGAAAAGTATCTGCTGGGAAACGCAGACGACGCTGCCATGCAGCACCCTGGCTCTGTCGAGCAGCGGGCTGAGGCGTGCCGTTGAGAAGAGCCTCACGTCCGAACGCTCGGATGCGGCTTGCCCTTGCCGCTACTTCTCCGGATCGGCCGCCACCGCCGAGACCGGCACGATCTCGATGCCGCGCTTGCGCGCTTCCGCCACCCACTGCGCGACCGTGTCGATCGTCGTGTCGAAGGCGGAGCCGACGCCGACCGCGGAGCCGCGGGCGCGCGCCATCTGTTCCAACTGGTCGAGCTTTTTCAGAATGGCGGCGCGGTCGGGCGCGGCGTCGATGGTGGCGTCGCCCGCGGCAAAAGGCACGCGGTCCGCGGGCGCCAGATTCGGGGCGGTCGAGCGCGCGGAGGAGCCGTCATCGAGATAGGCAAGGCCGCGCCGGCCCAACTCCTCCATGACCGGCCGCATCGCCTGTTCTTCGGCGGTGAAGCGCGCGCCCATGTAGTTCATCACGCCGACATAGTTGGTGGTGCGGCCCAGCGCCCAGTGCAGGCGGCTCGCGTTCTCATCCGGTGCGGCGTCGGTCGTCAGCGTGTTGCGGCCGGGATCATTCCGGGGGTAGTCGAACGGCTCCAGCGGCAGTTGCAGCCACAGTTCGCGGCCGCTGTGGCGCGCCGTCTGCATCCAGCGGGAAAGGCTGTTGCCGGCGGTCGCAAAGGCCAGCGTCACCTCCGGCGGCAGCTTGTCGATCGCCTTCTGCGTGCCGGTCTGCGAAAGGCCCAGGCCGCCGATCACGATCGCCACCCGCGCCCCGCGCGTGCCCGACCAGGGTCGCCGATAAGCGTCGAAGGGCCGGCGCCCGTCGGCGGAGCGGACCGGCAGCAGCCCGTCGGGGCTTTCCTCCACGAGCGCGCGGTCAGGCAGGTGCGCCGTGCGCAGGTCCTGGCCGAGCGCGGCGGGATCGCGGAGGACGATGACGCCCTTGCCGCCAGCATCCTCGGCCGGATTGACCCGGATGATCTGCGGCCCGCTCGTGGCAGCTTTGCCTGCCGGGACAGTTACCGGCTTCAGGGCGGAAGCCGTAGCGGAAGGGGAGGGCGCCGCGCTCGCCGCCGCTTCCGGTGGAGCAGGCGCGTGCCACGGACGCTCGCGTAAGGCGATTGCCGCGGAGGCTGCAACGAGCCCCGTCACCGCGAGCCCGGAGATCACCCCTTGCAAGGATAGACTCAGGCCGCGCCGTACCGCCCGGCGCGCCGGCTTGCCCTGGCCCAGCGGCTGGTCGAATTCGTTGATCAGGATCGACATGGGCGCTTCTCCACCTTTGGAGAAAGCCCTAAGAAGCTTGCGCCCGCCTTACGCGAGTAAGGGTCGGGCGCGCGGCAGCCGGGTCACTGCGGAACGTCGAGCCGGTTGAGCAGCAGGATTTCCAACTCGTGCTCGCCGTCCGGCAGCCAGTCCGTAGCCGTCATCTGGAACTGCGTCGGGCCGATCTTCTTCACGCCCTCGCCGCAGAAAGAGACGAGGCTCGTCGGGTCGCCCTTGTCCACGGTCAGGGTGAAGCGCCCGACCGGCCCGGCCCAGTTGGCGCCGGTGGACCAGATGTAGGAGATCCAGCTTTCGGCGTAAGGCACGTAGGCGTAGCCTTCCGGACTGACGACGCTTTTCTTGAGCGTCGCCATCAGGGCCTCATCGACGCAGTATTTCTGCTTGTAGCTTGCCAGCGTTTCCTCCGCGCCCTTGTCTATGCCCTCGTCGCCGCCGGTCGGCACGAAAGTGGTCGCCACGGTCGCGCCCACGCTGGGCTGGTAGGTGTGGATCACTTCCGCGTCCCGGCCCGCCGGGAAGGTCGCTTCCCAGCTGTAGGCCGAGCGGAGCGTCCAGATCGGCAGCATGTCGAAATCGGAACCGTTGACGTCGCTGTTTTCGTCCCGGATCACGAGACCCAGGTCGGTCAGCCGCTGCTTCTGCGCGTCGGGCAGGGCAAGGAGGGCCGCATGCGTTTCCTCGCCGAAAGGATTCAAGGGGATGTTCAGCGACTTCAGTTCGCTGGAATAGTCGATGTTGTTGGAAAACGCATACTGGTGCAGCGCCGCCGCAACCGGCTTGCCGTTGAAACTCGTCGAGAAGCCGAAGATGTTGTCCGCCGGCCCGTCGGGGATGGACAACATCATGTCCGGCTCGCCCGTGATGTCGGGCAGCGGAAAGGCTACAAGGACGTGCTGGTCCGCGTCCGCCTTGTTGTGGAAGCGATAGGTCACCTTGATCCGTTCGGGCGAGACGAACAAGTCCTCGCTGCGCATCTCGACGGAGGCGTTCGGCACGAAGACGAGCCCGCCCGTGCTCAACTGCGCCGTGGTGTCGTTCGCCGCAGCGGGAACGCTGAACAGGCAGAACAGGAGGCATGCGGCAGGGGTTGGTTTCATCAGCTCTCCGGTTGGTCGGGAACAAGGCCGCGCCAACGTCTTACGCACCCCTGCGCCAGTCAAGCGGCGCGGACAGGAAAACGGGCGGTCCCGAAGGACCGCCCGTGGAAAAAGCCTGGAGTGATCGGCTCTTACTGGTTCATCACCGCCTTTTCGGGGTTCGGCGGGAAAGCCTTGTCGGTCTTGGTGCCGCGCAGAAGCTCCAGCGCGTATTTCAGCTGCACGTCGTCCTTCGGATCCGGCGGAACATAGGCCGCGGAGCCGGAGCCTTCCTTGTCCTCTTCGACGCCCTTGATATGGCCCTTGAGGTCGGACTCGCCGCGCGTGATGTCCTGGCCCTGAAGCTCAGGCGGCAGGGGCTCATCGACCTTGATGTCCGGCGTGATGCCGCGGCCCTGGATCGATTTGCCCGACGGCGTGTAGTAGAGCGCCGTGGTCAGACGCAGTGCGCCGTTTTCCGCCAGCGGGATGATGGTCTGCACCGAACCCTTGCCGAAGCTCTGGGTGCCCACCACCGTCACGCGGCGATGGTCCTGAAGCGCGCCGGCCACGATCTCCGAAGCGGAAGCGGAGCCGCCGTTCACCAGCACGATCACCGGCTTGCCGTTCACCTCGTCGCCGGGGCGCGCGTCGAAGCGCGAAACGTCCTTGGGGTCGCGTCCGCGAGTGGAAACGATCTCGCCGCGGTCGAGGAACGTGTCGGACACGCTCACCGCCTGATCGAGCAGGCCGCCCGGATTGAGGCGCAGGTCGAGCACATAGCCCTTCAGCTTGGTCTCCGGCACCTGCTTCTTGATCTGAGCGATCGCGTTGTCGAGATCGTCCTGCGTCTTCTCCGTGAAGGAGGTGATCTTCATGTAGCCGACGTCGTTATCGACGCGGAATTTTACCGCTTTCACCTTGATGACGTCGCGGATCACCGTGATCTTCAGCGGCTTGTCCGCGCCCTTGCGCAGCACGGTGAGCTCGATCGGGGTGTTGACCGCGCCGCGCATCTTCTCAACCGCGTCGTTGAGCGTCATGCCCTGCACGTCGGTGCCGTCGATCTGGCTGATGAAGTCGCCGGCCAGAACGCCCGCGCGCGAGGCCGGCGTGTCGTCGATCGGCGTGATGACCTTGACCAGTTGGTCTTCCATGGTGACTTCGATGCCGAGGCCTCCGAACTCGCCCTTGGTCTGCACGCGCATGTCGGCGGCGGCTTCGGCGTTCATGTAGGAGGAGTGCGGGTCGAGCGAGGTCAGCATGCCGTTGATGGCGTTCTCGACCAGGCTCTTCTCGTCCGGCGGCGTGACGTATTGCGCGCGCACGCGCTCAAAGATGTCGCCGAAGATGGCGAGCTGCTTGTAGGTCTCCGAGCCGGCCGCGATCGCGGTGCCGCCGAGATTCTGCACCAAGCCCATGGCCGTCGCGCCCATCAAGGCGCCGGCAACGAGAAGCGAGGTCTTACGCACCATTCCGTTTCCTTCCAGAGTTGCCCGAAGCCCACCAGGGAGCGGGATCGACAGGCTGACCGTTTCTGCGGAACTCCACATAAAGCTCCGGGCCGGCTTCCTGTTCGGTATCGGAGGCAGCGCTGGCCACGCGCGTTTCCCCCATCGTTCCCACCGGCTCGCCTGCCAGGACCTGCTGGTTCTGCGCCACGTCGATGTGGGCCATTCCCGTCAGAACCACAAGATAGCCGTCGCCTGCGTTCAGGATCAAGAGTTGTTTATAGGACCGGAACGGCCCGGCATAGAGCACGGTCGCATCGGCGGGTGCCGAAACGATCGAGCCGGATTGTGTCGCAAGCGTGTTCCCCGGCTTCACTACGCCGTTACTGTCTGCCTCGTTGAAGCGCTGGGTGATGCGGCCGGAGGCCGGCAGCGAGAGCCGCCCCAAAAGCGAGCCGAACGTGCCCTGCGCGCCCAGCCGGTTGGCTTCCGGCACGGGCAGGTTGGCAAGCTTGATGTCGTTCTCGCGCTTCTCCTGTTCGGCAAGGCGCACCTTGTCGGCCTCCGCTGCCTGGCGCTCCAGTTCCGCGATCAGACCCTTCAGGCTGGTCGCCTTGACGCTAAGCTCCTGCGCGCGCCAGCGCTCCGCCGCCAAGTCGGTCTCGGTCTTGGCCGAAAGGCGCTGCTTCTGCTCGATGAGGAGGGCAAGCCGCCGCCGCTCGGTCGCTTGCCCCTCGACGGCCTGCTTAAGGCGGTCGCGCTCGGCCTCGATCGCCCCGGAAATCTTCCTGGCCGCGTCGAGGTCGGCCACGAGCCGCTCGGTTTGCGCGCGCAAGTTCGGCACCACGGCGCCGAGCAGGATGGCGGAACGGACGGAGGCCAGCGCGTCGTCCGGCGTCACCAGCACGGCGGGCGGCGGGTTCAGCCCCATGCGCTCCAGGGCGCCGAGAACCTCCGCCAGCACGCCGCGCCGTTCACGCAGCGATGCATGGATGCGCTCCTCCGCGACTTTAAGCGGCTCCAGCCGCGCCAAGCTGTCCTCGATCGCGGCGCCGAGTTCCTTTTCCTTGGCGGCGGAATCGATCAGCGCGATGCTGAGGCTCGCCTGATCCTTTTTCACGGTGGCGATCTCGGCGGCGAGCGAGGCGCTGCGCTCGGTCGAGAGCGAGATCTCCTGCACCAAGCGGTCGTATTCGTCGCGGCTGCGGTCTTGGCTGACCGCCAGCGCGCGCAGATCCGCGGCCTGCGCAAGGCTTGCGATCAGGCAAAAGGCAGCGAGCGAACCGGCAAGCCCGGCACGCCGCAGAAGGGGGGAAACACGCAAGCGACACCGCATCCACAAGCACCCGGACGCCACAACAACCGGAGGAAGCGTAGTCTCCGCTTCCTTAAGGAAGCATCAACCATAATCTTTGCACGCGCTCCGCCTTCTCCGAGGGCATCGGTCAGGCGCGGTGATAGGGATGGCCGGAAAGGATGGTGGCGGCGCGGTAGAGCTGTTCGGCCAGCATGACGCGCACAAGCTGGTGCGGCCAAGTCGCGGCACCGAAGGCGATCACGAGGTCGGCTCCCTGGCGAAGCGACGGATCATGGCCATCCGGTCCGCCGATGCAGAGCATCAGGTCGCGCCGGCCTTCGTCGCGCAACACGCCGAGACGGCGGGCGAAATCGGCAGAGGCGATGTCGCGTCCGCGCTCGTCCAGCAGGATCAGGGCGCCGCCCGGCCGCAAGGCGCCGCGGAGAAAACCTGCTTCCTCGCGCTTGCGCGCGTCCGCTTCGCGGGCGCGGCTTTCCGCCACGTCCGCCACGCCAACCCATTCAAGGCCCAGCGCAGGCGCCGCCCGCGCGAAGCGCTCGAAATAGCGGTCGGCAAGCTCCCGCTCCGGGCCGGCCTTCATGCGGCCTACGGCATGCACGCCGACCCGCACGGCAGAGGCTTAGTGCAGCGTTTCCTCGTCGAGGTCGGGCGCCTGCCACATCTTCTCGATCTGGTAGAAGTCGCGCACCTCGGGCCGGAACACGTGGACGATCACGTCGCCGCAATCGATCAGCACCCAATCGGCGCTGGGCAAGCCTTCCACGCGCGCGTTGCCCAACCCGGCCTCCTTGAGCGCCTTCAGCAGGTGCTCGGCCACGGCGGCGACATGGCGGTGCGAACGCCCGGACGCGACCACCATGTGGTCGGCGAGCGAGGACTTGCCCTGGATGTCGATCGGAACGATGTTTTCGGCCTTGGAGTCGTCCAGACTGGCAAGGACGGTTTGAAGGGCGCGGCGGGAGTCATCGAAACGGCTCAGTCCGGCCTGTGAAAGCGCCAGCGGCACCTTCTTCGCGAGAGCAGTTCTCAGCGGGGTTCCTTTCACCTGAGAAGACCAGCCGCCTGCGATCAGGCGGCGTCCCTCTAAAATAATCAGCCGCCCGCAACGGTTTCAAGACAGGCTGGGGAAAACCCGAATCATTGTGAAGAAACGTTCCCCGGCGGCAACAGCTTCGCCGCCGCGCGGATGGCGGTGGACGATGCGGAGGAGCGCGGACCGTGGATGAAGGTCCAGGCGGGCGGGCGCATGCGGGCCAGCCGCGGCGCATCCGCCTCGTCCACGCGGGCATGGTCGAAGAACTTCGCCATCATCGACGAAAGAAAGGACAGAGTGGCGCCCGGCCGGTCGATCACCGCGATCGGAAAGGTGGCGGCGATCTGGCGCCAGCGCTGCCACAGGTGAAACTGCCGCAGGTTGTCGGCCCCCATGATCCAGACGAAATCGACGCCCGTGTTGCGGGCCTTCACGGCCGCCAGCGTGTCGGCGGTGAAGCGGCTGCGCAAGGATGCTTCGAACGCCGTCACCTTGATGCGCGGGTCTTCCGCAAGCTTTTCCGAAAGGCACAGCCGCTCGGCCAGCGGCAGCAGTTCGCGCTTCGACTTCAGCGGATTGCCGGGCGTGACGATCCACCAGAACTGGTCGAGATGCAGCCGTCTCAGCGCGATTTCGGCAACCAGCGCGTGGCCGGCATGCGGCGGGTTGAACGAGCCGCCGAACAAGCCGACCGCCATGCCTTTTTCAGTGTGGGGCATGCGGAGGTATCTGCCGGGGAGCGTGGGTTCAGGCGGCATGCAGAACGCTCACCGGGCCAGCGCCCCCCTCTGCCCTGCCGGACATCTCCCCCACAAGGAGGGAGATCGGAAGCTTCAGCGTTTCGCCTTTCTTGGTGACGGCGCAGATTGAGCGGAAAGCGTGCCGCTTCCGATCTCCCCCCGTGTGGGGGAGATGCCCGGCAGGGCAGAGGGGGGCGACCGAGCGCTGAGCCACGGTCAAGTCCGCACTCAGGGCCGCACCTGCCCGTCGCCGCGCACCAGGTACTTGAACGAGGTAAGCTGCTCCACGCCCACCGGCCCGCGGGCATGCATCCTGCCCGTGGCGATTCCGATCTCGCCGCCGAAACCGAACTCGCCGCCGTCCGCGAACTGCGTCGAGGCGTTGTGCAGCAGGATGGCCGAGTCGATCTCGTTGAAGAACCGCGCCGCCGCCGAAGGGTCCTCCGCGACGATCGCTTCGGTATGATGCGAGGAATATTTCGCGATGTGCGCGATCGCGCCGCCGACGCCCTTCACCAGCTTGGCCGAGATGATCGCGTCGAGATATTCGGTGCGCCAATCCTCTTCCGTGGCGGGCGAAGCGTCGGGAAACGCCAGCACGACCTCTTCGGAGCCGCGGATCGCGCAGCCGGCATTTTGGAGCGCTTGCAGGATCGGCACGAGATGCGTGGCAAGCGCGGCTTCGTCCACCAGCAGCGTCTCCGCCGCCCCGCAGATGCCGGTGCGCCGCATCTTGGCATTGACTGCGATTTTCTTCGCCATGTCCAGGTCGGCGGAGCGGTCGATGTAGAGGTGGCAGAGCCCTTCCAGATGCGCGAACACCGGCACGCGCGCTTCCGCCTGCACCCGCGCGACAAGGCTTTTCCCGCCGCGCGGCACGATGACGTCGAGAGTACCGGAAAGCCCGGAAAGCATCGCGCCGACCGCTGCGCGGTCGGGCGTCGGCACAAGCTGGATGGCATGTTCCGGCAGGTTCGCCGCGCGCAGGCCCTCAACCATGCAGGCGTGGATTGCGGAAGAGGAGTGCAGCGAGTCCGAGCCGCCGCGCAGGATCACCGGATTGCCGGCCTTCAGGCAGAGGGCGCCGGCATCCGCGGTGACGTTCGGCCGGCTCTCGTAGATCACGCCGACCACGCCGAGCGGCGTCCGCACCCGCTCGATGCGCAAGCCGTTCGGCCGCTCCCAGGACGCCGTCACCGCGCCGACCGGGTCGGGCAGTTCGGCCACCGCGCGGACGCCGTCCACTATTCCGCGGATGCGCTTGGCGTCCAGCTTCAGCCGGTCGAGCGAGGCGGCGCTCAGCCCGTTCTCCTCGCCGCGCGCCATGTCCTCCGCATTGGCGTCGAGGATCGCATTCTCCTGCCGCAACATGGCATCCGCCGCCGCTATCAGCGCCGCATGCTTGCGCTCGGCGGAAGCCAGGGCCAGCACCGGCCCGGCGGCGCGCGCTCGGGCGCCCAGCCGCGCCATCAGCGAAGCGACATCCTCGGCTTCGAGCCGTTCCGTCACGTGAAGCATCGCTGCTATTCTCCCGCTGCCTGGAAAGATATGACGCTCCCGCTCATCGCCAGATCGTCCCGGTGCACCATCGCGGTGCGGCCGGGATAACCCAACACGGCTTCGATCTCCGTGGAACGCAGCCCCGCGATCTTCTCGGCATCCGCCGTATCATAGGAGACGAGCCCGCGCGCGACCTCGCGTCCGTCCGGCCCAAGGATGGCCACCGTGTCGCCGCGCGAGAAACGACCGGAAACGCGCCGGACACCGGCCGGCAGCAGCGAGCGCCCGGCGAGCAGCGCGTGCACCGCGCCTTCGTCCACGCCAAGCCGTCCCGCCGGCTCCAGATTGCCCGCGATCCAGCTCTTGTAGCCGCGAACCGGGTTCGCGCTCGGCGCGAAGAACGTGGCGGGCTTGCCCTGATCGATCGCGGCCAGCGGGTTTATCCGCGTGCCTGCCGTTATCACCATCGCGGTGCCGGCGAGCGTCGCGATCTTGCCCGCGTCGAGCTTGGTCTTCATGCCGCCGCGCGAAAGCTCGGACGCCGCAGCGCCGGCCATCGCTTCGATCTCCAACGTGATGCGGGGCACATGCGGGATGAAGCGCGCGGCCGGGTCGAGGGCAGGGGGCGCGGAGTAGAGCCCGTCGATGTCGGACAAGAGCACCAGCAGGTCGGCGCGCAGCATCGTGGCGACGCGCGCCGCCAGCCGGTCGTTGTCGCCGTAGCGGATCTCGGAGGTCGCCACGGTGTCGTTCTCGTTGATTACCGGCACCGCTCCCATCTTCAGGAGCATGGCGATCGTCGCGCGCGCGTTGAGGTAGCGGCGGCGCTCTTCCGTATCGCCCAGCGTCACCAGCACTTGGCCCGACTTCAAGCCGCAGCGCGCCAGTTCCTCCGACCACGCGCCGGCCAGCGCGATCTGGCCAACGGCTGCTGCTGCTTGGCTTTCCTCAAGCTTCAGCGCACGGCGGCCAAGCCCCAAAATGTTGCGGCCGAGCGCGATGGCGCCCGACGAAACGACCAGCATCTCCGTGCCGCCGCCGGCCAGCGCCGCGATGTCCGCCACCAGCGAAGCCAGCCATTCCCGCTTCAGCCCGCGCTCGCGATCGACCAGCAGCGCCGACCCGATCTTCACCGTGACGCGGCGGTATTCCTTCAGGGGCCGAAGCTCAAGCACTGCGGCCGGGCTCCCAGCGCGCAGGCTGCGAAAGGGCAGGGCGCGCTTCCGCTCTCGCCGCCTCGACTTCTTCCATCACCGCCCGCAGCGCCGCTTCCACGCCTTCGCCCGTGGCGGCCGAAAGCAGGAGCGGCGTCTTGCCTGCCGCACGCTTCAACGCCGCAAGCTTCTTCTTGCGCCCGGCTTCGTCCAACACGTCGGCCTGGGAAAGCGCCACGATCTCCGGCTTCTCCGACAGGCCCTGCCCATAGGCTTCGATCTCGCCGCGCACGGTCTTGTAGGCCTTGCCGACATTCTCCTCCTGTGCCGAAACCAGGTGGAGCAGCACGCGGGTGCGCTCGACATGACCGAGAAAGCGATCGCCGATGCCGGCCCCTTCATGCGCGCCTTCGATCAGGCCGGGAATGTCGGCCAGCACGAACTCGCGCGCGTCCACCCGCGCCACGCCGAGGCCTGGGTGCAACGTCGTGAAGGGATAGTCCGCGATCTTCGGCTTCGCCGCCGTGACGCTCGCCAGAAAGGTGGACTTTCCGGCATTGGGCAGGCCGACAAGGCCCGCATCGGCAATCAGCTTCAACCGCAGCCGGATCATCCGCTCCTGACCTTCCAGGCCGGGATTGGCGCGGCGCGGCGCCTGGTTCGTGGACGTCTTGAAGTGCTGGTTGCCGAAGCCGCCATTGCCGCCCTCCGCCAGCCGAAAGCGCTGGCCTTCTTCGGTCAGGTCGCAGATCAGCGTCTCGTCGTCCTCCTCGAAGACCTGCGTGCCGACCGGCACCTTCAGCGTCGCGTCCGCCCCCTTCGCGCCCGCGCGGTTGCGCCCCATGCCGTGCACGCCGGTCTGCGCGCGAAAGTGCTGCTGGTAGCGGAAGTCGATCAGCGTGTTCAGCCCGTTGACGGCCTCCACCCAGACATCGCCGCCGCGCCCGCCGTCGCCGCCGTCCGGCCCGCCGAACTCGATGAACTTTTCGCGGCGGAACGAGACCGCACCCGCCCCGCCGTCGCCGGAGCGGATATACACTTTCGCGGAGTCAAGAAACTTCATGGGATGGGATCGATCCGACGCGCAGGCGTCCTACAAGATTTTCGGGTAAACACAAAGCAAGCGGCCGGAAGGAAGATGTGCCCGGCCGCACGAAAAGGATCAGGCTTGCGGCCAGGAGCGCAACGCCACCCAGGTCCTGCGATCCAGGCGGTAGCGCTCCACCGCCACGCGCCCGCTCGCCGCCGAGTCCATCATGCCCTGGCCGATATACTGGAAGCCGCATTTGTGGATCACGCGCCGCGATGCGGGGTTGATCACGCGGCAGGAAACATGCAGCGCCTCGATCGAACTGGCGCGGAACGCATGGTCCACCAGCGCGTGGGCTGCTTCGGTGGCGAAGCCGCGGCGCCAGAACGGCTCGCCGATCCAATAGCCCAGCACGGTGCCGCCTTCGCCGGCCTGCAAGCCCGCGCAGCCGATGAAGGCGCCGGACTCGGCAAGCGTCAGCGCGTAGGTGCAGCCCTTCCCGCTTTCGCGGGAGCGCGCCACGAAATCCTGCGCGTGCGCCTTGCGGTAGGGATAGGGCATACGCGACAGCATCGCGGAGATGCGGGCGTTGTTGGCGAGTTTCGCCAGGTCGCCGACATCGTCGTCATGCGGCGGGCGCAGCACCAAGCGTTCGGTAACGAGCACCGGGCAGGCGAGCGCCGCTTCCCCGCTGTCCCGCTCTTCCAGTTCCGCGACCATGGCCGCCTCCAGCGACAAAAGAAAAAGGGAGATGGTGGTGTCCCATCTCCCTGATCCCTTCGCGTGACGCGTGCTTGACGTCAGCAGCCGGTTCCCAAGATGGGAGCCGGTGGTTCTATCGCGGAAACCGGCTACTCCGCTGCTTGCATCTGTGCCGGGTTGACCGACACATAGGTTCGGCCGTTGGCTTTTTTGGCAAACGACACCAGGCCCGTTTCGAGCGCGAAGAGCGTGTGGTCCTTGCCCATGCCGACATTGCTGCCGCCGTGCCACTTGGTGCCGCGCTGACGCACGAGGATGTTGCCGGGGACGACCTGCTCGCCGCCGAACTTCTTGACGCCGAGGCGGCGGCCAGCCGAGTCGCGGCCGTTGCGCGAGGAGCCGCCTGCTTTCTTGTGTGCCATCGTCAAACTCCTGTCGGCGCCGCATCGGGCGCCCTTTAAACTGCTCTATGGGCGCTCCCGCGCCCGAATTCAAGCCGGTCCTGCGTTCCCCAAGCTACCAGCCGGAAAACGCTGAACGGTACCGATTACTGGTTCGCCAGCTTCTTCGCCTGTTCCTGCCAGTCGCGGATCTGCGCGCTGCTGAAGGGCATGTTCGCGTCGATCCGGGCGATGTCCTCTTCGGTCAGCGCGGCAAGTTGGGCGAAGGTCGTGAGGCCCTGGTCCTTCAGCTGCTGCGCCGCGACCTTGCCGATGCCGGTGATCACCACGAGGTCGTCGGCTGGCTGCGCGGGCGCGGAGAACAGCGGAGTCGCCTCCTGCGCCGTGCTTGCCGGCGCCGGCGTTGCGGTCTCAATCTGGGGTGCGGGCGCTTCGGCGTCGGCGCTGCCGCGTGCGGAGACCGACGGCCGGGCGCCGCCTGTCAGGATTTCGGTGATGCGCAGCGTGGTTTCGTGCTGGCGCTGGCCGCGCTTGCGGCGCGAATTCTGGCGGCGGCGCTTCTTGAAGGCGATGACGGTCTTGTGCCGGCCCTGCTTGACGACCTCGGCCGCTACGGAAGCGCCTTCCACCAGCGGCGTGCCGACGGTGGCGCTGTCGCCCTCGCCGACCAGCAGAACTTCCCCGATCGTGACGATGTCGCCGGTATTGGCTTCGATCTTGCCGACGATCAGCGTGTCGTCTGCGGCAACGCGGTACTGCTTGCCGCCTGTCTTGATGACTGCGAACATTTCTTTGTCCTTTCGCGGTTCCACGGCTCTGAACGCTTCGGGTCGCAAGACCCGTCCCGTCCGGCCGCCTTCTTGTTCAGTCTTCGGGCCGCTTCTTGCGGCGGCCGCTCCTTGCCGCCTGGGACAGGTCCCATGCGTGCAAAACAACGCGGCGCCGAGAAAGCCCCAGCGCCGCGCATTGGGCGCCCGTTAGCGAAGATGAGGCGGGAAGTCAATCGGATGAACCCCTCTTTGAACCCTCCGGCGAACCGCAGTTTCGGCTTGTTTCAAGCCCGTGCCTGAACTATGTGACCGCAGCCGTTTTAGAACAAACGGTTCACTTGCCCCGCGGAGAGGTGGCAGAGTGGTCGAATGCACCGCACTCGAAATGCGGCATACTCGCAAGGGTATCGGGGGTTCGAATCCCTCCCTCTCCGCCAGATTTCTCACTCAAAGCCGCACATCTCAAGGGCTCGTGGGGATGCCTCCAAAACATTCCCCACAATTTTCCCCACAATCAGTTCACCTTTTGAGCTGCGGCTTTTGCCCTTGAGATTGCCCGCTGCTCAGCCGCTAGCCGGGGTGTCGGTACGCTTCGCCTCCCGCTTCCTCTTCCATGGCGCGTTTTGTTCCCAGTCGCCGGCCATGATGCAGCCGAAAGGTAGAACCTCGTCTACAATCTCGGCCAGTTCAAAGCTTTCAATCTGGGCGCGCACTGCAGCCGCGTTTTTGTAGGCGCTGGGCAGTTCCGAGATGTCGGTCACGCCCATGAAGAAGCGTGCGTCGATGCCCGTCGTCTCTTCCGCAAAGATCTCCGCGTCGGTGCGTCCGACCAAGTTGCGCTTGTGCTGCGTGCGCGAGAAGTTGCGGCCCGCCCCGTGTGGCGAAAAGCCGTGGGCGTGGGTTGCGTTCTTGCCCCGTACGATCAGGATGGGCTCCGCCATGTTGAGGGGGATGATGGTGAGGTCGGTCGCGTCCGCCGCCCAGCCGTCGAAGGCAGGTGTCGCGCCCTTGGCGTGATAGAACAGCCCGTCCGACTTGCGGAAGATGAAGTTGTGCTCGTTCCAGAAACGGTCGCCTCGGTTCGCGCCAAGCCGTTCCGCCGCCATGTCATGGATGGCAAAGTGGCTGGCCTTCGTCCAGTCTCGCACGATCTGGAGCGCGGCCCAGTAGTCGTCGCCCTCGCGCGTGTCGGCTACAATCCAAGCATTCTGCTTCAGCGTTTCGCTTGACAGCCGCGAGCGTGTGCGCTCGGCCACCCCCATGCCGCGCTTGTAGAGCTGCGCGCCCGGCCCACGCGAGCCGTGGTGGGTGACGAGCACCGTCTCGCCTGACGACTTAAGCCGTCCGACATAGGCGAAGTGGTTGCCGTCACCCTGTGTGGCGAAGTGCTCGCGTGCGATCGACAGGTTCTCCTTCAGATACGCATTGGCGCCCATCGCCGAGAGGATCGCGTCCGGCACCTGCACCTGGGCGCCGCGCGGCCTGCCGCCGGGGCCGAAATGCGTCACCGCCTGCACGGCGTCGAGCAGCGCGCGCGGATCGGCATCGCCGAAGCTTGTCAGCGCCATCGAGCAGCAGATGTCGGCCGAGTGCATGCCGGGGTGGATGGCTTCCGATACTGCCACGCCGCCCACCGGGATCGTGCCCAGAGGTCCCGCGGGGCAGGCGTCCGGCATGATCGCGCCGCCCGACACGACCGGCGTGCGCATCAACTCGGTCATTGTCGCGATGCAGGCATCCACGTTCGCGCGCTCCGCGTCATTCTCAGGCCGGATGTTGACGTGGAAGAACTGCGCGCCTTGTGCCCGCAAGGGCACATGCGGAGGGTGGACGAGCAGACGCGCGGCTTCGACCGCAGCATCGCGTCCGCCGCCTTCTGCCAGCACGGCATTGGCGGCCTCGACAGCGGCAGGGATCCATGGTCCCGGGCGGATGCCAGCGGCGATGAGTTCTTTTGGCTCGATTGTCATGTTGCCTCTATATGGATCGAGATCGCTGACTTCCAGCACAAGTTGTTGATGGGTCGATAAGCGAACGCGACGGCTTACGATCCTGCTCCATTCGGCAGCCCGTCCAGCCATGCCTGGGCGTCCTCGGCCCGGATCAGCGTCCGGTGCCCGTGCTTCTTCGTCTTGAGTTCG
The DNA here is from genome assembly GCA_964242945.1 of uncultured Rhizobiaceae bacterium. Taxonomy (GTDB): domain Bacteria; phylum Pseudomonadota; class Alphaproteobacteria; order Rhizobiales; family Rhizobiaceae; genus Mesorhizobium_B. The sequence goes on along the minus strand of CAXTCF010000062.1, from coordinate 2,160 downwards.
CCCTCGCGGATCATCCGGTAGAACGAGCTCTTGCTGACGGAGAACTCCTGGCAGAACTGCGCCACGGTGTACGCCCGCTTCGGTTGGGTCGAGGTGGCGTTCATCCCAGCACCTCCAGCGTGCGGGCCATGCCCGGCTCGTGGCGAACGTGGCCACGTTCCTTCAACCCGTTCACCAAGCGCATGACACCGGATTTGCTGCGAAGCCCGATACCGGCGCCGATCTCCTCGTAGGACGGCGCGCAGGCATTCTCCGTGACGTATTGCCTGATGAAGTCGAGCGTCTGCGCTTGGCGGCGGGTCAGCGGCAGCTTCCGCCTCTGAAGGACTTGACCCGCCTGCTGCTGGCGATCCTCCAGTACCGCCTGCCGCACCTTCGCGCGGATCGTGTTCCTGAGCGAAATGCGAGCCGACGAGGGCACCGCTTGCAATGCGGCCGGGTACATCGTGTCCAGATGGTCGATGACGCCGGTCGCGACGTCGAGCGTCACGCTGTCGAGGGGATCGGCGTTCATGGCTTGGCCTTCCTTGGGCCAGGGAACGGCACCACAACCGCCTCCATCTTGAAGGCCGGCATCACCCTGGCAGCCGCGAAGTGACCGCCGCCTATGACGTCACCCAACCCGCCGGTGGGATCTTCGGCATGGTGGACCTCGAAACTCTTCTGCCAGTCCTCCAAATCGACGCGCGGCAGCTGCTCGCCTTCCGGTTTTGAGGTGAAGCGCTTGCGGCCGCCGCCCGCCACGCCGCCCGACGCCTTAGCCCAGTCGTCCTTGTCGATCGTGTATGTCGCCGGTCCAGTTTCCGGGTGCTTGGCTGTTGCACCTGCCGGCCTATTCGCCCGACCTCAACCCCATCGAAATGGCGTTCTCCAAGCTCAAAGCCCTGCTGCGCAAAAAGGCTGCCCGCTCGTTCGACGCTATCTGTGATGCCCTCAAAAACATCTGCAACCTGTTCTCACCCGAACAATGCCGGAACTTCTTCAGAAAAGCAGAATACGAGGCAGATTAAACACAACTCGCTTTAATGGTCCAACAAAGCTCGACGTGACCGTTTCCACCTGCTTTGATCCTGACCATGGTGTGGCATGGGGTGGTATAGAACTTGGGCAGACTGAAAGCCGCTTCGCGCTGGGCTTATCGCATCTATTGGCGATGGCGCGGAAACGTGCGTCATCTCAGATTGTGGATCGGCTCTCTCGACGGTCACGCATTGAAGCACGTAGCAGTGCCAGAACCGCAGCCATCCCTCTCAAAAACGCGGCTGATCAACCTCCTGGCGCAGCGGTGCGGCTTCAAACGCTATCTGGAGATATGCACCCCAACGACTGGCAACTTCTATGCTGAGGTAAACGGGGAGCATTTGACGGCCAAGCACCGCCTCATGTACCTGCGGCCAGACACCTTTGAAGACGGCCTTCCGATCGAATTCAGCACATCGGAACGTGACATCGCCCCTTTGTTAGGGGACGTGCTTCCCGGCAGTTACGACTTGCTTTTTGTCGATTCCTATCACGAGTACGACACGTCATTGCGAGACATGCAGATCGCGTTTGACCTTCTGCGTGTGGGCGGCGTGATGGTGGTGCACGACTGTTGTCCCGCCGACGAGGCGATTGCCACGCCAGACTTCATTCCAGACGCTTGGGTCGGCGTCACATACAAAGCCTATCTGGACTTTGTGATCGGCAGGACCGATCTCCGGTACTGCACGGTTGATGCCGACTTTGGGTGTGGCGTCGTCGTCAAGTCGGACGCAAACTGCTCTTGGCTGCCTTCTGACGATTTCGGACTGCCGCATCACATCGAGACAAGCGGACGCCATGTTTCAGACCACCTACGCCGCATGTGGCAGGCCATGGGCTCGGACTACACAGCCGCGTACACATTGTTCGAGCGTCATCGAAGTGCTCTGCTGCGGCTGGTGTCGCCGGAAGACTTCTTGAACATGCTCCATCCGCCCCGCCCATCCTCCCGGGCCTCAGCCCAGGTCCGAAGGTGAGGGCGTTCGCACGCCCGCCCCGCCAGCTCGTGGACGGCAGGACGTTGTCGCGTACGAGATTACCCTCAAGCAATGAGCAGGAAGTCGTTTGCTGCTATGTCCTGGGGCTTGGTTGTGAGCAGCGCGATCTGGACGGCAGCCTGCGTGCCGCTGCCAAAAC
>CAXTCF010000061.1:0-21920 GCA_964242945.1 uncultured Rhizobiaceae bacterium | reverse complement strand
GCAGCTCTCATCTGCTTCAACGCACTCCAATGAGGGTTTTGAAACCGTCTCTAAGGACATCGACTTCTCGAAGGTCGCTTTGCCGGAAGACGAGTTCGACGCGATGATGCGGCGGGCTTTGGGCGCGCCACCTCCAAGCAAAGAAGCCTCAACCGCTAACGCGCCAGATGGAAAAGCTGAAATGATAAAGGCAAAAAGAGCTAAGGATAAAAAATCTCACTAGTAGGGCAACGGGCCTTGCAAGTTGCCAACTAAGAACCCCGCTTTCGTTCGACTATCCGCGAGACAATGATGTCAATCATCTCATCCACATGAGTCATCTTGGCCCAATGTTGGGGGTTTGCTGGGCCGTCCTTATCGTAAACATTGACCTGATAGTCAAACACCCCGTTGGTTAGCCTACCCATCACATTGATAGAAAAGTCTTGATACTCAACAAATACCCTTACACTGTCGAATTGAAGAGTAGGAAAGTAGCCGTCTTCACGATCAGCTTCTAGTTCCTCGAAGCGGATATCGCAGTCTGACAGTTCAGGTCGCTGCTTCAACCTCTCAAATACCGTGGCCATACGATATGGCGGACGAAACTTCCGAAATGCAACTGGATCACTTCCGCTCATAGAAGCCGCTCCTAAACGAGGGCGGCTTATTGACCGGGATAAACCGTTTCGTCAAGTGCATAATCGCCGAACAAACGATGGAAAGGTTGTTACACTTGGACACCCCTCCAAGTGCCAGAGCATCGGACCGAAAACCGCTGCGCACTCTTCGGTCCGATGCTTCAGGATCGATAACCGCTCTCACGCCAGCATCAGATTTCCAACTGGCTGCCCAGTTCGACCACTCGATTGGGCGGCAAGCGGAAGAAAAGCATGGGCGTCTCGGCGTTGCGCACCATCGCGGCGAACAGCTTTTCACGCCACAGCGCCATGCCGGGCCGCTTGCTTGGAATCAAGGTCTGACGGCTGAGAAAGTAAGTGGCGCCATCGTCCAATCCTCCTGGCAGAAGGCGCAACGCCGCCGGAATATCGGGATTTTCAGCGAAGCCAAAGCGGAGGAGCGCGCGTGAAACGCCGTCACCGACTTCCTTGACTTCGATGCGCGCGCTCTCGGCCACGCGGGGCATGAGGGCGGTGTCCACCGTTACGATGAGGATCCGGTCGTGGCGGACCTTGTTGGCTTTCATATTGTGCAAGAGGGCCGGAGGCACCCCGTCATGTGCGGCGGTCAGATACACGGCCGTGCCGGGCACACGCTGAACGTTGCGGCTGCTGCTCAGAAAAAGCTCGATGGGCATCGCATCGCGGGAGAGTTGCTCGTTCACAAGGTTTCGACCCCGGCGCCAAGTCGCGAAGAGCAGCGTCAGCACCGCCGCGATCGTGGCGGGCAGCCAGCCGCCGTCCATGAATTTGGTGGAGGAAGCGGCGAAAAGTCCCAAATCGAGAGCGAGCAGAAGCCCGTAAAGCGGCACCGCCCAGAACGGATTCCAGCGCCAAACGCGGAACACGAAGAAGCCGATCATCAATGTGGTCAGCACCATCGTGGCGGTCACCGCGAGGCCGAAGGCGGCGGCGAGCGCGGCCGAACTACGGAAGCCCAGCACCAGTGCGATCACAGCCACGAAGAGCATGGCGTTGACGGCGGGCGCATAAACTTGCCCCCGCTCGCTTTGCGAGGTGAAGGCAATGTGGAGGCGCGGCAGATAGCCCAGCTGGATCGCTTGCTGGGTTACCGAGAAGGCGCCTGAGATGATGGACTGGCTGGCAATGATGGTGGCGGCCGCCGCGAGCAGCAGAAGCGGCACGAGCAGGAAGGGCGGAGCCATCAGGTAGAAGGAGGACTCGATCGCCGCGGGATCGCGCAGCACCAGCGCCGACTGTCCGGCATAGCAAAGCAGCAGAGCGGGCAGAACGAGCCAGAGCCAAGCGCGAGAAATTGGCCTGCGCCCGAAATGGCCCATGTCCGCATAAAGCGCTTCCGCGCCGGTGATGGCGAGCACGACCGTGCCAAGCGTGAAGAAGGCGCGAATGGGATCAACCAGGAAGAAACGCAGCGCGTGAAGCGGGTTGACGGCTGCAAGTATGCCGGGGTTATCCAAGATGTTGACCACGCCGAGCAACCCGATCGCGATGAACCAGGCGAGCATAACCGGGCCGAATGCCCTGCCTATGCGGTCCGTTCCGAACCGCTGGACGGCGAAAAGCAGGACGACGAGCACAAGCGTAACCGGGAGCACAAGTGCCGCAAAAGAGGGGCTGAGCAGCGTCAGGCCTTCGACTGCGGAAAGGATGGAGATGGCCGGGGTGATCACGGCGTCGCCGTAGAACAGCGCGGTTGCCAGCAGCGCTGCCGCGCCGATCCAGCGGAGCGCAGGCGAGCGTGGCGCAACGCGGCCGGCAAGCGCCAGAAGCGCGAAGCTGCCGCCTTCGCCGCGGTTGTCGGCCCGCATCGTCACCAGCACGTATTTGACGGTGACGACAAGGATAAGCGCCCAGACCAGAAGCGAAAGCACGCCCAGGACATGAAAATCATCGATCGGCAGTGGATGATGCCCAACGAAGCTTTCGCGGAAGGCGTAAAGCGGGCTCGTGCCGATGTCACCGAACACGATGCCCGTCGCGCCGAGCGCGAGCTTCCACTCCGAGCGCGCGGCAACGTGGCCCTCGCGGGAACTGACGTCTTCGGTGTCTGGCATCGTATCTCCTCGACAATGACTGCCGTGCATCGAGAGATGGGACAAGACCTCCGGAGCCGGCGGGCTGGCTCTTTTGGCTGCCCACCTGGTTGCCGATGCTTAGCCATGCTTACCTCGCGCCGGCTGCGCCGGGCGCATAGCGGATCAGCCAAAATTCGTCTATCGTCTTCAGCCCATAGACATCGTCCTCAACTCTAAAGCGTGAACGCCGTGCCTTTCTACACAACCTTCAAGCGTTCCGACCCTGCACGAGCCCCTTGAAGTCACCACGACAAAACGAGAGAGAGTGGGCTTTCAGGAGAGAAAGGACTGCGTCGGCCTTACGCTCGTCGAGCCGGCGCCTAGATCATGGCTCGGACGGGTCGATCCTCCCGTTCTCCTCAGCTTGGCCTCGCTGCTGTTATTTTGCCGATGCTTCAAACATTGGCTGAGTTCCGACCCTCAGGATTACGCGAAAACGCCCCGCCGGCCTTCCTCTGCCGCATTATAGGACTGGAGTTCCACAAGCCGTGTCTCACATTGCAGCACCTGCCGGTTTGGATCAGCCTGCGGGGACGGAGCACCCTGCGCCTGGTCACGAGCAGGAGCGCGCGGGCTTCTGGACGCTGTTCATCGGCTCGATCGGGGTGGTGTTCGGCGACATCGGCACCAGCCCGCTTTATGCGCTGAAGGAAAGCCTGAAGGCCGCGGCAGATGGCGGCGCGCTGACGCCCGCGATGGTGCTGGGCGTTGTGTCGCTCGTGCTGTGGGCCCTGATCGTTATCGTCACGCTCAAATACGTCGTCCTTATCATGCGCATGGACAACAAGGGCGAAGGCGGCACCCTGGCATTGATGGCGCTCGTCCAGCGCGTGCTGGAGCGGCGCGCGGCGGTGGTGGTGGTGCTCGGCATGGCGGGCGCCGCCCTGTTTTACGGCGACGCGATCATCACGCCTGCCATCTCCGTGCTGTCGGCGGTTGAGGGCCTGAACCTCGTGGCGCCCGGACTCGACGGTTACATCCTGCCGATCAGTCTTGTTATTCTGGTACTCCTGTTTGCCGTGCAAAGAAGCGGGACGGCCGCGGTCGCGTTCGTGTTCGGGCCGGTGATGGCCATCTGGTTCGCCATCATGGCCTTGGGGGGCCTCCTGCATCTGGCCGACAGCCCCGGCATTCTCGCGGCAATCAGCCCGACTTACGGCGTTGCCTTCCTCTTGAATCACGGCATCGCCGGCTTGTTCGCCTTGGGGGCGGTGTTCCTGGCAGTCACCGGGGCGGAGGCGCTTTACGCGGACATGGGGCACTTCGGCCGCAAGCCGATCCAGCTTGCCTGGCTGCTGTTCGCGTTGCCTGCCCTCGCGCTCAATTATCTCGGCCAGGGCGCCATGCTGCTCGCCCATCCCGATCGATTGGAAAACCCGTTCTACCTGCTCTATCCCCAGTGGGCGCTGATTCCGATGGTGTTGCTGGCGACGCTTGCCACCATCATCGCAAGCCAAGCGGTGATCACCGGCGCCTTCTCGCTGACCCAGCAGGCCATCCAACTGGGTCTTTTGCCGCGCTTCAAGATCCTGCGCACCTCCGAAACCGAGAAGGGCCAGATCTACGTGCCGCGGGTGAACTGGTATGTTCTGACGGCCGTCGTGGTGGTGGTCATCGCCTTCCAGTCGTCCAGTGCGCTGGCAGCTGCTTATGGAATCGCGGTGACCGGCACGATGGTGGTGACGGCGGTGCTCGCCTTTCTGGCGCTGCGCTACGCCTGGGGATGGAGCGTGACGAAATCCGCGCTGGTCATCGCGCCCTTCCTGGTCATCGATCTGATATTTCTGGGCGCCAATCTTCTGAAAGTCCTGCAAGGCGGCTGGATGCCGCTCATGGTCGCGGCATCGCTGATGGTGGTCATGCTGACCTGGCAGCGGGGCATGGCGATCGTCACGGCCAAGGCGCACCGGGAGGACATGCCTTTGCGAGCCGTCATCGACATGCTCGAGAAGCGGCCTATGGAGCGTGTGCCGGGCACGGCGCTGTTCTTCACGGGCTCACCCGAAAACGCTCCTTCGGCCCTGCTGCACAGCCTCAAGCACTACAAGGTGCTGCATCAGCAGAACGTGATCGTTCACGTGGTGACGGAAGATACGCCGAAGCTGAACGACGGTAATCGCGTTTCGATCGAGCGCGTCTCGCCGCACTTCATGCGCGTGACCATGCGTTTCGGCTTCATGGAGCAGCCGAACGTTCCCAGAGCGCTTGCCGCCTGCCGCAAGGAAGGCCTTCAGTTCGACGTGATGAGCACATCGTTCTTTCTGTCCCGCCGCTCGATCAAAGCCTCTGCGCATTCCGGGATGCCGCTGTGGCAGGACAAGCTGTTCATCGCGCTGGCCCGCAGTGCGAGCGACGCGACCGAGCACTTCCGCATTCCGACGAGCCGCGTGGTGGAGATCGGCTCGCAGGTCATCGTCTGACTGCTGCATGCAATCCGACCGACTGGAACGGCCGTGTATGCGCGTTGGAACGAACTCGGCGTTTGCGATCCGGAAAGCTGACTTTCCGCTTCGCGCCTCAAGCCGGCCATCGCGATGGGCTTTAGCAATATCCGAAATCGGACATCGCTGTTTTCACGGACGAGTTGTCGCCTCAGAGCTGCATGGGAGCCCTCTGTTGCCTCTCAACGATCATCAAGGCGGATGCAGTTCCATACGACGGCCGCTACGACGAGGCGCGAGGCAACCGCCAAAGCGCCTAGCAGGGCCGTTACGAGGTGACCGGCACCCATATCGAAGATCGGGACGACACCGGCTTCACCGCCGACGGCGACTTCGTGGACATCGACACGCTGCACCACGCCGGAATGGTGCTGCGGCGGCAACGGTAGCGCAAGGTTCCTGCGACATGGCGCCGTGAGGTTGCGCCGGAGTTCGACCGTCGCCTTTCCTGAAAGCGGGCCGCAAAAGCAGCCGTTCCGCTTGTGGCCAAACCTCGCTTTACCAAGCCGCTACTGTGCCGGAAGCGGGCATCGGCGGGAGTGATCCCGGAAAGCGGTCGTTCCGCTTCACGCCCCTCTCCAATCGTCCGCGCTTCGCTGACCAGTTCCCGGAGGCTATCTCCGATCAAGCTTTGCCGAGAGTGGCAAAGCCGCTTCAGACCTGCCAGCATCAGGAATGGGATGATCGAGATGTCGGGCACTGAGAGCACGAGGCGCACCGTGAAGCCGTCCACTTTGGTGATCGCACCTTGGCGTGCCTTGCCCGCCGCTTCGTCGATCAGCGACGCCATGTGGCTCGCCATCGGGTTGCCTTCAACCTTGGAATCGCACCAGCGGTTCAGGTTGAAGACGACGTCCTCGGCATCGAACGCATCGCCGTTGTTCCAGGTCACGCCCTTGCGCACGCGCAGCGCGTATTGCGTGGCGTCCTCGTTCACCTCCCAGCTTCCGAGAAGCACGAGGGATTTTGGTGCTCTCTGTAGGAGCCGACCGCAGTCGATGCGAGGCAAGCATCGGCGAGGGCCGAAGGCGGGCGAGACCGTCGGCTCGCGCTCAGCGACAAGGCGAGAGCCGAAAAGAGCCGCCGGACCGACCCGAACAAGTTATGAAACGGGGTCCAAGATCAGAACACTGACACTCCGCGGCTACAGCGGCGAGGATCTGGCTCGATCCGCGCTCGGATCGATCGGCGAGATGTCGGATGCGGCTTCTAACGGAAAATGGCACGCGACTTCGCGCCGGGCCGACAGCGCCCGCAAAAGCGGCCGCTGGGTGCGGCAGCGGTCCTGCACGATGGGGCAGCGCGTGTGGAAACGGCAGCCCGCCGGCGGATTGACCGGACTCGGCACGTCACCCTTCAGCACGATGCGCGCCCTGCCGCCGGAAAGGGCGTCGTCGGGTACGGGCACGGAGGAGATCAGCGCAGCAGTGTAGGGGTGCGCGGGGCGCGCGAAGATCTCGTCGGCCGCGCTCAGCTCGACGATCGACCCAAGATACATGACCGCGATGCGGTTCGAAACCTGGCGCACCACGCTGAGATCGTGGGCGATGAAGATGTAGGTGAGGTTGAGGCGCTCCTGCAGGTCGGCGAGCAGGTTGACGATCTGCGCCTGCACCGACACGTCGAGAGCCGAAACGGGCTCGTCGAGCACGACCAACTCGGGATGGAGCGCAATGGCCCGCGCGATGCCGATCCTCTGCCGCTGGCCGCCGGAAAACTCGTGCGGAAAGCGGAGGGCATGTTCGGGCTTCAGCCCGACGAGGTCGAGAAGCTCTCCGACGCGCGCGCCGATCTCCTGCGGCGACATGGTTGTGTGGACCCGCAGGGGCTCGGCGATCAGGTCGCCGACGCGCCGCCGCGGGTTGAGCGAGGCGTAGGGGTCCTGGAACACGATCTGCAGCCTTCGCCGCAGCTGCCGCAGCTTTCGCGGCGAAAGCGTCGCGAGATCGACGCCGGAAAAGCGCAAGGCTCCCGATGTCAGGTCGTGGAGCCGCACGATGCAGCGGCCGAGCGTTGACTTCCCGCATCCGGATTCGCCGACGAGGCCGAGCGTTTCCCCGGCGTTCACCCGGAACGACACGCCGTCGAGCGCGTGCACCGTGCGGACCCCCTGCCTGGAGAAGCGCGATCCGACGGTGAAGCGCTTGCTCACATCGATCACGTCGAGCAAGGGCGCGCTCATGCCGACGCCGCCCTGAAGCAGGCAACCGCGTGGGGACTGTCGAGCAGCTCCGGCACCATGATGCATTTCTCGAAGCGTTCGGGGCATCGAGGGCCGAACGAGCAGCCCGGCGGCCGGTTGAGCAGGTTCGGCGGCGATCCGGGGATCGTCCGGAGGCGTCGCGGCCGCTCGCCGCTCAAGGGGGGAATGGAGTCGAGCAGCGCGCGCGTGTAGGGGGGGCGGGGAGCCTGGAAGAGCGCGCGCTTGGCGCCGCTTTCGACGATCCGGCCGGCATACATCACCATCATCCGGTCCGCGATCTCGGCCATCACGCCCATGTCGTGCGTAATGAACACGATGGCGCTGCCGTGGTTCTTGCGCAGCTTTCGCACGAGGTCGAGGATCTGCGCCTGCACCGTCACGTCGAGCGCGGTCGTCGGCTCGTCGGCGACAAGCAAGGCCGGGTTGCAGGAGAGCGCCATCGCGATCACCACGCGCTGGCGCATGCCGCCGGAAAGCTGATGCGGGAAGCGGTGCGCGGCTTCGGACGCATGCGGGATGTTCACCTCGGCAAGCAACTCGACCGCGCGGGCCCAGGCCGCGGCCTTGCCGATCTTCTCGTGCGCCAGCACCTGTTCTGCGATCTGCCAGCCGACCGAATAGACCGGGGTGAGCGCGGTCATCGGGTCCTGGAAGATCATCGCGATCTCGCGGCCGCGAAGCTTGCGCATCTCGCGGCCGGCCAAGCCGACCAGCTCGCGCCCGCGATAGGCGATCGAGCCGGTGATGACCACGTTGGGATCGACGATCAAGCCCATGACGGCGAGCAGCGTGATCGTCTTGCCGGAGCCGGACTCCCCCACGACGCCGAGAAGTTCGCCCTCGGCCACGTCGAACGACACGTCGTCGACGGCTTTGAAGAAGCCTTTCTCCGTTTGGAAGCCGACGCTGAGGTTTCGGACCTTCAGCATCAGGCGGTCCTCACGCGCGGGTCGAGCAGGATGTAGATGAAGTCCACGACCGCGTTCGCCATGACGACGAAGAACGAGGCGTACATCACCGTCGTCATGATGATCGGCAGGTCAAGGTTGAGCAGCGCATCGTAGGTGAGCTTGCCGACACCCTGCAGGCCGAACACGACTTCCGTGAGCAGCGCCGAACCGCCGACCAGCGCGCCGAAGTCGAGCCCGAAGAGCGTCACGAAGGAGATCAGCGAGGTGCGCAGCGCATGGCGCAGGAGCACCTGGCGTTCCGACAGTCCCTTGGCGCGCGCCGTGCGGATATAATCTTCCTGCATGGATTCGATGATCGAGGCCCGGAGCACGCGGCCGTAAAGGCCGATGTAAAGAATGGCGAGCGTGAACCACGGGATGACCAAAGTGAGAAACCAGCCCCTCGGATCTTCCGTCAGCGGCTTGTAGCCGAGCGGCGGCACCCAGGAGAAAGCCCAGGTGTCGTGGTAGCGGCTTTGCGTGACGAGGTTCATCACCTCGCCGAGCCAGTAAACCGGCATGGAGATGCCGATCAGCCCCAGCACTATCAGGAGCCGGTCGATCCAGCTTCCGCGCGTCGCCGCCGCCAGCACGCCGATGACGATGCCGAAAACGACCCAGAGCACGGCGGCGCCCAGCACCAGCGACAGCGTTACCGGAATCGTGTCCAGCACTGCCGGCACAACCTTCCAGCCGCGATTGACGAAGGAGGTGAGGTCGCCGGAGACGAAGATCTTCTTCATCATGGTCGCATACTGGACCCAGATGGGCTGATCGAAGCCGAAGCTCTTGCGCACCGCCGCGAGCACCTCGGGCGTCGCATTGCGCCCTGCGATGCGCGCGGCAGGGTCCGCGCCGGGCGTGGCGAAGAAGATCAGGAACACGAGCACGCTGATGCCGAACATCACGAAGGCCGCCTGGCCAAGACGGCGGACGAGCGCGAAGGCCATCAGGCGCGGCCGATCCTGATCTTGGACCGCGGGTCGAGCGCGTCGCGCAGGCCGTCGCCGAGAACGTTGAGCGACAAGACGGTGACGACGATGGCGATGCCCGGCGCCAGCGCCACCATCGGCCGCGTGTAAAGCAGCGTCTGTCCGTCCTGGATGATGGTGCCCCAGCTCGCATCGGGCGGCTGCACCCCGATCGACAGGAACGACAGCGCCGATTCCGTCAGCATGTTCAGCGCCATCATGATCGGCACGAAGACTATCAGCGTAGTGGACACGTTCGGCAGGATGTCGCGCAGGAGGATGCGGTGGCTGGGGACGCCGAGAGCCCTGGCGGCAAGCACGAACTCGCTCTTGGTGAGCGCCAGCACCTGCCCGCGCACGGGCCGCGCGACATAGGGGATGTAAACGATGCCGATGATGAAGATCGGCAGCCACAGCGAGCCGGACGCGATGGTGATCGGCCCGATGCTGATGCCCTGCGCGATCAGCACGATCGAGAGCGAGATGGCCAGCAGATAGACCGGGAACGCCCACAGGATGTCGAGGACGCGCGACAGCACGACGTCGGCGACACCGCCGAAGAAGCCCGCCGCGAGGCCGAACGCGGTGCCGGCAGCCAGCGTCAGCACGGTCGCGGCTCCCGCGATCAGGAGCGAGTTGAGCCCGCCATAGAGCAGGCGGGCCATGACGTCGCGGCCCTGGTTGTCGGCTCCCAGGAAGTAATTGCCGAACCGCCAGGTCGGGCCGATCGGGTTGTAGCCGAGCCCAAGGCCCTCGGTTGACGGCTCCATTACCGGCACGTCCTGTCCATCGACGGTGATGGTGGCATCGAGGGTCGAGCGGAACGGATCGACGTTGGACCAGGCGGCGTAGGCCGGGGCGAGCAGGCAGGCGACGACGACCAGGACGAAGACCGCCAGGGCTGCGATCGCCGCGCGGTCGCGCGTCAGCCTGCGCATCGCCGTGGCCCACGGGCCGCGGCTCTTGGCTGCCGGCTCGATCTGACCTGTGACGGCCGTCACGTCGGGGCTACTGCACCCAGGACTGCGTCACCATCCAGTAGAACTGCGCGTTGAACTGGAAATTGCCGAGGCGCTTCGACACGAAGTCCACGTGCTTGGGCGTGAACAAGGGCGCCGCGGGCGCCTGATCGACGACCATCCTGTCGATCCCGGCCCAGATCTTGTTGGCCCCTTCCTGGTCTGTTGCGGAAAGCGCGAAGGCTTCCTTCGCCTTGGCTTCGACCGCGTCGTTGCAGAAGCCGGCGATGTTGATGGAGGAGTCCGAGCCTTCCTGGAAGCTGCCGCAGCCGAACAGCACATTGAGGAAGTTCGAGGCGGCAGGATAGTCCTGATACCACTGCGACAGCGAGATCTGGACCTTGTTGTTCGTGTTCTGGATGTAGGTGAACTGGATGTTGGGCGAGATCGGCTTGACGTTCGCCTTGTAGCCGATTTCGGTCAGGACACTCTGCAGGTAGGTTCCCAGCGCCTTCGACACGGCCGTGTCCTCGGCGATGATCGTCACCTCCTGGTCCTTGGTGCCGGATTCCTCGACCAGCTGCTTGGCCTTCTCGATGTCCGGCGCCGACCATTTCGCGCCGGGGTCCTTCGTGTAGGGGCAGTAATCGACATGACCGGGGAAAGCCGGCGGCAGCACCTGGCAGACGGGGGCGGCCAGCACCGGGCCGCCGAAGAGGTTGACCATCGCCTTGCGGTCGATGGCGAAGTTGACGGCCTGGCGGGCCTTCAGGTTGTCGAACGGCGGCAGCCGTGTGTTCATCGGCGCGTACCACCAGGCGGTCAGGTTGTTGATGTTGACCTGGTCCTTGTATTTGGTGCCGATCTCGCCCAGCCGGTCGGTCGGCGGCTGGTCGAACATCCAGTCGGCCTCGCCGTTCATCACGGCCGTCACCTCGGCCTCGTCGGTCAGCCCGAAATCGTACTGCACGACATCGGGGTAGCCGTCCGGCTGCGCATCCTCGCTCCACACCTTGAAGTGCGGGTTGCGCGACATGGTCAGGCCCTTGTTCGGGTCGTAGGCCGAAAAGAAATAGGGTCCGGTGCCGGGCAGCGGCGTCGAGCCCGCGTCGCTGGTCGGGGCATCGGCCGGCAGAACCGTGGCGTGCGGCACGGCCAGCTTGAAGAAGAACTCCGGATCGACGCGCGTCAGATTGATCGTCACCGTGCCCGCGGCCTCGTCGCCCACGACGCCCCCTTCGAGCGTGCAGCCGGCCGGCGCCGCGATGCATTTGTCGGCGCCGACGATGACAGAATAGAAGCCGCCTGAGGTGGGGCTCGACACCTTGAAGATGCGCTGGAAGGACGCCACGACGTCCTTGACGCCGACCTCGCGCCCATCGGAGAACTTTATGCCCTTGCGCAGCTTGAAGACGTACGTCCTGCCGTCGTTCGTGGCAGCGGGAAGAGCCTCGGCCAGGTTGGGAACGACCTCGAAGCCTCCTTCGCCGGCTGCCTTCTTGAACGCCGTCAGGCCGCTATAGACCGACTGGTAAATCTGCCAGTATTGCAGGGTGTAGTTGATCTGCGGGTCGAGCGTTCCTGCGGCGGAGCGCGCCACCAGACGCATCGTGCCGCCCCGGTGCTCGGCCTGATATTCTGCGTGGGCAGGGGCGAGCGAGGCGGACCCAAGGGCGGCCACGCTCAAGCCGGCGAGAAACCATCTGGTCATTTCAGCTCCTGTCCCGATGCGGGGTTTCAATCATTGGCTTGGAGGAAGTCGCCGACGGTCTTCATGCAGAGATCGTATTCCTCCACATGCGGCATGTGGCTCGACTCCTCGAAGATTACCCAGCGCGAGCCCTTGATGTTGTCGGCGAAGGGCTGGACGCAGGCGGGCGTCGCCTCGTCAAAGCGGCCTGAGATGATCAGCGTGGGGACATCGATCTTGCCGAGGTCGGGGATGATGGTCCAGTCCTTGAGCGTGCCGACCACGAAGAACTCGTTGGGCCCGTTCATGGTGTGGTAGACGGTCGGGTTGCGGGCCACCTGGTCGAAGGTGGCGGTCACCTCCGGCGGAAACGGCACCACGCGGCAGACATGGCGCTCGTAGACCCACTGCGTGGCCCGCTGATATTCCGGGTCGGAATAGGTGCCGGCCGCCTCGTGCTTGTTCAGCGCGTCCTGGATTTCCTGCGGTATCTCGGAGCGCTGCCGCATCGCCTCCGAAACCCACAGAGCCATGGAAGCCGGCGAATTGGCGATGGTGAGCGACTTCACCCCCTTCGGGCGGCGCGTGCCGTATTCGGCGGCCAGCATGCCGCCCCAGGACTGGCCAAGCACGTGAAAAGCCGCCCGCTGGCCGAGCGCATCGACCAGGTTTTCGAGTTCGTCGACGAACAGCTGCGGCGTCCAGAACTCGGCGCCCTTGTCGGGCAGCAAGGTGGAGTTTCCGCAGCCGATCTGGTCATAGTGGATGACGGCGCGGCCTGTCTCGCTCAACCCTTTGTAGGAATCGACGTAGTTGTGGGCGGCGCCGGGCCCACCGTGCAGGATGAAGACAGGCGGCTTGCCCGAACCGAGGTCGCCGGTGATACGGTACCACGTCTCATAAGGGCCGAACTTCGCCCGACCTTCCTCCTGCCTCGCCCCTGCCAACACGCCACCCCCTGCACAGATATTGTTCAACGCTAGCGCGGCGCACACCAATTTGGCAACAGGTTTGCGCGTTAACGCAAAACAGACGCCGCAGCCACGATGTCGCAAGGAAATGCAACGCACGATCCACAGCCGCCACGGCTGGAACAACGGCAACGTTCCGGCCATCACAGCCGCGCCGGGCGAGAGGGTCGAATTTGAGACAATCGGCGCCTCCGGCGGCCAGCCGAACGGCCGCGGACGTCGAAATGCTGGACTTCGGCAAGGTCGATCCGGTCACGGCCCCTCTCTTCATCGACGTGACGCGGCCGGGCGACGCCGATTGCGGGTAGTGTCTCAGTTTGAAATCCGCCGTCCTTGATGGTGTGGTGGCGAGCGGCCTTCGTCTCCTGTACGAAGACCCGAAAGCGATTTGCTCTCTCTCCTTGGCGATCGACGGCAACAGGGCCGCTTTTCGCGCGATGCGGGCGGCAGGCAAATCCAATCTTCCCGCTGCGCCAAAGGATAGCGCCTCAAGCGTCCTTCGAAGACGAGAGGGTTGCGAGTCTCGCCACCAGTTCATCTTTGCGGAAAGGCTTGGTCAGCCGTGGTAAATCCGGCGCAATGTCATCCACCTCGGCATACCCCGAAACTATGAGCACCGGCAGGTTAGGCTGACGATCGCGAATACTCCGGGCCAAATCGGTGCCCGTCATGCCTGGCATCAAGTGGTCGGTGATCACCACGTCGATCTGGGGCGCGTCTTCAAACAGCCGAAGCGCCTCTTCGGCCGACTCCGCCTCAAGGACGCGGTAGCCGAGGTCGGTGAGCATGTCGGCCGTGCTCAGGCGCACGAATTTTTCGTCATCGACAAGCAAGGCGGTGCCGTGCTGCTTAGCCGCTCCCGCTTCACCCCTGACCGCAGGTTCCTCAAATGCGTCTTCGGTTTGCGGCAGCCATAGTTCGATGTTTGTGCCGAGGCCCGGCTTGCTCTTGATCCTCAGCGCACCGCCGAGCTGCGAGGCGAGGCCGTGCACCATGCTGAGCCCCAGGCCCGTACCCTTGCCAACGCCTTTGGTTGAGAAAAAGGGCTCAACGGCTCGTGCCAGCGTAGTTTCATCCATCCCGGTGCCTGTATCGGCAACCGACACGCGGACGTACCTGCCGGGTCGCAAGTCGGCATTTGTTTCAGCGCGAACTGTTTCCGCCGCCGCGCTGATGCGCAGCGTCCCGCCATCCGGCATGGCATCACGGGCGTTCACCGATAGGTTCAAAAGCGCCATCTCAAGCTGGTTCGGGTCGGCCTTGGCGGGCGGCAGGCCGTCAGGCGCGTCCACAACCACCTTGATCTGCGGCCCGGTTGTGCTGGCCACCAGATCGCCCATGCCCCCGACAAGTTGTGCAACATCCACCGCGACCGGCTGCAACGGCTGACGCCGCGCGAAGGCGAGCAGACGCTGCACGAGAACTTTCGCCCTGTCCGCCGACTGCGCGGCGCCGGCGATAAGGCGCTGCTCGCGCTCGCCGCCGATGCCCCTGCGCTGAAGCATGTCGAGCGTGCCGACGATGGGGGTCAAGAGGTTGTTGAAGTCGTGGGCGACACCGCCGGTCAGGCTGCCCATCGCCTCCATCTTCTGACTCTGCCGCAGCGCCTCTTGCGCGGCGGCCAAATCGGCCTCGGCGCGCAGCCGGTCGGAGATATCGTTTGCGAGGTGAAAGGCGCCGATAACGGCGCCGCTTTCATCGCGAAGCGGGGTGTAATTGATCTCCCAGAGCGGCTGGCCAAGTTCCGGCCGGCCAAATTCTTCCGTCACCGTAAACTGCTCTCCCGAAAGCGCGCGCGCCATCAGCGCACGCATTACCGGCTGCTGCTCCGGGATGAACAGGTCGGGAAAGATATCGCCCAGCTTGGTGTCAAAGCCGTTCACGCGACGGAATGCGTCATTGTGCGCCTGATTGAAGGCGATCAGGCGAAAGTCGTTGTCGAAGGCGCAGATCGGAGAAGTGGTCGCCTCAACGATGTCGCGGAACCGGCGAAGTTCGACGGTACGCTCGACGACCTGACGCTCCAGCGTCTCATTCAACTCTCGGATGTGGGCTTCGGTGCGCTTGCGGTCGGTGATGTCGATGGACACGCCGGCCATCTTCAGCGGCGACCCGTCCGGGCCGCAGCTCAGCTGCGCCCGGATCAGCACCCAGCGGACTTCGCCGGCCGGCGTGACGATCCGGTACTCGATGTCGTAGTCCGCGCCGCTCGCTATCGTATGCTCGACGGCGGCGGCCATGCGTGCCTGGTCCTCCGGGTAAACGGCCGCCCGCAACTGCTCGTAGGTGAAGGGCGCGTCGGGGTCGCGCCCGAAATTAGTCCGGCAGACTTCCGACGTGGTCAGTTCGCCCGTGGCGAGGTCGAGCGTCCAGGCGCCGAAGCGCCCGGCCTTCAACGTGAAGCGCAGTTCGCGCTCGCTTTCGCGCAGGCGTTGTTCCGCATTGCGGATGCGAAGCAGCGCCCGGACATTCGCGACGATTTCGTTGGGCTCGGCGGGCTGCACGAGATAAGCGTCCGCGCCTGCCTCCAGCCCGCGCGTGCGATCCATCCCGGTCACGAACGACGCTGAAGTCTGGAGCACAAGGGTGTCGGGATGATCGCGCTTGATCGCGCTGCAAACTTCCAGCCCCGAAATGTCGGGCAGCTTGACATCGAGCAGCACCAGCGTCGGATGCTGTTCGGCCACGAGGCGTAGCGCTTCGTTGCCGCTCGCCGCCTCGATCAGCGCGACCCCGTCCATTCGGCGCAGGGTGCGCATCTTGGTGTAGCGGCCAGCTTCATTGTCGTCGACGACCAAAACGAGAGGACGATCTTCCACCATCAAGCCGAAGCCTTATCGGCCTTCGCCGACCCCAGGTCGCCCAGCGCGGCAATGAGGTCGCGAGGGGCAAAGCTATCCTTGGGTATCACGGCACGGGCATGGCTCAGCCGATCGAGGATTGATGCCGAAAGTTCGGACGCCGTCGCGACGACGACGGGGATGTCGCGCGAGCCGGGGTCGGCGGCGAGCGCTTGCAGCATGTCGAAGCCGTCGAGCCGCGGCATCTGCAGATCGAGCAGGATGATGTCGGGCTGGGGCTCGGCCCGCGCCAATTGGAGGCCCTCGACGCCGTCGGCTGCCTCGATCACGTCGAACGCCACACCTTCGGGACCTTTGCTGGTCTTCACCATCTGCTTGACCAGATAGCGGAACGCCTCCTCGTCGTCCACGAGGAGTAGTCGCGGCACCCGTGCGGACAGCCTGTCATCGACCACGGTAAGCGATCGGCTCCGTCTAGCTTCGACGCTGCCGTTGTATATCGGCGGAACGGCCAGGGTGAAGCGCGAGCCGCGTCCGGGGATGCTTTCCAGAAGGATTTCGCCGCCCAGCAACTCGGCGAGGCGGCGCGAAAGCGGCAGGCCGAGGCCGGTTCCCACGGTTGTGCGCTGCAGGGGGCCTTCCACCTGCTCGAACTCCTCGAACACTCTTTTCTGGTCGGCTGGCGCGATGCCGACGCCCGTGTCGGACACGGAAAAGAGGATGCGGCCTGCCTTGCGCTCGAAATCGGCCGCAACGCAGACGCCGCCCTCAGCCGTGAATTTCAAAGCGTTCGACACGAAGTTGCGCAGGATCTGCGCGACCTTCGCCTCGTCGGTCGAGAGTTCCGGCAGGCCGGCGTCGGGTTCGACGAAGCTCAAGTCAACGAGCGGGTTCGTCTTGAGCGGCTTGAGCGAGCCGCGCAAAGCCCCGAACAGGCCAGCGACCGTGAAGGACGACGGCCGGACGTCGATCTTGCCGGCCTCCACCTTGGCGAGGTCGAGAAGATCGTTGACGAGATCCGACAGGCTTTGCGCCCCTTTGCGGACGAACCCCACCTGCAGCTCCTGTTCGTCCGTCAGCTCGCCGTCGCTCCGGTCGAGAAGCAGTTGCGACAAGGCGAGGATGGAGTGCAGCGGCGTGCGGAACTCGTGGCTCATGTTGGACAGGAAGCGCGTCTTCGCCTCGCTCGCCTCGCGCAGCTGCTCGGCGCGCGTGTCGAGCTCCGCATAAAGCGCAACCACGCCGCGATTGGTGTCTTCAAGTTCGCCGTTGAGGCGGGCAAGCTCTTCGCCCCGCGTCTTCAGCTCGTCCAGGCTGGCGACGAGCTCGCGGTTCTGCGCGGCGAGAACGGCGAGGGGATCGATTGGCAGCTCGGCGGCGATCCTGTTCGCGAGGATGCCAAGCTCGTCGCGAGCAAGCGGCGCGCGGCGGCGCGGCATCAGTTTCTCCATCGAGACCGTGGTGCCCGAAGGCCCGGTCTCGACATGCAGCCCGTCCATCAGCCGCTTCGCGCCGAGGAGGCCGATGCCCAGACCCGTGCGCGAGCGGTAGCGGCCGTCCAGCACCGCGTCGAGCTGGGCGATGCCCGGACCCCGATCGGTGATTGTCGCCGCCAAGCGCTGCGAGCCGGCGGGCCCAGCAGTCTCAGCCGCAAGCAGCGAAAAACTCGCGCGGCCACCCCCTGCATATTCGAAGGCATTGCGCGCGATCTCGGAAACGGCGGTCGCGATCCGGGTCTGGTCCTGCGTGTCGAAACCGAGGAGCTCGGCGACGCGCCGCGCGCGCTGGCGTGCCGACACCACATCCGCCTCGTTGCGGATCGCCAGCGACAGGATCGGCCAATCCGTCACGCCCATCCTGCTTCTCCGCCCGGCCCCTCGCCGGAGCCGGCGACGAGCACGGTCGCGTCGTCGCGCGGGCGCCCCCAATCACGGAACAGAACGGCGGCGAGAAGACTCGGATGGGCGGCAGCCAAGCCGGGGTAAGAGGCGAGCGACCACGACGCGCTCACCCCGTCGGAGTGGAGCAGCACGACCGGCGGCGTCCCGTTATCGGGATAGGGATAATCGACCTCCGCAATGCGCCTGATCGTATGGCCGACGGTGCCGTTGTACGACATCAGGCGTTTCGGCTCGCCGCCGCCACGTCCCAGCAGCGCGCCCGCGACATTGCCCACGCCGCAGAACCGTACCAGACGACGCCCGGCGTCGAAGCGCGCGATCGAAACGGCCGCGCCGCGGGTGGCGCGCAGGCCGGCATGCAGCGCCTCCATGATTTCCGCCGGTCCCGACGCCGTTCCCGCATGCCTGCGGAAGATGCGCACCGCCTCTGCGGACGCTTCCGCCGCCTGCGGTCCGTGGCCGAGACCATCCACCACCATCACAGTTCGCTCATGCAAGGCCGGCGCGCCCAGCTTGGGAAAGACGTGCCAATCGTCGCCGCACGCTTCCTCCCCAAGCTTCGCCACGCAGACTGCCCCCCAGTCGGCGGTTTGATCGGCAACACCTTCGTCATTGGCTCGGGTCGGTCGCGCCGCGCCGCGCTTGGTTCCGACCCGTGCCAGTATCGCGGTTCCCAGGCCTGGTTGAGACCAGACCCTGAACAGTTCGGATTGACGCCTGATCGCACCTAGGCCGTTGCCCGAACTGCCCGCCGTCGAGAAGCCGTCGCCGAGCGCGGCTTCGAGGTTCGCTATGCCCAGACCCTTGTCGATCGCGATCAACTCGACGCAGGAGCTTATGTCAGCTTCGCGCGAGGCTTGGGGGCCATCCGTCAGCCCGGCGATGAGGCACCCGTCACGGCCGTGCTTGACGAGGTTGGTGGCAAGCTCGGTCGCCACGATCGCGACCCGTCCCTGGCCGTTCTCGTCGAAACCCGTGCGCTCTGCCAATTCCACGGCGCGACGGCGGGCTTCCGCGACTTGGCTCTGCTCATGAACGGGAATCAGGATCATCAGCTACTTCCAGCGCGCGATCATGACGCGGGTTCCCTGACCGGGCGCGGACTCGATAGAGAATTCATTGGAAAGCCGCTTGGCCCCGCCAAGCCCCAGCCCCAGGCCGCCTCCCGTGGTGAAGCCATCCGTCATCGCCCGGTCAATGTCGGGGATGCCGGGCCCTCCATCCTGGAAGATGAGCCGCACGCCACGCCGCACGCCGCTGGCCAGCATTGCGATGCGCACGGTGCCGCCGCCGCCATAGTCCAGCGTGTTGCGCGCAAGCTCGCTGGCGGCGGTCACGATCTTGGTCTGATCGACGATGCCGAAGCCCGCGGCCTGCGCCCGTGCCCTGACTTCCTGGCGCACCCGCACAACGTCGTCGGAGCTGCGGATCGGCAGCTCCGCGTCATTCCCTTGGGAGGTCATCGGCGTTTCCCCCGGCAAACCCATTGCCGGTTCCATCCGCCACGAAGACGTTCCTCGCTTGGCTGATCAGCGCCATGCCTCGCTCGACGTTCAAGGCCGTACGCACGCCGCGCAGTTCGAGGCCAAGCTCGACCAGAGTGATCGCAACCGCCGGCCGCATCCCCACCACGACCGTGTCGGCGTCGAGCATGCGCGACACGGCGGCGATGTTGTCGAGCATGCGGCCGATGAACGAGTCGACGATCTCCAAGGCGGAGATGTCGATGAGGACACCCCTGGCGCCGGTCTGCGCGATTCGGCTGGTGAGGTCTTCCTCCAGCGCGGTCGCCAGTTGGTCGTGCATGTCAACCTGAATGGAAACGAGGAGCGCCTCGCCGAGCTTCAGGATCGGGATGCGGTCCATGCCCGGCGTCCTATCGGCCGCTGGAGTTCGGGGCGGCGGGCAGGCGCGTCACCGTGCGGCCGGTGCGCGCCAAAGCTACTGCAAAGGCATCGGCGAGCGTCGCCTTGGAGGTCACGTTCAACTCGACACCCAGATGCACCATGGTCTGCGCGATCTGCGGCCGGATGCCGGACACGATGCAGTCGGCCCCCATCAGCCGTGCCGCAGCGACGGTCTTGAGCAGGTGTTGCGCCACCAGCGTGTCCACGGTCGGCACGCCGGTGATGTCGATGATGGCGATGCTCGCCGTCTGATCGACGATGGCCTGGAGCAGGTTCTCCATCACGACCTGGGTGCGCTGGGAGTCGAGCGTGCCGATCAGCGGCAGCGCCAGGACGCCGTCCCAAAGCTTGACGACGGGCGTCGAAAGCTCCGAGATTTCCTGGCCCTGGCGCACGATGACTTCCTCGCGCGTCTTCTGGAATATCTCCATGGTGTAGAGGCCGAGGCTGTCCAGAAGCAGCGTCGCGTCCCATGTAGCGCGAGCACTGTCTGCGTTGAAGGTGACCGTAGCGCTGCCGCTCCCAGCCTCCTTTGCTGCAGCGCCTTGGTTCAGCGCGGTGTACAGCGGCTTCTTGAGCGAGAACACGAATGTCGCCGTTTCCGTCGGCGTGAAACCCTGGACCGCACGCGAGCGCGACAGCTCTGCCAGCATCTCCTTGGCCGGATCGAAGGCGGAAGCGTGCGGGTCAGGCCCGCTCTCGGTCAACCCTCGCTGCAGAAGGCGCAGGAAAGTCCGGCACTGGTTCTGCAGCTCGGCCTCGCGGACGCGACCGCTCTGCAGCGCGCCGCTCGACTTCAGCAGATCGAGCCACTCACGGAGAATGACGGCTTCTTGCGCCTCGACGACCGCTCCAATGTTGCCGATGTCATTCTGCGTCATGGGCGAGAATTCCGAAATTCGAGGATTCAAGGACCCTTAACGGCCCCGACCATGGCGTGCAATCGCCATCCGACG
Source organism: uncultured Rhizobiaceae bacterium (assembly GCA_964242945.1). Classification (GTDB taxonomy): domain Bacteria; phylum Pseudomonadota; class Alphaproteobacteria; order Rhizobiales; family Rhizobiaceae; genus Mesorhizobium_B. The sequence goes on along the minus strand of CAXTCF010000061.1, from coordinate 1,454 downwards.
CGGCAAGCAGCGCAACCGCCAAGTCAATCGACCGGAGGCTCAGCTCGGCTTTGGCCAATTGAGTGTTGGCGGAGTGAGGAAGCGGACATGATGATAGGCTGGCGCTGTTTCGACCAAGAGACAGTGCCATGCCGCAGGTTCCTGCCCGCTTCGCCGGTCTCATTCTGGCGTTTGCCCCGCTGTTCGTCCAGCATTCGTGGCGACCTGCCCAGGTGCTGTTGATTGGTGCAATTCTCAGTCCGGGTCAGCGGACCGTTGCGAGCATCTTGCGCGTCATGGGCCGCTCTCACGACCGTTGCCTTGTCAACTTCCACCGCATTCTCAGCCGTGCCGCCTGGAGCCCACGCAGAGGGGCCTGCGTTCTGCTCGGCCAGTTGATTGCGGCCGTTGCGCCAGGCGGCACTGTGGCGTTGGCGCTGGACGACACCATCGAGCGGCGCTGGGGCCGGCGCATCCAGGCGCGCGGCATCTATCGCGATCCCGTGCGCTCGTCTGGAGCACATTTCGTCAAGACGAGCGGGCTGCGCTGGATGAGCCTGATGCTACTGGCGCCGATTCCCTGGGCCGGGCGGGTCTGGGCGCTGCCCTTTGCTGACCGCGCTCGTGCCTTCCGAGCGTGCCTGTTGCGCACAAGGGCGCCGCCACAAGTCCCTGCTCGATGTCGGGCGGCAGCTCGCGCTGCAGGTCCGGCGCCGGCTGCCATAGCGCGATCTCGTGCTGGTCGGCGACAGCGGCTTTTCCGCCCTTGAGTTCCTCCATGCTCCACGCCGCGCCCGCATCACGGCCATCACCCGCCTGCGCCTGGACGCCGCCCTCTACGAGCCGGCGCCTGCGCGCCTGCCCGCAACCAAGGGGAGACCGCGCAGCAAAGGAGCTCGCCTGCCAACACCGGCAAAAACGCTGGCAGCCCCGAACACGCTCTGGCGCAGGCTCGTGGTCCCGAACTGGTATGGGCAGCAGGCGCGCACGGTCGAAGTCGCTTCCAGCACGGCCGTCTGGCGCCATGCCGGCAAGCCGGTCGTGCCGATCCGCTGGGTGCTGATCCGCGATCCCGACGGCCGCTTCGAACCACAAGCCTTGCTGTGCACCAATCCCACTTGCGAGCCGGCGCAGATCATCGCCTGGTTCGTGCGCCGCTGGAGCGTCGAAGTCACGTTCCAGGAGGTGCGCGCCCATCTCGGCGTCGAAACCCAGCGACAGTGGTCCGACAAAGCCATCGCCCGCACCACGCCCTGCCTGCTCGCCCTGTTCTCCATCGTCACTCTGCTGGCAGCCCGCTTGCCCGCCCGAGAACAACAGCAGGCCGCAGCAGCAGCATGGTATCCCAAGCCGCGGCCAACCTTCTGGGATGCGCTGGCTGAACCGCCCCGGGTTTTCCGGAGGCTCCAACTCTTGAGAGCCAGTCGATTGCGGGCAAGATCGGCTGCTCGGGCGAGACGCTTCGCAACTGGGTG
>CAXTCF010000060.1:0-22216 GCA_964242945.1 uncultured Rhizobiaceae bacterium | reverse complement strand
GCGACCGGAACATGCCGCTCCCGTTTGGCTGCGGCAAGGGGACAAGGAGGGACGGCATCTTGGCCTTGAAGGACATCGGCGCGCTGCGGCGTAACGAGGAGGGCATCGCTGCCGTTCTCGGCATCCTCAAGCAGCAGTTCGGCGAGCGCTTTCACACGAGCGAAGCCATGCGCGCCGCCCATGCGCATACGACCACCTACATCCCCGGCCAGATGCCGGACGGCGTCGCCTTCGTGCGATCGACGGAGGAGGTGCAGGATGTCGTGCGCGCCTGCGCCGCGCATCGCGTGCCGGTCATTCCCTTCGGCACGGGCTCTTCGCTGGAAGGCCACGTCAACGCGCCGGCCGGCGGCATCTCGATCGATACCTCGGCCATGAACCGCATCCTCGAAGTGAACGCCGAGGACCTTGACTGCACGGTGGAGCCGGGCGTCACGCGCGAGGCGCTGAACACGCACCTGCGCGATACCGGCCTGTTCTTCCCGATCGACCCCGGCGCCAATGCGAGCCTGGGCGGCATGGCGGCCACGCGCGCTTCCGGCACCAATGCCGTGCGCTACGGCACCATGCGCGAAAACGTGCTTTCGCTGACCGCCGTCATGGCGGACGGGGCGGTTGTTCGCACCGCACGCCGCGCCAAGAAAACCTCCGCCGGTTATGACCTGACGCGCCTGCTCGTCGGCTCGGAAGGCACGCTCGGCGTGATCACCGGCGTGACGCTCAAGCTTCAGGGCATCCCTCAGGCGATTTCCGGCGGCGTCTGCCCGTTTCCGTCGGTGGAAGCCGCGTGTCAGGCGACGATCGCTACGATCCAGTCGGGCATCCCGGTGGCGCGCATCGAACTCGTCAACGCGCTCCAGATGCGCGCGATGATCCGCTACTCGCACTTGGATTATCCGGAGTCGCCGTGCCTGTTCGTGGAATTCCACGGGACTGAAGCGGGCGTCGCCGAGCAGGCTGAGAGCTTCGGCGCGATCGCAGAGGAGTTCGAGGGCGGCCCGTTCCATTGGACGGCCGTCGCCGAGGAGCGCACGAAGCTTTGGAAAGCACGGCACGAGGCCTACTTCTCCTCCTTCACGCTTCGCCCCGGCGCCAAGGGCTTGTCCACCGACGTCTGCGTGCCGATCTCCCGGCTTGCCGAATGCATCGCCGAGACGGAAGCCGACATCACGGAAGCCGGTCTGGTCGCGCCGATCGTCGGCCATGTCGGCGACGGCAATTTCCACGTCATGGTGCTGCTCGACCCGGCCGAACCGCGCGAGATCGCGGCGACCGAAGCCTTCGTCGCGCGGCTCAACGAGCGGGCGTTGCGCATGGACGGCACCTGTACCGGCGAGCATGGCATCGGCCAGGGCAAGATGCGCTTTCTCCAGGCCGAGCTTGGCCACGGCGTCGAGGTGATGCGCGCGGTGAAGCGGGCGCTCGACCCGCTCGGCATCATGAATCCGGGGAAAATCCTGCTGCCTGAAGGCGTTTGAGCCGCAATCACTCGGCCTTTAATGGACATGCCGCCGGGGCTGTGGTGAAGTTTTGCCTGCACACAAGTGAAGGCTGATGCTCGCACGGCTTTTCGTCATCGTCGGGGGTTTGTTCGTCCTGCTGCTGCTTGCGGCTCTGGTGGGGCCGTATCTCGTCGATTGGTCGTCCTACCGGGAAGAATTCGAACGGGAAGCCAGCGCCGTGCTCGGCCGCAAGGTGACCGTCGAGGGAACCGCCAGCGCCCGCATCCTGCCTTTTCCTTCCGTGACCTTTACCGATGTGTCCGTCGGCGCTGGCGACAGCGAGCCGGCGATGACCGTGCAGACCTTTTCCATGGATGCCGAACTGGCGCCCCTGCTGCACGGCGAGTTTCTCATCTTCGACATGCGCCTGGTGCGGCCGAAGGTGGTTGTGGACATCGCGGCTGACGGCACGGTGGACTGGGCCGTGCGGCCGTCTTCGCCTTTCCAGGCCGCCAGCATCGCGGTCGAAAACCTGACGGTGACGGACGGCGAAGTTGTCCTGCGCCATCACGCGAGCGGAAAAGAGCACAGGCTGACCGACATCGACGCCCGGCTTTCCGCGCGCGCGCTGGCCGGCCCCTGGGCGGGAGAAGGGACGCTCAACGTCGATGGCCAGCGCACGACGCTGTCCGCCTCCACGAGCGCAGCGGAAAGCGGCAGGATGCGTCTTCGCTTCGATGCCGTTCCCGACACGCTGGGAATTCGCATCGCGACCGAGGGCAACGTTGCGGTCGAAGAGGGCAAGGCCGGATATTCCGGCGCGTTCCACCTTGCGCAGCTTGTGCCTGAGGCCTCGAAAACCCCGGCGAACGGGACAGCTGCGAAGTCGCTTCCCGGCTTCCAGGTCAACGGCAGCTTCGCCCTCGATGCGCGGCAGCTCGCCCTGACCGAGTTCCGCTTCGAGACGGGTTCGCGCGACGATCCCTACACGGCCGAGGGCAAGGCGAGCCTGACATTTGACGCTGCGCCGCGCTTTGCGATTGAAGCCGCGGGGGACCAGTTGCGCCTGGACGAGGCGCCGGAGGGCAAAGCGCCACGCGAGGGCGGCGTTCCCCTGTCCGAAAGGCTTGCGGCGCTTGAAGCGTTCATCGGGCAAGTGCCTCGCCCAAAGATCCCCGGCACGATCGATCTGAACCTCCCCGCCCTTGTCGCGGGCGACACGACGATCCAAGACCTAAAACTTTCCGCCGAGCCGGCTGATACGGGCTGGCGCATCCGCTCGCTTGCCGCGAGCCTGCCCGGCCGCACCACATTGGAGGCCAGCGGCCTGCTTTCCACCGAACCCGCCCTCGGCTTCGACGGGTCGCTGCTGGTTGCCGTGGCCCAGCCTTCGGGCTTTGCCGCCTGGCTCGGCCGCGACGTGGACGATGCGGTGCGCCAGCTGCCTTCCGCAGGGTTCAACGCCAAGGTCAAGCTGACGGCCGGCCGCCAAAGCTTCGCCGGTCTCGAAGTCGTGCTCGGCGGCGCGCGGCTTCAGGGCAGCGCGGAAAGCCTGATGCCCGTCGGGGCCAAGCCGTCGCTGGCGCTGAAACTTGCCGGCGGCCAGCTCGACCTCGCGCAGGCTGACGCATTTGCTTCGATGCTGATCGGCGAGAGCGGGCTCAGCGGCTTGGGAGGCCGCGATCTCGACCTCACGCTGAAGGCTGGTCCCATGCAGGCCGGCGGCTTCACCGCGGGCGGCGTCGATGTTGCGCTCAAGTCGCGCGACACCGGCCTGTCGGTGGACCGCTTTGTGGTGACGGGCCTTGAAGGCGCCGCGATCACGGCCTCAGGCGCGTTTTCCGGGCCGGAGGACGCGCGGCGCGGCGAGATCACCGCGAAACTTTCGGGGGCCGACCTCGCACCGCTCCTTGCCAAAGCGGCTCAGCAGTTTTCCGGCAACGCGGCTTTGAAGGCGCTGGATGCTCGCGCCAAAGGCTACCCCGGTCTGCTGGCAAATGCCGATCTCAAGATCCAGTTGAGTGGAACTCCGGCCGGCAGCCGGGGGCAGAACGTCGCTTTCCAAGCCGACGGCGTTGCCGGCGGTACGACCCTGTCCTTGACTGCCACATCCAACACAGGTCTTGAAGACTTGGGCGAGGGCGAGATGCTCCTGCGGGCCTCAGGGCGCAGCCCCGACGCCGCGCCGTTGCTCGCCCTTCTCGGACTGCATGCCTTGCCGCTCGGGCTGACGGGAGCCGCGGAAGCGAAGCTCTCGGCGGAAGGCGTGCCTTCTGCCGGACTGACCGCGCAGGCATCGCTGACCAGCGCAAAGTTCTCGGCCGGCTTCAACGGCGCCGTGACCCCGCTCGCCGCGGGCGGCTTGGCGATCAAGGGCCCGGTGACGCTGGATGCCGAAGACATAGAGCCCTGGTTGCTGACGCTGGGTGCAAGCCTTCCGGGTTTCGGGCTCGGCACGCCGGCCGACATGAGGGCCGAAGCCGACTATGCCGACGGGCTTCTCGTGCTTGCCGGCCTTTCGGGGAGCCTGGACGAAGGCGCAGTTTCGGGCGACGTCAACATCGCGCTGAAAAGAGGACTGCCGGAAATCACGGGCGCCTTGACGCTCGACGACTTCGATCTGGCGCGCGCGGCGTCGGTGCTGCTTGGCGCAAACGCCTTCGACGAGGAAACAGACGGGGCGATGCGGACGCCGTTCCGCGACAAGCCGCTGGCGCCCTTCACGGCCGCCTTCACGGTTTCGGCAGGCACTCTCGGCATCGGCTCCTTGGGCACGCTGTACGACACCGACTTCACCCTTTCCTTCGACGCAGCACGCATCGCCGTCGGCGCGCTTTCCGCGACCTACGCCGGCGGCAAGCTGAAGGGCAGCGCCGAGATCAAGAACTCCGGCGGCACCGGCCTGCTTTCCGCCCAGTTCGACCTCAAGGGAGCGGATGTCGAAGCCCCCTTCCAGAACGCAGGCGTGAAGGCGGAGACCGACCTTTCCGGCAGTGTCACGGCCAGCGGCAAGTCCGTGGACGGGCTGATTGCCGGGCTCAACGGCTCCGGCACGGCAACCCTGCACGATCTCACCGTGAACGGCATCAACAGCGCGGCGCTGCCGCAACTCCTCGCTCAAGGCGATGCTGCGGGGCGGGGCGTCGATCCTGCCGCGGTGGAGCGCTTCGCGCCGCCGGTTCTGCAAACCGGCACGTTCCGCTCGGATCGCGCGGACTTTGCCTACACCGTGACCGGCGGTGTCGTGCGCACGCCGCCCTGGTCGGCGGCGAACGCCTCGGCCCGCTTGCACGCAGACCTGCGCGCCGACCTCAACACCCGTACCGCGTCCTCACGCGGCCGGCTTTCCTTCGAGCCCGGCACGGACGCGCTGGTCGGTTCCGAGCCGGCCGTGGGCCTGACCTTGGAAGGCAGTTTCGCAAGCCCTTCGCTGCGTTTCGATACGGCGCCGCTGGCGCAGTTTCTGGTGCAGCGTACCCTGGAGCGGGAGCAAGCACGGGTGGAGGACCTGCAAGCCGCGCTTTTGGAGAAGCAGCGGCTGCGGCGCGAGGTGCGCTACTTCCAGACACAAGCAGCGTTGCGCGCACAGGAGGCGGCATCGCAAGATCTTTTGATCCAGGCCGCGCAGATCCGAATTCAGGATCGCGCCGCCCTGGAAGCTGCGGAGGCAAAGCAGAACGCGGCAACCGAGGACGCAAAGCGGCAAGGCGAAGAGGCGGAGCGGCGCAAGGTGGAAGCGGCGATCCGGCTCGCCGAGTCCGAACGCGCGAAGCCGGCTGCGCCGCCACCCGAAGCGCCAAAAGCCGAGAAGGCAAAGCCGCCGGTTCCCACCGCGCGGGAACTGAACCTCGAAGCCTTGCAGCCGCTGCTGGGTACGCAGCCCTGATCGCCTGCGTGCGCGAGGAAGCTATCTCCACCAAGGCACAATGGGCAGCAACGGCTTACCGCCGCGCTTTCACGTTGGAGAAGAGCCTATCGGGCCAGCTCATGCACCGCAGCGTCGCCGGCGGGTGAGAACTCGCCGCGTTTCGCGGCTTCCAGCACGAACAGGCGCAACGCGGAGGACAGGCTGGACTGGCGGGCCCGCCGCTCGTCCACTTCCGCGACCAGGGCTGCAAGGCCGATGCCGCGCTTGGCTGCAAGCGCGTTGAGACAGTGGAAGAAGGGAAGTTCCAGGGAGAAGCTCGTGCGGTGGCCGCGGATTGTGACGGAATGCTTGATCACGCCGCTCACGGCGCGTCGTCCTCGCTTGGCGGAAGGCGGTGGCCTTCTAGGTGCTGAGCCGTTCGCGCCTGCTCACGCTCGGCTACTGCGCGCTCTGCCTTCGTCCGGCCGAATGCCGCACGGCTCTGCGCCGCCGTCGCATCCCGTTCCGCACGCGCTTTCCGTTTGCGGTGCTGGCGCAGGTTGACGACTTCGGCCAAGGGACGCGGCCTATTTCTTGCGGAAGGCGTCAAGCGAAACCACGTCGGCGCTGCCTTTCGCCGGATCGCCCTCACCGGATTTTTCCTTGGCTTCGGATCCGCGCTTCGCGGCCTCCGGATCGTTCTGAAGCGCTGGGAGAGCGGTCACGGGCGAGGCCGGCACGTCTTCGGCCGTTGCGGCTTTGGGATCGAATTCCAGCTCGAAATTCACCGACGGATCGTAGAAGCCGCGCACGGCCGCAAAGGGGATCTCCAGCTTTTCCGGCACGTCGGAAAAGGACAGCCCCACCTCGAAGCCTACATCGGTGACTTTCAGGTCCCAGTATTGGAACTGGAGCACGATGGTCATCTGGTCGGGATAGCGCTCACGCAGGCGCGGCGACACCCGCACGCCCGGTGCGCCGGTCAGGAAGGTGATGAAGAAGTGATGGTTGCCCGGCAGGCCGGTGCGTGAAACCTCCTGCAGCACCTTGCGCATGACGCCGCGCAGCGCGTCCTGCGCAAGGATGTCATAGCGGATGTGGTCTTCGGCCATCTGGGACGCCGCGCTCCGGTTGGTGCTTCGCCCGTGTCTACTGCGGCTCAGGCTAAGCGTAAACCGGAAACAAAAATCCGCACGCCGACGGTGCAGGCCGAGTTTCGGTCCGGCCCTTTACAGGGCTTGCTTTTAAAGGGAAAAGTGGAGGCTTCTGTTGCCAGGTGCCTCCGAACCCCGCCTAGAAGTGCGAACCCCTAGGGCTTTGATCGAAGCTATCGCACAGCTTACGCTGCGAGACGTGCTTCCGCATAGTTGTCATTGGCAACTATAGGTTTAGCCCGATAACGGTGGTACAATGCCGGGCAAAAGCGCGATCTTTACACCCTCGTCGATCCTATTTCGCCCCCAGCAGGAACCGCCTGGACTTTCAAGCGGCTCGTGGTGGAGGCGCCGGGTACCGCCCCCGGGTCCGAATGGTTTATTGCATCGGCCGTTTATCGCCATAGTCAGTCAAGCTGACGGAACTGATATAGTAGGTTCACCGTGGCCTGTGAAGGGGCGCGTGCGCGCTCCCAATAAGCAAAGTGGCCTGAAGAAAAGCTGTGGGTAGGGGACGGCGGCTAAGGATTTATTGGCCGTTTTGCCCGAAGGTCGGCGTCGTCCCGTTCGGAGCATGTGACCGTTGCGCCAGTACCTCGATCTGCTCAGTCACGTGCTCGACTACGGCACCGACCGGGGCGACCGCACCGGCACCGGCACGCGCTCCGTGTTCGGCTACCAGATGCGCTTCGACCTCGGCCGCGGCTTTCCCGTGACCACCACCAAGAAGCTGCACCTGCGCTCCATCATCCACGAGCTTCTGTGGTTCCTGGCCGGCGACACAAACATCGGCTACCTCAACGCCAACGGCGTTTCGATCTGGGATGAATGGGCCGACGAAAACGGCGATCTCGGCCCGGTCTATGGTGCGCAATGGCGCTCCTGGCCGGCGCCCGACGGCCGCTCCATCGACCAGATCGCCAACCTGCTGGAACAGATCAAGACAAATCCGCACTCACGCCGGCTGATCGTGTCCGCCTGGAACCCCGCGGAAGTGGACGCGATGGCCTTGCCGCCCTGCCACTGCCTTTTCCAGTTCTACGTCGCCGAAGGGCGGCTCTCCTGCCAGCTCTACCAGCGCTCGGCCGACATCTTCCTCGGCGTGCCCTTCAACATCGCCTCCTACGCGCTTCTCACTATGATGGTCGCGCAGGTGACCGGGTTGAAGCCCGGCGACTTCGTGCACACGCTGGGCGACGCGCATCTCTACGCCAACCATTTCGAGCAGGCACGGCTTCAGCTCACGCGAAAGCCGAAACTCCTCCCGAAGATGCATCTGAACCCTCAGGTGAAGACCCTGTTCGACTTCCGCTTCGAAGATTTTCAACTCGAAGGCTACGAGGCCGACGCCTCGATCAAGGCGCCGATCGCGGTATAGAGCCGGATGGTGATTTGTCTCTTCGCCGCGGTGGCCGAGCACGGCGTGATCGGCCGCGACAACGATATGCCCTGGCAGCTTTCGGCCGACCTGCGCCGCTTCAAGGCGGAAACCACGGGCAAGCCGGTGATCATGGGCCGCAGGACTTTCGAGAGCATCGGCAAGCCATTAGCCGGCCGGCTCAACATCGTGGTAACGCGCGACCGGCAGTTTCGCGCCGAAGGCGTGGAGATCGTGCACTCCTTGGATGACGCGCTGACGCTTGCCCAGGTGCGCGGCCGCTGCATGGCGGGCGCCGACGAGATCTGCGTGATCGGCGGCGGTCAGATCTATGCCGAAGCGCTGCCGCGTGCCGACAGGCTGCGGATCACGCATGTGCTGGAAAGCGTCGAGGGCGATACGCGCTTTCCGCCGATCGATCCTGCCGTCTGGCAACCAGTCTCGACCGAGGAACACCCGGCCGGGCCTCGCGACACCTTTCCGACGAGGCATGTCGTTTACGAGCGTCGATAACTCCCGTCACCTGCGCTCCCATAGCCCGATCGCTCCTCGTTGAAAGGCTTCCGCGCGATGCCTATAGAGGGAGGGTGCCGCGAGCCGCGGCCCGGCGGCTCTTGCCGTGGGAAAGGATCTGGATGCCCTGGAACAATCAGAGCGGCGGCCCGTGGGGCGGCGGCGGGAACAACGGGGGAAGCGGTGGCGGCGGCCCCTGGGGCCAGGGGCCGCAGGGCCCGCGCGGACCGCAGAACAGCCCGCCCGATCTGGAAGCGATGATTCGCCGCGGCCAGGATCGGCTCAGGCGCGCACTGCCCGGCGGCGGCAGCGACAAGGGCACCCCGGCGCTTTGGGGCCTGGTGGCGCTTTTCGTCGTGGGCTTCTGGCTGTTCGAATGCATCTACACGGTCCAGCCCGACGAGCAGGCGGTCGAACTGCGCTTCGGCGAGCCCAAGCAGGAGCTTGCCGGGCCCGGCCTGCATTTCCGTTTCTGGCCGATCGAGACGGTCGAGCGGGCCGTCGTCAACGAGCGACTGGTGACGGTCGGCGGCGGCGCACGCGATACGACCAATTCCGGCCTGATGCTGTCTGGCGACCAGAATATCGTGAATGTCGCGTTTTCCGTGGCCTACCGCGTCAGCGACCCGCAGGCTTTTCTTTTCAACGTCGTGGACGCTGACGACATGCTGCGCCGCATCGCCGAAAGCGCGATGCGCGAGGCGGTGGGCCGGCGGCCCGCCCAGGACATTTTTCGCGACGACCGGCAGGGCATCGCGGAGTCCGTGCGGGGGATCGTGCAGGCTTCGCTCGACGGCTACGGTTCCGGCCTGACTGTGAATGCGATCTCGATCGAGGATGCCTCACCGCCGCGCGAAGTGGCCGACGCCTTCGAGGAGGTGCAGCGCGCCGAGCAGGACGAAGACCGCTTCGTGGAGCAGGCCAACGGGTATTCCAACCAGAAGCTCGGCCAGGCGCGGGGACAGGGCGCGCAGATTCAGGAAGAGGCCGCCGCCTACAAGAACCGCGTGGTGCAGGAAGCGCAAGGCGAGGCGCAGCGCTTCATCTCCGTCTATAACGAGTATGTGAAGGCCCCCGACGTGACCCGCCAGCGCCTCTACCTCGAAACCATGGAAAAGGTGCTCGGCGGTTCCCAGAAGGTGATCACCGACGGCGGGAGCACGCAGGGCGTCGTGCCTTACCTGCCGCTCCCCACACTCCAGAACCAGCCTGCCGCCGCGCCGGCCGCGCCGAGGGCGAACTGATGGCTTCGAACCGTCTCCCGATCATCGGGATCATCGCGGCCGTTGCCGTTTTCCTGCTGTATTCCGCAGTGTTCGTGGTCAACGCCCGCGAGCAGGCCATCGTGCTGCGCTTCGGGCAGATCGTGGACGTAAAGAGCGAGCCCGGCATCTACTTCAAGCTGCCTTTCCCGTTCTTCGAGGCGGACAATGTGCAGTTCATCGAGAAGCGCATCCTGCGCCTGAACCTGGACAATATCCGGGTGCAGGTGTCCGGCGGCAGGTTCTACGACGTGGATGCCTTTGTGGCCTACCGCATCAACGATCCCCGCACTTTCCGGCAGGCTGCCTCCGGCTCCGTCAGCCTGGCCGAACAGCGGCTCGGCACCCGCCTGGACGCAGCGCTGCGCCGCGTCTATGGCCTCCGCGGCTTCGAGGCCGCGCTGTCGGAAGAGCGCGTCGCGATGATGCGGGAGGTGCGCGACCAGCTGCGCCCGGATGCCACCTCGCTGGGGCTGCAAATCGACGACGTCCGCATCCGGCGGACCGACCTCACTGCGGAAGTGTCGCAGCAGACCTATGAGCGGATGCGGGCCGAACGCCTGGCGGAAGCCGAGCGCCTGCGTGCCCGCGGCAACGAAGCCGCGCAACGCATCCGCGCCCGCGCCGACCGCGAGGTGGTGGAAACGGTTGCCACCGCCCAGCGCGACTCGGAAATCCTGCGCGGTCAGGGCGAGGCGGAGCGCAGTTCCATCTTCGCTGCCGCCTTCCAGCGCGACCCCGGCTTCTTCGAGTTCTACCGCTCGATGACGGCCTATGCCGAAGCGCTGAAGCCGGCCGGCACCACGCTGGTGCTTTCTCCGGCTTCGGAGTTTTTCCGCTTCTTCCTCGACCCCAACGGAGGCACGGCAACGCCGCCCGCTGTTCAGCCGGCGCCGGCTGCTGCTGCGCGTCCCGCCGCGCCCGCTCTGCCGGCTACCGCTCCAAACGGCGGGGCAGCCGCAGCAGCCCCAGCGCCTGCTGCCGCCTCCAACCCGTGAGACGGCTGGGGGTGGACGCTGCCGCTCCGCGGGGAATGACGCAGGATTTATCGCGGGCCGCATAGGCAAACGGGAAAACCCGCTTTATGCCTGTGCCGAAATCCCGCCCGGCCGGCGCGTCATACTGAACTGCGCCGCCGGTTTCCTGAAAGTCGGAGGCGCCTTCTTCATGAAACGAGTTCCCGTGTCCGCTTCCGCGCGCCGCTTTGCCGCGTTGGGCGCAGCGGTTCTCTTTGCCGCCGCCAGCCTCTCGCCTGCTTTGGCGCAGACTGCGGCGCAGCCTTCGGTGCCGACGCCCGTTGCGCCGGCAGCGCCCGCTCCAAGTTCAGCCCCCACGCAGCATGGTCCCGCCTCGGTCGCCGATCTGGCCGAGAACCTGCTCGGCGCCGTGGTCAACATCTCGACCACGCAGGAGGTGAAGGGCAACGAGAACCAGGATGCGGTGCCGATGCCGCAGCTGCCGGAAGGTTCGCCCTTCCAGGACTTCTTCGACGACTTCTTCAAGGACCGCAACGGCAACAACGGCGGCAACCAAAAGGTTCAATCGCTCGGTTCCGGCTTTGTCGTGGATGCCGAGCGCGGCCTCATCGTCACCAACAACCACGTGATCGCCGATGCGGACTCCATCGAGGTGAACTTTTCCGACGGCGCGACGCTCACGGCCAAGCTGAAGGGCACCGACACCAAGACCGACATCGCCCTGCTGGAAGTCGATCCCAAGGCGAAGAAGCTGACTGCCGTGAAATTCGGCGACTCAGACAAGATGCGCATCGGCGACTGGGTGATGGCGATCGGCAACCCGTTCGGCCTGGGCGGCACGGTGACGGTCGGCATCGTTTCGGCGCGCAACCGCGACATCAATTCGGGCCCCTATGACGACTTCATCCAGACGGATGCCGCCATCAACCGCGGAAATTCGGGCGGGCCGCTGTTCAACATGTTCGGCGAGGTGATCGGCATCAACACCGCGATCATCTCGCCTTCCGGCGGCTCGATCGGCATCGGCTTCTCGATCCCTTCCAAGCTGGCCTCCGGCGTATTCGACCAGCTCCGCGACTTCGGCGAAACCCGCCGCGGCTGGCTCGGCGTGCGTATCCAGCCGGTGACCGACGATATCGCGGAGAGCCTCGGCATGAAGTCCGCGAAGGGCGCGCTGGTGGCCGGCGTGATCAAGGGCGGGCCGGTTGACAACGGCACCATCCAGCCCGGCGACGTGATCCTCAAATTCGATGGCCACGACGTCAAGGACATGCGCGACCTGCCGCGCGTGGTGGCGGAAAGCCCGGTCGGAAAAGCCGTCGATGTGCTGGTCGTGCGCAAGGGCAAGGAAGAGACCGTCAAGGTGACGCTCGGCCGGCTGGAAGACGGCGAGAAGGTTGCCGACGAAGAAGGCGCTGCCGAGAAGGAAAAGAAGCCGGAGGCGCCGGCAACCGCCAAGGCGCTCGGCATGACGATCGGCGCGCTCGACGCCGCGGCGCGCGAGAAGTACGGCATCGCGGAAAACGTGACCGGCGTCGTGGTGACGGAAGTCGCGAAGGACTCTCCGGCCTCTGAGCGCGGCGTGGCTGTCGGCGACGTGATCACGGAGATCGCCCAGGAAGCGATAGCATCACCCAAAGACGTCACCAACCGCGTCGCGGCGCTCCGCTCGCAAGGGCGCAAGAATGCGCTGCTCATGCTTGCATCGAAGACCGGCGAACTGCGCTTCGTGACGCTCAGGATGGATTGAGGCGGCGGTCTTTCAAGTCAAGCGCTTTCGCGCCGCCCACCTTTCGCGCGACAGCGCATAGACCGCATGGCGTTTCAGGTGCGGCATGTCCTCCGGCACCCGCGGATGGTCGAAGTCGCGGCGCGGGTCACGCAGCATGCCGATGCGCTCCATGACGGCGATGGAGCGACGATTGTTCCACACCGCGAAAGATACGATCTCGACGAGGCCGAGCCGCGCAAAGCCGAACTCCAGCCAAGCCGCTGCCGCCTCGCTCGCATAGCCTTGCCCCCAGAACTCCGGCGCCAGTCGCCATCCGATCTCGACGGCGGCGGGGGTGAAGGCGGGTATGCCGGTCTCGCGCCGGATACCGACGAAGCCGATGCAGCGCCCGCTTCTCTCTTCTTCGGCGGCGGCAAAGCCGAAGCCGTGTTCATCGATCTCCGCCTGGAGCCAGTCCATCAGGGCGTCCGACTCGGCCCGGTTGCGCCGGAAAGGGAAGAACTCCATCACCTGTTCGTCGGAGTTGAGGCGGCGGAACGTCTCGCGGTCGCGCTCCTCCCAACTGCGCAAGATGAGCCGCCGCGTGCCGATAGGCGTCATTCCGCGAACTCCGCCCTGTGGAAACCCTGGATAAACAGAAGAGCCGTCAGGTCGCCGTGGTCGATCCGGAAGCGCGCCGCCGCGGCGACGGCGGGCTTGGCATGCAGGGCGACGCCAGTGCCGGCCAGCGCGATCATGTCGAGATCGTTGGCGCCATCCCCGACCGCGATCGCGTCGTCCGGTGTGACGCCCAGCCGCGAACAGATCTCCAGCAGCGTCTCGGCCTTTGCCTCGCGTCCAAGGATCGGCTCCGCGACAGTGCCCGAAAGCATCGCGCCCTTGGTGAGCAATCGATTGGCGCGGTGCTCGTCGAATCCCAATTTCTCTGCAATTGGCCCTGTGAAGCTCTCAAAACCGCCGGATACGAGTGCCGTCCAGGCGCCATGCCTGCGCATCGTGGCGACAAGCGTCCGCGCCCCTGCAGCCAGCGTGATCCGGCCTTCGAGAATGCGCGCGATCACCCCTGTATCCAGCCCTTTCAGGAGGGCGACGCGCTCGCGCAGCGCCGGCTTGAACGCGATCTCCCCGCGCATGGAGCGTTCGGTGATCGCCGAAACCTGCGGCTTCAGGCCCACCTCGTCCGCCAGCTCGTCGATGCACTCCTGGTCGATCATGGTGGAATCCATGTCGGCCAGGAGCAGCCTCTTGCGGCGGTGCTCCGCGTCCTGAACGGCAACATCCACGGGCTCGCCGGCCAGGGCGTCGCGCAGGATCGCGTCGGCTTCCGCGCGGTCCAATTTGTTCAGCAGGTAGAGATCGCAGGCGATACCTTCCGCCAGCCAATCCGGCTGAATGCCGCTCAAGCCTTGCGCCGCACGCGCGACGAGTGCGGGCGAAAGGCCGGCCTTGCGCGGATCGGTCAGAAGGGTGGCGATGAGCGGCATCGGCGGATAGGCATGTGGAGCATGAGGGGAGGGGCGGACGTGATCGAAAACGCGGTGCTGATAGCTGGGCCGACCGCCAGCGGCAAGTCGGCGGCCGCGCTCGACTTGGCGCGCCGCGAAAACCGCGTGATCGTCAACGCGGATTCGATGCAGGTTTATCGCGGCCTGCGCATCCTTTCCGCCGCGCCGAGCGAGAGTGAACTCGCCCAGGCGCCGTACCAGCTCTACGGGCATGTTGATCCCACACAACGGTATTCGGTCGGCACTTGGCTGCGCGATGTCGAGCGGCTGCAAGGGCAGGGCACCTTCGCGGAACGCCCGCCGATCTTCGTAGGCGGCACCGGCCTCTACTTCCATGCGCTTTGCGGCGGCCTGTCTCCCATGCCGGAGATTCCGTCCGAAGTGCGCGAGCGCTGGCGCAGGCGTCTTGCCGAGGAGGGCGCGGATGCGTTGCACCGGGAACTCCGTGCCATCGATCGGGCAGCGGCGGAGAGCCTGAAGCCTGCGGATGGGCAGCGCACCGCGCGCGCCCTGGAGGTGTTCGAAGCCACCGGGCGCTCCATCCTCCAGTGGCAGCAGGATAGAGGCACGCCGCTGGTCGATGACGCGACTGCCCGCAAGTTCGTCTTGCAACCGGAGCGACAGCATCTGGTTGGTCGGATCGAGGCGCGTCTCGACCGGATGGTGGAAGAGGGTGCGGTCGGGGAGGCGAGACGGATCGGCGCGCTGGACCTTGCCGCCGGCTTGCCGGCCACCAAAGCCATCGGCCTGCAGGAACTGCTTGCGGCTGACCGCGGTGAGACAACGCTGGAAGAGGCGGTGGCGCGAGCCAAGGCAGCCAGCCGGCAATATGCCAAACGTCAAGCGACCTGGTTTCGGCATCGGCTTGGAGCTGAGTGGCAGCGGATTGCTGCTTGGTCGTCAGCTACTTAACCAGCACGTGCGCGACGCAGGGTAAGTTGCTCGCTTCGGCTGTTTACGGTCCGTAAGTTGCTTGCTGCCATAAGAAGGCGAAACCTGCACATCTGGGTTCGGCATGCGCTTCCACAAATCGGAACTCGCTTTTTTCGTGTTCATTACGGTGATCCTGATCGCAGGCGCCGTGACGCTTTACGCCTATGAAATCGCGAAGCCCGCAGACAGCCTCACACAAGCCGATCTCACGCATGCCGTTCTGCTCCTGTCGCGCCTGCTGTTCGGCGTCGGCATCCTGCTGGCCACGGCGGTGGTGTTCGGCCTGTTCTTCATCTTTCCCCTGATCCGCACTCAGGCAAAAGAGGGACATAAGCTGCGGGCGATGACCGTCTCCCTGTCGGAGCGTTCGGAGACGCTGGAACACGCCGCCGTCACCGATGCGCTGACCGGGGTACAGAACCGCCGCTACTTCGACGACGCCGTGAACGCCTACCTGGAAGAGTTCCGGCGGATCGGCAAGCCGGTCGGCCTGATGATCATCGACCTCGACCATTTCAAGCAGGTCAACGACACGCATGGGCACGACGTGGGGGACGAAGTGCTGCGCGCCGTCGGCAAGACGCTGAAGGATATGACGCGCTTCCACGACGTCGTGGCACGGCTCGGCGGCGAGGAATTCGCGGTCGTGGCGCCCAACATGAACGCCGACCTGCTGCTCAAGCTGGCGGAGCGCATCCGCCGCGCCATCGCGGCGAATGTGTTCCACGTCGGAAACGTGCGGCTGCGCGTCACGGCCAGCATGGGCCTGAGCATCTGGGACGGACGCGAAGGCCCGGAAGACTTCTTCAAGCGCGCCGACAACCAGCTATACGAAGCCAAACGCCTCGGCCGCAACCGCGTCTGCGCCTGACCGCGCTTCCAGACTGATTATGCGACGCGCATGGCTTCTGCCTGTGCCACCGACGGCGTTTGCTGCATTTAAGCTTGAGCCGACATGCCACCGGAACGGGAAAACCGCCGCCAGCCGCTTAGAACAAGCGGGAGGCACGAAGCGGTTCGCGTTATCGTCGTTTGAGCGCACTGCGGCGTGGTCCGGGACAAGCGGCAGCCCGCCCTGATCGATCAACAAGATTGATTGTCTAATTCTCTGCCTGCGCGAAAGCCCTGCGGTCTCGTTGGAGGCGGCGGCAAGTCAACTCCGTGAGCGCTGTCCGAACAATCCAGAGCCGCTTCGCCCGATGGGGTAAAAATCGGGATCGTCGTTCACGGACGAAACCACGCGCTGCGGCAGCGGAGCGGGTGGTGCTGCGCTCGAAAGCGGAGGAGCCGCCGTTGCCTGAAGAAGGCCGGCCGCGTCCGACTGCCTGCGAAAGCCGGGATCGCCGGCCTGCATCGCCGGGCTGGCCGTCTCGGCCGACGCAAAGGCGGCGGGGCGCGCTCCCTGGCGCAGCCGGTCCACGATCGCGGCCAAGTCGATGCCGTCGTCGGACTCGCCGGGATCGGCGAGCGCCTCATGGCGCTCGTTCGAACCGGGGATGGCTTCCGGCGGCACGAGCGAGAATTTCAGCCGCATCGTCGCCGACACGCCTTCGCCGAACGCAATCGCTTCGCGCTGGCCCATCGAGGACAGGAAGTTCAGCGTGGAGGCCGACGAGTCTGAGATCGCCGAGCGGATGATCGCCTGGTCCTGTTCGTTGGCCAGCCGCATGGCGAAGACCGTGGAGCATTGGGAAAGCACTGTCGGGTCGAGCTCGCCCGGACGCTGCGTGACGATGCCGAGGAAGCAGCCGTATTTCCGGCCTTCCTTGGCGATGCGCGACAGTGCAAAGCGTGTCGGCGCGAACCCTAAGCGCGGGTCGGCCGGCATGTAGCGGTGCGCCTCTTCGCACAGCACGAGCAGCTTGAACTTGCCCTCGCTCCACATTGCGAGGTCGAAGGCGAGGCGGGCCAGGACGGAGCACACGGAGTTCACGACCTCCGGCGGCATGCCGGCCATCTCGAAGCAGGTCACCGGCCGGCCGTGATGCGGCACGCGGAACAAGGCGCCCACCGTTTCGTGGATCGTGTCCTCGATCAGCCGCGTGGCGAACATGAAGCGGTAGTTCGGGTCCACGACGGCGGAGTCGAGGCGGGCCTTCAGCGAGCGAAGGTGGGGCCTCTCGTTCTTGCCGTCGAGCGCGCCGATGCGCTCCTCGATCAGCTTGAGCAGGTCCGCCATGCGGTAGGGCACGGGCGTGTCCGCCGTCAGCGCGTCGGTGCTGCGGCGGAACATGGCCCCGCCTGCCGGGCTGCGGTACAACTGCTTCGCCACCGGAATCGTGTCGCGCAGCACGTCCATTTCTTCCGGCACGACGTCGCGGCCGCGGAAGATCACCTCGCAGAACTCTTCGAGACGGAACAGCCAGAAAGGCAGGTCCAGTTTGGCTGAGTCGATGCGCACGGAACTCTGCGGCAGGGCGGGCCCGAACTCGTTGTGCGGATCGAGGATCAGGATGCGCAGGTCGGGCCGAGCCTCGATCGCCTTGCGCAGGATGAGGGACACGGCAGTGGATTTGCCGACGCCCGTGGTGCCGACCACGGCGAAATGGCGGGACAGCATGTCGTCAATGGCGATGATGGCCTCGATCGTGTCGTCCTGGCTGAGCGAGCCCAGCGTCACCGGGCGCCGTCCCGCAAGATCGTAGATCGACTGGAGGTCGCGCGCGCGGATGCGGTGCGCAACCGCGCCGATATAGGGATAGGTGGTGATGCCACGGTCGAAAATCGGCTTGGCCGGCGGCGGGGTGTCGCGCACTTCGCCGATCAGTTCGACCTTCACCTCGATGGCGTGCTCCTCGCCGTCCACCCAGTTGCGCTGCGGCCGGTCAACTTCATAGACGAGGCCGACGATGCGGCTCGATCCCAGGTTGATCGAGATCAGCCGGCCGACCGTCCAGTGAGCGCCCGTCGGCCCCTCGCGGGAGTCCGCTACGGCGGTGATCACGGCGCGCACGCCGTCGCACTGCACGACATGGCCGAGGATGCGCCGGGTGTTTTGCTGGCGGTCGCGACGCTCCTGCTCCGCAGCTTCCGCGGCTGTCATGTTCATCGTGCGTCCTGTGGCGACCGAAAGCATGCCGTGTTTTCGGCGCCGACAATGCCGTTAACAGGTTAAAACGGCGTTGGATTTGCGGGCTGTAGGAAGCGTTAGGCGAAGGGATTTTTGCCCCAGCCCGCTTGACGCCCCGGCAGAGCAGGCTTAACACCGCAAGCATGACGACGATTCTTATCGTAGCAGGAGCGCGCGTGGGCAAGGCGGTGTGACCGCCGGGCGGCAGCCTCCCATGCGCGACGCTTCAAGGCTCCTCCGGGGGCCTTTTTTATTGCCTTCGAACAAACCGACCCACACCAGATCCGGAAACAGTTCCCATGGCCACGCAGACCCTGACAGCCGAAGCGGCCGCCGACGAAACTACTGCGCGCGAGATGACCGGGGCCGAGATGGTCGTCCAGGCGCTCAAGGACAACGGCGTCGAACACATCTTCGGCTACCCCGGCGGCGCGGTGCTGCCGATCTATGACGAGCTTTTCCAGCAGGAAGACGTCAAGCACATCCTGGTTCGCCACGAGCAGGGGGCAGGGCATGCCGCGGAAGGCTATGCCCGCTCCACCGGCAGGCCCGGCGTCATGCTGGTCACCTCCGGCCCCGGCGCCACCAACGCGGTCACGCCACTTCAGGACGCGCTGATGGACTCGATCCCGCTGGTCTGCATCACCGGCCAGGTTCCGACCACGCTGATCGGCTCCGACGCCTTCCAGGAATGCGACACGGTCGGCATCACCCGGCCCTGCACCAAGCACAACTGGCTGGTGAAGAACGTCAACGATCTCGCCCGCACGCTCCACCAGGCGTTCAAGGTGGCGACCACGGGCCGTCCGGGGCCGGTCGTCGTGGACATCCCGAAGGATGTCCAGTTCGCGCGCGGCACTTACACGGCGCCGGAAACCGCGCCGCGCATGTCCTATCGGCCGCGCGTCGCGGGCGATGCCGAGAAGATCAGGGCCGCCGTCGCGCTGATGGCCTCGGCCAAGCGCCCGGTGCTCTACACCGGCGGCGGCGTGATCAATGCCGGGCCGGAAGCGAGCCGCCTGTTGCGCGAGCTTGTGGAGATCACCGGCTTCCCCATCACCTCCACGCTGATGGGGCTCGGCGCCTATCCCGCTTCGGGAGAAAACTGGCTCGGCATGCTCGGCATGCACGGCACTTATGAAGCCAACATGGCGATGCACGGCTGCGACGTGATGGTCTGCCTCGGCGCGCGGTTCGACGACCGCATCACCGGGCGCCTCAACGCCTTCTCGCCCAACTCGCGCAAGATCCACATCGACATCGATCCGTCCTCGATCAACAAGAACGTGCATGTCGATATCGGCATCCTGGGCGATGTCGGCAACGTTCTGGACGACATGGTGCGCATCTGGCGCGCGGAAGCGAAGCCGGATCGGGCCGCGCTGAAGCCGTGGTGGCAGGAGATCAAGCGCTGGCAGGCACGGGACTCGCTCGCTTTCCGCCCGAACGCCGACGTGATCATGCCGCAATATGCCGTTCAGCGGCTCTACGAACTGACCAAGGGGATGGACACCTACATCACCACGGAGGTCGGCCAGCATCAGATGTGGGCCGCGCAGTATTACGGCTTCGAAAGCCCGAACCGCTGGATGACCTCAGGCGGCTTGGGCACCATGGGCTACGGCCTGCCGGCGGCGCTCGGCGTGCAGATCGCACATCCGAACTCGCTCGTCATCGACATCGCCGGCGACGCTTCCGTGCAGATGACGATGCAGGAGATGAGCACCGCCGTGCAGTACGAAGCGCCCATAAAAATCTTCATCCTGAACAACCAGTACATGGGCATGGTGCGCCAGTGGCAGCAGCTTCTGCACGGCAACCGCCTGTCGCACTCGTACACCGAGGCGATGCCGGACTTCGTCAAGCTGGCGGAGGCCTATGGCGGCCACGGCATCCGCTGCGAGAAGCCGGACGGGCTGGACGACGCGATCGCTGAGATGATCGCGGTGAAGAAGCCGGTGCTGTTCGATTGCCGCGTGGCCAACCTCGCCAACTGCTTCCCGATGATCCCTTCGGGCAAGGCGCACAACGAGATGCTCCTGCCGGACGAGGCGACGGACGAGGCGGTGGCGACAGCGATCGATGCCAAAGGACGGCAGTTGGTGTAGCGCGATGGCTTGGGAGGGTCCGTACACCGTTGTAGTCATGCAAGACCGCTACGGCGGAGTCTATTCCGGCGGAGCTTGGCTGGCGATTGCGAGGGCCAAAAGGCTCATTGATGGAAAGATCTCAAGAGTCCAGTTCTGCCTCGAAGGCAACGATGGGGCATCGGATAGTGACGTTGAAGCATGCGCGTTCTGGCGGAGTCCGCCGGGATGGATTGCGGTGGGAAATACGCCGGACGAGGCGGTTGACGCATTGCGCAAGAATGCTCCGGAAGCAGAGAGCCGGCCGCCGCAAAGCGGACGTCGCGTATTCAAGGTGACAGAAGAATGAACGCCCAGCTTCAGCCGACCGGCTCTGCCTATTTCATCTCACGCGAAACCGAGAGCCCGGAGCCGCGCACGCTTTCCGTGCTTGTGGACAACGAGCCGGGCACACTCGCGCGGGTGATCGGCCTGTTTTCCGGGCGCGGGTACAATATCGAGAGCCTGACAGTCTCGGAGACCGAGCATTCCAAGCACCTGTCGCGCATCACGATCGTCACGCGCGGCACGCCGCATGTGATCGAGCAGATCAAGCACCAGTTGGAGCGCATCGTGCCGGTCCACCGCGTTGTGGACCTTTCCGTGCGTGCCAGGGAGCTTGGGCATGACAAGCCGCTCGCCCGCGAACTGGCGCTGGTGAAGGTTGGGGGGCAAGGCGAAGCGCGTGTCGAAGCGCTGCGGCTGGCGGAAGCTTTCCGCGCCAAGGTGATCGACGCCAACACGGAGCACTTCATCTTCGAAATCACCGGCACGGTGTCGAAGATCGAGCAATTCATCGGCATCATGGCGCCGCTGGGGCTGGTCGAAGTCTGCCGCACCGGCGTGGCCGCGATGAATCGTGGTCCCCAGGGGATGTAGGCCCAGCCCCGTAACAATCCGCACGCCGCACTGCGCCCGCGCTGCCTTCCGCGCGGGTTTTTGCGGCGGGGGGAATTACGTCAATAATCCTGACATAATCGGGCCGGTCATGTCGTCCGAAAAGTTTCTTGCGCTCCTGGTTTATGCCTTCGTGACGTCGATCACGCCGGGACCCAATAATTTCATGCTGCTGGCTTCCGGCGTGAACTTCGGTTTTCGCCGCACGATCCCGCATATGCTGGGCATCGGCATCGGCTTCTTCTCGCTGCTGCTCGGCGTCGGCTGGGGCTTGGGCGCACTGCTCGTGGCCTTTCCGGCTTTGCACATCGTTCTCAAGGTTCTGGGCGGCGTGTATCTGCTCACTCTCGCCTGGAAGATCGCGATGTCGCGGAGCCTGGGCGCCGGGGAGAACGGCAAGGGCCGGCCGATGACGTTCGCTCAGGCGGCTGCCTTCCAATGGGTCAATCCGAAAGCCTGGGTCATGGCGGTGTCGTCCATGGCGGTTTACACCGACCCGGCCGCGCCCTTCTTTTCAGCCTTCCTTGTGGCGTTCGCCTTTGCACTCGTGAATTTTCCCAGCGTGTCCGTCTGGGCCGGTTTCGGCACGGGGTTGCGCGGCTTCCTCGCCGACCCGGTTCGGCTCAAGTGGTTCAACCTCGCCATGGGCCTTCTGCTCGCGGCGACGCTGATCCCACTGCTGGCTTAGGCTTTCGTGCGGCGCGTTCTTCAGGCTGCGTCCGACTTGGCATCGAGCGGACATTCCACCCGGCCACGGCCTTTTGCCTTGGCCGCGTAAAGTGCCGTATCCGCGCGAGACAGCAGGGATTTCAGCGTTTCTCCTGGGAAGGGAGCGACCGCCCCCGCGCTGAAAGCAAAGGCGATCGGCTGCCGATCGGCTACGGCGGGCAGGGGAGCGATAACCCTAAGCAGCCGTTCGAGCCGCAGCTTGGCGCGCGGCAGCGGAGTGTTCGGCATCAGGACCATGAACTCCTCGCCGCCGATGCGGCTTGCCCGGTCGTGGCTGCCGAGCCGGTACGTGAGTTCCTGCGCGAAGTGGATCAGCACGGCATCGCCGGTGTCGTGCCCGTGCAGGTCGTTGATACCTTTGAAATGGTCGATGTCGAGAAGCGCCAGCGTCAACGGTTCCCGGCGCAATCGGGCGCCGTCCAACGCCGCTTCCGCCCCTTCCATCCCGAAACGCCGGTTAGGCAGGCCGGTCAAAAAGTCGGTTTGGGAGGCTTTCAGCGCATGCGCATGCGCTTCCCGAAGCCGGATCTCCTCGCTTTTCGTTGCCGAAATGTCGGTGCCGATCGCCAGGATCCAGCTGTTGGCAAGCCGGTAATCCTCCATGCGCCACCATTTCCCGTCGTGACAATCGACGCAGAAAGCAAACAGCTT
>CAXTCF010000059.1:0-22254 GCA_964242945.1 uncultured Rhizobiaceae bacterium | reverse complement strand
TGGCACCCGCCCCCGGCCGGCAGACTGCGTGCGATCAACCGTCCGATGCTCTAGAAGCGTCCAACGAAACCGTCCATGGAGAGCGTCGCGTTTTTCGAAGACAGGGTTTGCGCGCAGGCGGAATCTGGATCATCGTGTCACACCGGCAGAGGGACAAACGGATGAGCATTGGCGAGCCGCTTCTGGTGCTCGACGGGATCACCAAGAACTACGGGGCCATCCAGGCTTTAAAGGGCATCTCGTTTTCAGTCCGGCGCGGCGAGGTGGTGGCGCTGCTCGGCGACAACGGCGCGGGCAAGTCCACCCTGGTCAAGATCATTTCTGGCGGCCTGGAGCCGACTTCCGGCACCATGCTCTTCGAAGGCCGACCGTTTCTGGCGAGAACTCCGGCCGAGGCCAAGGGAGCCGGCATCGAGACGGTCTATCAGGACCTTTCGCTTTGCACCAACGTGGACGTGGTCGCCAACTTCTTCATGGGCCGCGAGCTGACCCGCCGGGTGCTCGGCCTGCCCTTCCTCGACGAGCAGCGGATGGAAGCCGAAACGGCACGGGCGTTGGCCAATGCCGGCACCCGCATCCCATCGCTACGCACAAAGGTCGAGCACCTGTCAGGCGGCCAGCGCCAAGCGATCGAATTGAACCGCTTCGTTCATTGGGGCGGCAAGATGGTGCTGCTGGACGAACCCTTTGCGGCGTTGGGCGTCGAGCAGACGCGGCGCGGGCTGGAGATGATCCGCAAGGTCGCCGCGGCCGGAATCGGCGTGATCGTCATCACGCACATCATGCAGCAGGCCTTTCAGGTCGCCGACCGCATCGTCGTGATCCGCCAGGGGATCGTCGCGGGCGATGTGGCGCGCAGTCAAACCAGTCCCGATCAGGTGGTCGCCATGATCACCGGGGAAAGCCTTGCCGGCGCCGGACCGGCTGGAGGCGCAGGGCACATCCAAGCTCCGGCGCAACAGGAGGCGCAAATCCCATGAAGCGATTCTTTTCCCTGCTCGGCGTGCTGGCCCTGGCCTGGGTCATGCTGACGCCGGCCTTTGCCCAATCCAAGGGCAAGGTCGTTTACCTCGTGCCGACCTTGCTCGACGAGTTCCAGACGGGATCGGTGAGCGCACTGGAATTGTTCCTGAAACAGGTCGGCTACGAGGTGCAGACGCTGAACGCCGACAACAAGACGGACGTGCAGCAGAGCCAGATGAACGACGTGATCGCCCTGAAGCCCGCCGCGATCATTCTGGCGGCCGTCGATTTCAACGCGCTGAAACCGTCGGTCGAGGCTGCGCGGGCCGCGGGTATTCCCGTGGTGGAGTTCGACCGGCAGATCACCTCCACACCGTCCGACTTCACCTCGGTCGCCGGCACGATTGAGATCGGCTACGTCGCGGCGGACGTGGTGCAGAACCTGCTGAAGACCAAGAGCGGCTCGGTCAAGGGCAAGGTGCTCCAGGTGCTGGGCGATCCCGGCGACCCCTACACGCTCGACATCCAGAAGGGGTTCGAGGAGAAGATGAAGGCCTTTCCGGAGGTTTCCATCATCTCGCTGCCCGCCATGCAGTGGGAGGCGAGCAATGCCGGCACCATCGTGTCCGACCAGCTTCTCGCCAATCCCGACATCGGCCTGATCTTCAACCATGCCGCCCACCTGTCCGTCGCTGCCGCCGCCTCGCTGGAAGCGGCCGGCAAGAAGCCGGGCGACGTGCTTATGCTGTCCTCCAACGGCGCGCCGGTCGGGCTCGACCTGATCCGCAGGGGCTGGATGCAGGCCGAAGTGGAGCAGCCGCTCTATGCGCAGGCCGCC
Organism: uncultured Rhizobiaceae bacterium; assembly: GCA_964242945.1. Taxonomy (GTDB): domain Bacteria; phylum Pseudomonadota; class Alphaproteobacteria; order Rhizobiales; family Rhizobiaceae; genus Mesorhizobium_B. The sequence goes on along the minus strand of CAXTCF010000059.1, from coordinate 20,453 downwards.
GCTGTCGCGATGTTCATGGACAAGATCGTGGGCAAGCAGGAGATCAAACCCGGCGAATACGACGTGATCGGGCTGAAGGGCGTGGTGACGAAGGAGGCCTGGGGCCCCAACATCAAGGTTCCCGGCGCTGCCATTACCAAGGAGAATGTTGACGATCCGAAGTTCTGGGGCAACGGAAAGCCGCCGACGGGAACGATCAAATCCGTCGAGTAGCAAACCGCCGCGTCGCGCAACGCTTCCCGCGGCAGTGCCCTTCAACTTGAGGCGCTGCCGTGCGGGCGGGCTCGACCGGCAACCCGAAGAACAGCAGGGATCATGGAGCGATCGATGCCGATGGCGCCCAGCACACGCCGCGCTTTGGAATGGGTGCTCGACAACCTCGTCTGGATGATCCTCGCCGCGGTGCTCCTCGTCTTTTCCCTGTTCGTGCCGAACTATTTTCAGATCGGCATCTTCGCCAACATCGTGGAGCAGTCGAGCTTCGTCGGCGTGATGGCGATCGGCTTGGCGCTCGTGATCATCGCCGGGCACATGGACCTGTCCGTCGAGTCGGTGGCAGCACTTTCCGCCATGACGATCGGCATCCTGTTCTGCTCTGCCGGCATCGGGCTCGGCATAAAGCTCCAGCCGGCATGGCTGATGGTGCCGGTTTCGCTTCTTGTCGCGCTGGCGGTGGGCGCGCTGATCGGCCTTCTCAACGGCCTCCTGGTCGTCAAGGTGAAGATGAACGCCTTCATCGTGACGCTCGCTTCCTTCATCTGGGTGCGCGGCCTTGTGGTTGCGGTCTCCGGCGGGCGCTCGGCGCAGGATCTCGCCCCCTCCATCCGCTGGCTGGGCATCCAGCGCATCCTGGCCATCCCCCTGCTCGCCTGGATCGCGATTTTCTGCTTCGTCGGCTTCTCCCTCCTGATGGCGAAGACGCGCTTCGGCCGCCACCTCGTGCTGATCGGCGGCCACGAGGCCGCCGCCTTCCGTGCCGGCATCAAGGTCGAGCGCATCCTGGTCACCGCCTTCGTGCTGGCCGGCGCGGTCGCCGCGCTTTCGGGCTGGCTGCTCGCCATCCGCACTTCGGGCGCCACCGCAAACCTGGGCACCGGCATGCTGTTCAACGCCTTTGCCGCCGTGGTGATCGGCGGCGTCAGCCTCAAAGGCGGCGTCGGCGCCCTGCCCGGCGTTTATGCCGGCGTCCTGCTGCTTTCGTCCATCAACACGGCGATCAACCTCATGGGCCTGCCCGCCAACTACACCCAGGTCATCCACGGCCTGCTCGTGCTCGCCGCCGTGCTGCTCGACACGTTCAAGCTCTCGCTGCGGCAGAAACTGGCATGAGAGGGATAGAATGAGCGGGCGCCTCAAGGATCGCGTGGCGTTGGTGGTCGGCGCCGCGCGCGGCATCGGCCGCGGCATCGCCGAGCGCTTTTCGGAAGAAGGCGCCCGCCTCGTGCTCGCCGATACGGAAGCGGAAGCCGGCCAGGCGACGGCCGAGGCGCTCGGCGCCGCTTTCCTGCGAACCGACATCTCCGTCATGGCCGACGCGGAGGCCGCCGTGGCTTTGGCGTTGGAACGCCATGGACGGCTCGACATCGTGGTGCAGAACGCCGGCATCTATCCCTGGCAGCTTCTGGAGAACACCAGCCCTGAAGACTGGGACCGGGTGATGGCAGTCAATCTGCGCGGCAGCTTCCTGGCCCTGCGCGCGGCGCTCACGCCGATGAAGCGCCAGGGTTACGGGCGCATCCTGTTCACCTCCTCGATCACCGGGCCGCGTGTGACCAGCCCCGGCCACGGCCACTATTCCGCGACCAAAGCCGGCATCAACGGGCTGATCCGGGCCGGGGCGCTGGAGTTCGCGGGCTATGGCATCACGGTGAATGGCGTCGAGCCCGGCAACATCCTGACCGAGGCAATCCAAATCCACCGCTCGCCAGCCTTCATCCGGACGATGGAGGACTCGATCCCGCTGGGGCGGCTGGGCAGCGTGCGCGACGTCGCCAACGCCTTCCTGTTCCTCGCCTCCGACGAAGCAAGCTACGTCACCGGCACCACGATCGTGGTGGACGGCGGCCAACTGCTGCCCGAAGGCAAGGATTTCCGCATCCTGCCGGATTGAGACGGGCGGCATGATCTTAAGCGCCGGTAGTGTCGCCTTGAAGTCTCGCAGCGGATCGGCAGCGGCCAGTCAGCTTTCAAGATGATCTTTGTGCGCCGACGATGCCGATAACATCCATCTGGCTTAAACCAAGCTCTTCAGCAAGTTTCAGTGCACATGGAATGATCCAATAAGGCGCGTCCGCGTCATAGGGTGCCGGTAGCTGAGTCAGATTGTAGAGCGTCTTTGCACAGTTCTCCTCAAAAGCATATTGCGCTTGTGCGCGTCGGTCGGCGCGGTTTTCGCACTTCAAATTCTTTTCCCGAACGGCATGGAACAGGTTGCGGGCTTTGGGCCACGAGCCGCGATCTTCGATCATCCGCTGAAGCCATTCGAGAGTTTCTTTGTCCTGGCAATGCGGCTCGAAAAGCCAGATGAGAGCCTGAATATCCCGCACAATCGACCGCTTCGTCATAGCTGGGCACACTCTACGGCCGCTTGTATTTCTGCAACAGGTCGAGTGCAGGAATTTGGATTACGACGCTACAAGTGCATCCTTACCCACCCGCTCAAGCCCGCGCGCCATGAAGGTCACCGCGTCCGGCAAACTCCCATCCTCCAGCGCCGCGAAGCCGAGCCCGGCATAAAAGGCCTGCGCCCGCCCGTTGCGGGCATGCACCTGCAGGTGCATGCCGCCCGCCCCGGCCGCCGCCAGCCGCGCCATCAGGAAGCGCATCGCCCGCCTTCCGACGCCCCGCCCACGCGCATGCGCGAGCAGGTCGATGTGGCCGTGCGCGGGAAAGAGGTGGAGCGGCGGCGGGAGGGCAATTTCCGGCCGGTGGACGGCGCGCCGCGCCCAGTCGCTGCCGCGCCACGCGCCATCGTCCGGGCCGGGGTCCGCGAATTTTTCGCGCAAGGGGGGGAGCCATTCTTTTTCGTAGCGCTCGTAAAAACCCGCGCTGTCCGGCGTGCCGAGCAGGTAGCCGCAGACGCCGCCCGGCCCTTCCACCGCAAAGGAAAAATTTGGCTCCAGCACTTGGTAGGGCACGGCGTAGAGCAGGCCGAGCAGGCGCGGCTCGTCCTCGCGCTCGCTCGCGTCCGCGCCGGCGTCGCCCGTGCGCAGGCACACGGTCTCGAACGCCGCGTGGTCCTCGGTCCGGGCGCGCCGCAGGAAAAACCCCTCGCCGAAGTCAAGCTCCACCAAGCACCCGCCCCGTCAGCCCATCCGGCCCCGCGCGGCGACGGGCAGCCGCTCCACCACTTCGCCACTTTCCACGATGTGGACGGCGTCGAACAGGTTCGACACGACGCAGGCATGGTTCGGGATCACGCGGACCTTTTCGCCGATCGCAGGCCTTTCGGCGCATCGCGACAGGTCCACGACCGCGTGCTCCTCGCTGAGGCTCGCCACGACGGCGTTGGGGTACTCGACAACATGGCCGAAGCCCGGCGCGGGACAGGTGTCGGCGGCCAGCGCCTTGGAGCCGGCGTCGAGCACGGCACGATCCGGCGTCGGCCGGCTGACCACGGTGGCAAGTACGGAAAGGGCGCAGTCCGCCAGCGTCGCGTGCCCGAAGGCAACCTGCATCCGGTCGCAGTAGATGTAGGTGCCCGGCCGATGCTCGGTCGCGCTCCGCACCTCCTGCATCCGGAAGAAGTCCGGCGAGCCGCCGTTGGACACGGCGGGGACCGGCACCCCCGCCTGCGCGAACAGGGCCAGCGCCTCGCGGAACCACGCCTCGGTCGCGGCGGTGCCGCCGCGCGGGGGATAGGTCAGCAAGCCCGCGAAGCGCAGGCCGGGCGCCGCTTCGATCGTCTGCGCCAGCGCCAGCGCCTCGGCCGGCGTTTGCACGCCGCAACGCCCCGCGCCGGTGTCGCATTCCACCATAACGCCAAGCGGATGCGCTGCGTCGGCGAATGTTTCACCGTAGCCCTCGACTGTCTTGACACTGTCGGCCGAGACCGTGATCCGGATGCGCCGATGCAGCGCGAGGAGCCGCGCCAGCTTTTCCCGGCCGAGGATGTTGTAGGGGACGAGGATGTCGTCGAGACCGGCATCGGCCATCACCTCGGCCTCGCCGAGCTTCTGGCAGGTGATCCCGACTGCGCCGAGATCGACTTGCCGCTTGGCGAACAGCGGCAGCTTGTGCGTCTTGATGTGAGGGCGCAGGTCAACGCCATGCGCGTCGGCGTGGCGCTGGGCGCGGTCGAGATTGGCCTCGACGATCGCCCGGTCGATGACGACCGCCGGGGTATCCAGTTCCTCGATCCGCACGCCGCCCCCTGTTCACGGTCTGCCCTGAAAGCGCGGCATGGCGCTCGGTTGCCGGTATAAGGCGGGGGTGGGTTCCCTTGCCGCGCCCTTCATGCATTCTCCCTTTGGCCCAAAGCAGCTTGCAAGGGAAGCGGTTCCGGCTTTCAGTGGCTGCCAGGTCGAAGAGGTCGGGAAACGGCTGCACCGCGGCCGAGCGCACGGAGGAGAACGCCTTTGACCAGACAGCATTTCGGAAGCTCGCATGTGCCGCTGTCGCCAGCGGTCCGCGCAGGCGATTTCGTGTTCGTGTCCGGCCAGGTGCCGGTCGGATCCGACGGCCAAGTCGTAGCGGGCGGCATCGCCGAACAGACGGAGCAGGTGTTGAAGAACATCGGCGCGGTGCTGAGGCTCGCCGGCTGCACCTTGGCCGACGTGGTCAAGACCACGGTCTGGCTTAAGGACCGCGACGACTTTGCAGGCTTCAACGCCGCCTACGCCAAGCACTTCCCACACGATCCGCCAGCCCGCAGCACTGCGGAATCGCGCCTGATGATCGACATCAAGGTCGAGATCGAAGCGGTCGCCTACAAGCCGCTTTGAGGGAAGCCGGCTGGCGGAAACGAGTTCGGCCGAGGCCGCCGTCTGCCCCGCCTGCTTGCCTCTTCAAACCACGCCTAGCTATGCTGCCGCCAAGCGCTTCGGGGACGCATCGAGAATACGGTCGCGATCCCAACGCCCACGATCCGCGAGGAACGGCAGAGTTTGACGCTCGACCTGAAGACGATCGAAGCCCTGGCGCCGGATCAGGCATCCCTCCAGTCCGCGTCCAAGCTGACCAGGCGGAGCAACTGGGTTCGCCTCCAAACGAGTGACGCGCTCCTGTGGGGCGAGTGCCAGGGTTCGGGCTCGAACCCCTACCGCGTCGTGGTGGATGCCACCGATGGCGGGTGCAGATGCACCTGTCCGTCGCGAAAATTTCCCTGCAAGCACGGGCTCGCGCTGATGTGGCTGAGCGTTTCCGCGCCCGCGGAGTTCACTTCCGCCGCGCCGATGCCGGAATGGGTGACCGACTGGGTGGGCCGGCGCGGGAAGAGCGGCGCGGCGTCCGCGGCCCTCGTGCCGGCAGCGAAGAGCATCGGCGAGGCCGCTGCGGCCCCATTTGAAGCGGCCGAAAACGCGCAGGCGGCGGAGCGCCGCGAAGCTGCGCAGCAGAAGCGGGCCGAGGCGACAAAAGCGACGGTTGCCGCTGGCATCGAGGAGCTCGATGGGTGGATCTCGGACCAGCTGCGCCTCGGACTTTCGGCCTTTGTGGACGCGAGCAGCGAGCGCTGCCGGCGCATCGCGGCACGCCTGGTCGATGCCAAGGCGGCCGCGCTCGCCAGCCGCCTCGACGAGTTTCCCGGCACCCTCATGACCCTGCGCAGCGAGGAACGCCCCGAAGCGGCGATGCGCGAGCTGGGCAAGCTGGTGCTGCTCGGCCGAGCCTGGCGCGCGGCGCCCGACGACCCCGAACTCCATCGGCTGGTGGCAACGACCGAAGCGCGCGAGCAGGTCCTTGCCGACTCAAGCGCGCCGCGGATTTCGGCGGTCTGGGAAGTTCTCGGCGAGCGCATCCGGACGCGCCGGGACGGACTCGTCAGCCACGCGACCTGGCTTCTTGCACTCGGCAAGCCCGAACCGTGCTTCGCGCTTCTCCAGGATTTCTACCCCGCTTCCGCCGGGCGGCGCGCCCAAGCCTTCGCATCGGGCGAGCGGTTCGAGGCCAGTCTCGCCTTCTACCCCGCCCGCCGGCCGCTGCGCGCCGTGGTGGCCGAGCGCCGCGAGAACCTTTCGCCCGATCTGGATTGGCCGGCGGCCGAAGCCGGGGCCGCCATCGACCCCCTCGCCGCCCATGTTGCGGGCCAGGACGCAGCGCCTTGGGTTGGCGAGTCGCCCATGCTCCTGCCGGCCGGCTCGCTGCAACAGGACGACAGCGGGACGACCTGGTGGCAGGCGGAAAGCGGCGCGAACGCGACGGCCCTGCCGATCGCCGGCAGTCCTCCGGAAGCGGTGTATGGCATGGCGCTCGCGAAAACCGTCGGGCTGTGGAACGGCGCGCGGCTGGACCTCCTTGCGGCAAAAAGTGACTTCGGGCGGGTCGGCTTCGCATGAACGAGATCGAACGGGTCGGACTGGCGAAAATGCGCGACCGCTGGATTGCCGGCGGCGCGGCAGCCGGCCTAGCGCCGGCCGAATGGGAGGCGGCACTTGCTTCTGAGCCGGCTGCGGGCCGCGAACGGCTGCTGCTCGCCATAGCCGGCCAGGCGCTCGACGTCGCCTTCCGGCCGGCCGCGCCGAAGACGCTGAAGCGGCGACTTCCGCTGCCTAGGCTCGGCCTTCCCACCTTGCCCGAGGCGCTTGCATCGCTCTTTCGGGCGGCGCTGCGTCAGGCTGCGTCGGATGGTGCAAGCCGTATGCGAGTGATCAGGCTTGTAGCGGCGCGCGGCTTCGTTTCCCATCCGCTCGACTGGATGCCGTCCGCTTCGAGCGACGATGCACCGCCCGTCTATGCCCCTTGGATCGGCTGGCAGGCGGGAGGAAGCGGCGACGCGGCCGGCCCCGCGCTCGGCGAGCTGACCATCGAGACCTGGCATGACTTCACTCCGACCGCCCGCCGCCTGGCGCTTGCCGACATCCGCCGCATCGATCCGACGCGGGCCCGCGCTCTGCTGGAAGGCAAGGCCGCAGGCGAGCCGGCCGAAACGAGGCTCCCTTTGATCGAGTTGCTTCGCGTCAACCTGAGCGCCGATGACGTGCCTTATCTGCAAAGCCTTGCGGCCGACCGTTCGGGAAAGGTGAAACAGCTTGCCGCTCGCCTGCTGGCCCGTATCTGCCAGACCACGGGAGGCAGCGAGAAGCATGCCGAAGCGATCGAACTCGCCGAGTTCCTGGAAAAAGGCAGAGCCGGTCTCCTGCGCCGGCGCACGGTTTACACGCCTCGCGGCTTGAAATCGCACGCTCAGGTGCAGCGCCGCGCCGAATTGTTCGACGCCTGCCAGCTTGTCGAGCTCGCCAGCGCGCTCGAAACCGGCGAAGAACAGCTTATCGCCAACTGGCAGTTGGGCAGCCAACGGGATGCCGACCGCGCCTTCGCCGCGATGGCGGCAGCTTCGGGCAGCGATGCGGCAGTTGCGTCGTTGGGGTTGCGGCTGTTCGATGCGGGAGACCTCGCCGCGCTGCTCTACCTTCTGCCCCGTCTCGGCGAAGGCGAGCGGCGCCGTTTCCTCAAAGCGGCCCTCTCCGGCGGCACCGCCCAGCGGCATTTTCTCCGCTCCATTCCCGAAACGGGAGCTGGCACTTTCGGCAGGGACGAACTCATGGGCTCGCGCCTTTACAAGGAACTTCGAGCGGCCGTTGCAGGGCAGGTCGCCAAAGGCGGTCACAACCTGGACTTTGACGATCTCGGCTTCCTGGCGACAGCAAGTGCCGCCGATGCCATCCTTGCCGACCTGACGAGCCTTGGGCTCGGCACTGTCGATCCTTCGCTGGCGCTGTTGCGCCTCAACGCCGCGCTTCGCGACAAGAACGAGCCGAACTGGAGATGAGATGAACGCGCTGCTTCGCTTGCCCGCCGAACAGGTCCACGCTCCCGAACTTCAGGCGCTGGCCATGAACGACGATGCGCAGAAGCCGCAGGGCTGGAAGCTCTCGCCCAGAGCGGTGCTCACCTACCTGCTTGGGGGGAAGGCCGGCGACGGAACGGCGATCACCCCGAAATATGTCGGCAGCCGTCGCCTGATGGAAACGGCCGTCGCCACGCTCGCCACAGACCGCGCGCTGCTTCTGCTCGGCGTGCCCGGCACGGCGAAGTCCTGGGTATCCGAACACCTTGCAGCGGGCATCGCCGGCGACTCCACCATGCTGGTGCAGTGCACCGCAGGCACCGACGAGAACCAGATCCGCTACGGCTGGAACTATGCCGAACTGCTCGCCAAGGGCCCAAGCAGTGCTGCGCTCGTACCCACGCCGCTGTTCCGCGCCATGCAGGAGGGCAAGCTCTGCCGCCTGGAGGAACTGACCCGGATGGGCTCCGACGTGCAGGACACGCTGATCACGGTGCTGTCGGAAAAGATGATGCCGATCCCCGAACTCAACTCGGCCGTTTATGCTGCGCGCGGCTTCAACGTGATCGCCACCGCCAACAACCGCGACAAGGGCGTCAACGAACTGTCCTCCGCGCTGAAGCGCCGCTTCAACGTCGTGGTGCTGCCCTTGCCCGACAGCATGGACGAGGAAGTTCGGATCGTCTCGAAGCGGGTGGGCGAGATGGCGGTGGGGCTTGACCTGCCGGTGCCGAAGAACGTGGCCGAGGAGATTGCCCGCGTGCTGACCGTCTTCCGCGAGTTGCGGTCGGGCAGCACCGCCGACGGCAAGGTGACGCTGAAAACGCCCTCCGGCTCGCTTTCCACGGCCGAAGCGATTGCGACGATGGTGGGGGGCCTCAGCCAGGCGGCTTGGTTTGACAACGGAAAGCTTTCCGCCGACGGCCTCGCGCCCAGCATGGTCGGCGCCATCGTCAAGGATCCCGTGCAGGACAAGGCGGTGCTGGAAGAATACCTGGAAACCGTGCTGAAGAAACGGCCGGATTATTCCGCCTATTACAAGGCGCTCAACGACGCGCTCTGAATGATGATCGGCAAGGTATCCTATTTCGGCATCCGCCATCACGGACCGGGCTCCGCCGACAGCCTCGTGAAGGCGCTGGAGGAACTCAAGCCCGCGGTGGTGCTGATCGAAGGCCCGGCTGACGCCACGCCTCTGCTGCCGACCTTGGCAGATCCGGCCATGCGGCCGCCGGTGGCGTTGCTCTGCTATCCCGAAGAGGACCCTGCGGAAACGAGCTTCTGGCCTTTCGCGGAGTTCTCGCCGGAATACCAGGCCGTGCTCTGGGCGGTGCGCAACCGTGCAGCGCTGCGCTTCATCGATCTGCCGAGTTCCGAGCGGCTGGCGTCTAGGGTCACGCAGGAGAACCCAGATGGTGGGCTCGAAGGAGCGCTCTCCCCGGAGGGTGAGGCGGATGCGCAGCACCTGGCGGCCGGTGTCGTGGAAGAGCCGGCGCATATGCGCGATCCCATCGGCACCCTGGCGCAGGCCGCCGGCTACGAGGACGGCGAAAGCTGGTGGTCCGACGTGATCGAGCAGAATCCGGCGCCTGGCCCGATCTTTGCTGCGGTGGCGGATGCCATGGCCGCGCTGCGCGAGGGGGAGACCCGCCTTCCTGAATTCGAGGCGAAGCGAGAAGCGCATATGCGGCAGGCGATCGCCGCGGCGGATAAGGACTTCGAAGGCCCGATCGCGGTGGTTTGCGGCGCTTGGCATGTGCCGGCGCTGACGACTCCCGTCACACGGAAAGCCGATCAGGCGCTGCTGAAGGGCATGTCGCGCAAGAAGAGCGCCGTCACCTGGGCGCCGTGGACCGCCCCGCGGCTCGCCTTCGGCTTTGGTTACGGTGCGGGTGTCGTCGCTCCGGGCTGGAGCAAGCACCTCTGGCAGATGCGCGGGCGGACCGACGGCGGGAGCGTCTGGCTCGCCAGGATTGCGGGCGTGCTGCGCGGCAAAGGCCATCTGATCTCGACGGCCTCGCTGATCGAAGCCGAGCGCCTGAGCCGCGCGCTCGCCGCAATCCGCGGACGCCCTCATGCCGGCTTTGAGGAACTGCGCGACGCCGCCGTTTCCGTCCTGTTCGGCGGCGATCCGATCCTGTGGCGGACGGTGGAGGCGGAACTGCTGCTCGGCATCGAAGTCGGCGAGATCCCTGCCGATGTGCCCCTCGCCCCCCTGATCGAGGACCTTCAGCGCTGCCAGAAGCAAGCCAAGCTGAAGCCGGAGGCGCTGGAACGGGAACTCGCGGTTGACCTTCGATCGGAAGGCGGGCTCCTGCGCTCGACGCTTCTGCACCGGCTGCTCATACTTGGCGTGCCCTGGGGCCGGCTCCTCGATGCCGGACGCAGCCGCGGCACGTTTCGCGAGCGCTGGACTCTGCGCTGGGAACCGGAATTCGCCGTTCGGCTAGTCGAGAACCTCATCCATGGGCCGATGATCGCCAAGGCGGCAAACGGCAAGCTGGTCGCCACCCTTGGCACCGCGAGGAGCCTGGATGAACTGGCTAAGCTGGTGCAGGGCGCGATCACCGCCGATCTCGATGAAGCCTCGACCGCCGGGCTTGCCGCGCTTGAGCAGCGCGCCGCCCTTTCCAGCAACTGCGCGGAGATGCTCGCCGCCATGCCGCCGCTGGCCGACGTTTCCCGCTACGGTGAAGCGCGGCGCTCCGACGCGGGCCGCCTTTCGAGCCTCCTGGAGCGCCTGGCGGTCGAGGCGGCCATCGCCATGCCGCATGCGGCGCGCGACCTTGATGCGCAAGCCTCCGCTGCCTTTGCCGGGGCGCTGCGCGCTGCCGACGGCGCGCTGGAACTGAATGAGGCCGGCGGCACCATCCTCGAAGCCTGGCACAAGGGCTTAAGCGACACGCTCGACAATGCGCGCTCCTCGGCGCTGGTCGCCGGCTGCGCCGCGCATCTGCTTTACGAGGCCGAGGTGCTGACGGCCGCGGACACCGCCGCGCTGCTGGAGCGCCGGCTTTCGCCGGGCATGCCCATCCTTGACGCCGCAGCTTTCTTTGAGGGGTTTTTCAGCGGCGCCGGTCAGCGCCTCATCCACGACGAAGCCCTGCGCGGTGCGGTCGATGGATGGTTGCGGAGCCTCGACAGCGAGAGCTTCGTCGCGCATCTGCCGCTGCTGCGGCGGGTGTTTGCTAGTCTCGACAGTGCCGAGCGCCGCAGGCTGATCGAAGCCGTGCTCGGCCGGGCGGCGCGGCTGCCGGCCAATCTCGTGCCCGCGCCTGATGGCGGCGAAGGCTGGCGCCGGCATTTTGCCGCCCTGCGCCCCCTGCTGACAGGAAACGCGGCCGATGGATGAAACTCCGGAAACTGCCGGCGACGAGGAGCGCTTTTCCCCGGATGCAGAACGCGAGCGGCGCTGGCGGCTGGCCGTCGGCGCCGACGATCCGCAGTCCTTCGCCTTGTCCGCCGAGGACCGGCGGCTTTCGACGGCGCTGAGCGCCCTTTACGGCGACGGCGAGCAAACCAGCGGCGACACGCGCAAGCGCCGCGGCGGCCTTGGCCGCTCCGCGCCCAAGGTCGCGCAGTGGCTGGGCGACATCCGTTCCTTCTTCCCGCAGCCTGTCGTACAGGTCATCCAGAAGGATGCTTTCGAACGGCTCGATCTCAAGCAGATGCTGGTCGAGCCGGAATTCCTCCAGACGGTCGGGGCCGACGTGAACCTCGTCGCCGACCTCATCTCGCTGCGCAACGTGATGCCGTCCAAGACCAAGGACCTCGCGCGGGCCGTTATCGCCGACATCGTCGCCAAGCTGATCGAGCGGCTTGAGCAGAAGACCGCGGAAGCGATCCGGGGTGCCCTGGACAAGGGGCGGCGCACCAATCGTCCCCGTCCGCGCGACATCGACTGGCGGCGCACCATCCAGGCTAACCTTCGCCACTATCAGCCGGAACACAAGACAATCGTGCCGGACAAACTTGTCGGCTTCCTGCGCAGGCAGCGGCGGCTGGTGGACTTGGACGAAGTGGTCTTATGCGTCGATCAGTCGGGGTCGATGGCCAGTTCCGTCGTCTATGCTTCGATCTTCGCAGCGGTCATGGCCTCGCTGCCGGTGGTCAAGACCAGACTCGTCTGCTTCGACACGGCGATCGTTGACCTGACGGACGATCTGGCCGATCCGGTCGAGGTCCTGTTTGGCGTGCAGCTCGGCGGCGGCACCGACATCAACCGCGCGGTCGCTTATTGCGCCGAGCACATCGAGCGTCCGACGAAGTCGCATCTCGTCCTCGTCACCGACCTCTACGAGGGCGGCAATGGGGTGGAGATGCTGCAGCGTCTGGCGGCGCTGGTGCGTGCGGGCGTCAACGTCGTCGTTCTTCTGGCGCTGACGGACGGAGGCCGCCCGGCCTACGATGCCAGGATGGCCGGCTTGGTCGCGCAGCTTGGCATTCCCGTCTTCACCTGCACGCCGGACATCTTTCCCGACCTGATGGCAGCTGCACTGCGCCGCGACGACATCACCGCCTGGGCAGCCGGCGCCGACATCAAGCTGGTGCGACCCGAGGCCGGCGAGGCCGGCTGAGAAGACGGTTGCAGTCGGCGCCAACTCGCTTTTTCCATCAGCTCGCGCTCGTGACTACGATCTCCTTTCGCCTCATCTTTGAGACCCGGCCGTGCCTGCAAACGGTTTGCAAATTTGCTGATAAGCCCTTGATCTTCCATGCCTCGAACTGCGCTTGTTTTGCAATAATATCTAGCTGAATCAGTGGCCTAAACGAGATTCCAACTCTGAGTGCCAGGAGTTCGAATCTCTTTGGGGGCGTCGTGCATCGCCTGGCCGTCACCGCGAGGCGGCGATCGAGGCGAGCAGCAAGCCTTTTTCGAACAGTTCAGCTTCTGCCTCCCGGCGGCGGATCAAGCCAGGCATGGTCGGCCAGAGCCGGCCCATCGATCGCAACTGATCGGGAACCGCGGCGTAGTTCCCAAGGCTGATCAAGTCCCGAATGGACCGCATCTCCCGGTAGCGGTCGCCCTGCTTGCCGAAGCTTGTTCCGCGGTTGAAGGCCAACGACACCAGCGCCCCGAATGAGTCGGGGTGAAGCCCGTCCGAATTGGGCAATTGCCTTTGAACCTCCAGGGCGAACGGGCCTATGACCGATCGCAGCAGAACCTGAACCGAGGTTTTCCAGGGAATGACGATGCCTGCAACGGAGTGCAGCGCTTCGCGCGCGTCGTTGCCCCTCTTGCCGACAACGGCTTGGAGTGCCGCAACCGCTTCTTTCGGCAGATAGGCTCCCCAATCGTCCACGAACTTTTGGCTGGCCGCAAAACCGAGATCATAGCCGATGCCGATCGATATCCCGCCTTCTCCGCCAAACCAGACGGGATTCAAGTTCTGCCCGACGCGATTGCCCATCTCGAAGGAGGTGATCAAGGCGATGGCATCGTCTGAAATGCGGGGAAGCACTTTGGCAACCGCGTCCTTGTCCGCTGCCAGGGAGGCGCCCGGCAGCGAGCTTGGATCCGCCGGACCCTGGGCAAGCTGCTGCTTCAGCGCTTCCATCTTGGCTTCGAGCTGTTGCAGGCGCTGCTCCTGCTGCCGCAGTTGATCCTGGTTCCGTTGGCCGGAGTGAAACGGCCAAGGGAAAAGGAAGTGGCTGTAGCCGACAACAACAAGCGTTGCGATCGCCAGCCCGACCACCGCGGGAATCCACCGCCGGAGTCCGCCGTCGCCAGGGGGCTGGACGTCAGGGGGCTGGACGTCGGGCGGCTTGTTCTGCTTTTGCTCCTGCAAAAAGCGCTGGACCAAATCCTTGAGGTCTGGATTCTCCTGCAGCACGACGTCGGCGATTTTCCTGATGTGTTCGCGCTGAAGCGCGTAATCCAACACAGAAAACCACATGGTGGCCGGGCTTCCGCTAAGATCGATTTGCAGGAACGGCACACCGGCGTAGGTGAGGATGCGCCTAACCTCCGCCTGCGGCGGATAACGATCTGCAAGTTGCTCGGCGAGTTCTTGGAAGGCACTCATAAACGAATCAGCACGTCTTCCGCAGTTGCAAGTGGGAAGAACAGAAAACGGCGGCCGCCAGGGATGCAAGCCGTGAAAAACAGCCCAAAGAACTTGCCTTCAAAGTAGCAGCGCAACGAGCTTGCTCAAGTGCCGCTCCAGCCGACAGCACCGTCATGATCCCGGAGGCTTGATGAGCAGACTTGACGAGCAAGACGGCGCCTCTTGCCGGACTCTGCGGCGGTGCAGACCCGTCACGCAACCTCGAATGGATCGTTGAGGAAGCAATGGGCACTTGCTTCGAGCGCATTCGAAAGGACAAAGCCTGGGTGGAGGCCTACTTGACCACGCCAGCCGTCGCTGATCCATTGTGGGATGCTGCTTCTGCGGGCCCGGTGGAGATGCCCCCGTCCAAGACACGTCAGTCGAGGTTGACGGCGGCATGCGCCAAGGGGGCCGGCATCCCCCATCGACGGTGGTCTGCTCCCGGCGCCGGTCTCGGCGCGGCAGCCGTTCGCTCGGTTGATGCGGCCATGTATTCGGAAAGGTGCAAAACCCTGTTGCAGGCCGTCATGCTGGATTCGCCGCGATGATGTGGAACAACGCCGCTCTGGCCAACCTCAACGAGATCCTGGCAAACCTTTATCCCAGCGACAACGACGCGCGCCGCATCGCGACCAAGGTCGGATTGAAGCCGGCCTACCTGACGCTGGAGGGCAAGGCGATCAACAGCTGGTTCAGCGTGCTCCAGGCGGCCAATCGCAGCGCCGAAACAGTTGACAGGATCGTCGCGGCGGCAAGCGAGGAAAACCCTGGCGATGAGCAACTTGAGCAGGCGCGCAACCGCACGCCGCCGCCGGTCGTCAGAGGTCCCGATCCCGCCGCGTGGCAGGATGGATCCGCGGCGGAGACCCGCGAAAAAATCATGGGCGCCCGCAGCACGCTCGTCCCTATCTCCTATCTGCAAACGGGCCTTGAACGCGCTCGGTCGGTTGTCCGCGTCAAGCGCGGCGACGGCGGTGCGGGAAGCGGCTTTGTGACGGACGGCAATCTGCTCGTCACCAACAACCATGTCTTGGCAACCGGGGACGAGGCGGCAAGAGCCGTCGTCCAGTTCAACTACCAGCAACTTCCAGGCGGCGCGGATGCCGCCTACGAAGAGGCGACGGTGGATCCTGCGACGTTCATCACATCGGTAGGGGATGACTGGTCGGCGGTGCGGATCAAAGGTGATCTGCCGACGAGATGGGGAATGTTGCCGCTGAGAAAGACTGCGATCAAGGTTGGCGAGCCCGTCAACATCATACAGCATCCGGGCGGCGGCCCGAAGCAAGTTTCTCTTTTCGCCAATGTTGTCACATATGTCGGCGAGGGACGTGTCCAGTATTTAACGGATACGTTGCCCGGCTCGTCCGGATCGCCGGTTTTCGATGCGCAGTGGAATATCGTTGCGCTCCATCACAGCGGCGGCTGGCTCCGTGAGCCGAATACGCCGGTGAAGACGACCTACTACCGCAACGAGGGCATTTCGATTGACCTCGTGGTGGACGGCATCAACATGGCGGGCGCAGGTCGCGGAGGATCCGCACAGACCGGCATGCGCGGCGGCGGTCAGATTTGAGCGACACTCCAATCGTCCGAATGCCGCCGGCCAAATACAAGCCTTTCCCGTGCCAGCGGGCGACCGTAGTCGAGGCCCTCGACAAGGCTGGCTAGAGCAATCGGCCCGAAAAGTGCGCAGCGGTTTTCGGAAAAGCCGGTGCTGTAGGCCCCCAAAGGTCAATGCCGACACGCCTATGACCGTGATGCGCGCCATCGTCTCCACTATGCGTAAGCGCGGCACGGGCAGCATCGTCAATGCCGGCTGCGGGATCAGCTCTCCGCGCTGCCGGAGGCCGGCGCCTTCAGCGTGTCCAAGGCCGCTGCAGCAAAGCTTTCGGCCACCGCCAGGGCCGGGCTGGCCGGCATGGGAGCCGCTGTCTCGACGCTCTATATGTTCATCAACAGCGCCGACTTCGTGAAGTCGTTGCGGCCGGGACATGAAGGAGTGGAACGTTTAACATCCTTGTCATCGGAGCAACGGGAGGAACGGGCCAAGCGATCGTGCGCGAGGCGCTGGCGCGGGGGTACGCGGTCACCGCGCTTGTCAGATCGCGCGACAAGGCGGCCCCGCTTCTGCCCGGCGCCACATTGGAAGAGGGCGACGCGCGCGACGCAGGCGCCGTTGCAAGGGCGCTCGCGGGCTGCGAGGCGGTCCTCAGCGCGCTCGGCACCCGCAAGATCGGCCTTGCTCGCCCGGTCACGATGATGTCGGAGGCGACAGGGATGCTTGTGGACGCCATGAAGAAGCAAGGCGTGCGGCGTCTCGTCTGCATCACCGGCCTGGGTGCCGGCGACAGCGCGGGCCACGGCGGCTTCGTCTATGACTGGCTGGTCAAACCGATCGTTCTGCGCACCATCTACGAGGACAAGGACCGGCAGGAAGCGATCATCAGGCAGAGCGGCCTTGACTGGGTGATCGTCAGGCCGGCCGTGCTGACCGACAAGCCTGCCACCGGACGGATCCGCGCCATAACCGACCTCGGCGGCTTCCACGGCGGCCAGATTTCCCGCGCCGACGTCGCGACGTTCGTCGTCGCGCAGGCCGGAAGCGACGCCTGGCTGCACAAGACGCCGCTCATCACGGGCGAGAGCTGAGTTGCGGCCAACTCATCCGGGATACAGCATCGCGTGGCATTCCGGCATCGCTTGAGCTTGCCCGCCTGGTGCTCGCGCGGGATCGGCTACCGGCGCAGCCACTTCTTCAAGCGATCCGCCGCCTTGCCGACCACGCCGCCATTCTGGCGGAACAGGGCCTCGCGGACCAGCTTGTAGGCGTGCGGGTCAGGGGTCGGTTCAGGAAAAATTACACGGCCGAGAGGCTGAGGATTGAACTCGGTGCTGAACTTGCGGAACAAGGCCCTGCCATGCGTTCCTCCACCATCAAACCCTGTGTTGCCGACCATCGAGCGCGGCGGATAGAGGACGAGGCCTCCCCTGCGGAAAACGCTCCAGTACCAGCGTATGCCCCACGAGTTCACACGCCCGCCCATCTGACGCTCCATCATGGCTGCATAGTCATAGGCGCCGTCCAAGTTGAACTTGCGCCGCAGCGCCGGGTCCGTCCGAAGCTGCTCCCAACCTGTCGCAAGCGCATCGAAATGATTCCAGGCACGCTTCCATGTCGCCCAGCCCCAGGTCGTGATAAATGGCAGCATGATCGCCGCATCGTCCCGTGCGATCTCCGGAGCGTCAAACATATAGCCGGAGATCTGATGGACGGCGTCCTCCCCTTCGTAGCGAAGCAGCGCCTCGTTCATGAAGGTCAGGAAATCTGGGGCGAGCACCAGATCGTCCTCGACGACGATCACCTTGCCGTATTTCTCCGTCAGGGAGCCGACGCCGTCGATGATGGAGCGCGCCAAGCCCTTGTTGGCATCCGCAAAGGCATAGACCGCCCCCTCCCCCAGCATCTCCCTCGCGACGCCGCGCGCTTTCTCGATCGCCTCGTCCGGCTCGCCCCCCTTCGGGCCGTCGCCGAAAACATAGACCGGAGACTCGGCGAAACCATAGCATGCCTTCAGGAACGTCAACGTGCGCCGGAGGTGCTCAGGCCTGTTGTAGATGAAGATCGCGATCGGAGCCGGTGACGTCAAAGATCAAACCTCGTTTCCCCGAGCGCCCCGCCCAAGCCCATAGTAGCGCAGCCCGTGGGACGTTACGTCCTCGTTGCGGTAGATGTTGCGCAGGTCGAGGAGCAGAGGCGAAGCCATCGCGGCGCCGAGCCGCTTGAGGTTCAGCGAGCGGAACTCGTTCCACTCGGTCACGATGACGACGGCATGCGCGTCCTCCGCGACGGCATAGGCATCGTCCACGAACCGGACCTTGTCGGTCAGCTTCCGGGCATGCTCCATGCCCACGGGATCATAGGCGAGCACCGTCGCCCCGGAATCCGTCAGGGCTTCGATGATGGTGAGCGCCGGCGCCTCGCGCATGTCGTCGGTGTTCGGCTTGAAGGTCAGGCCCAGCACGCCGATAGTCTTGCCGCGCACGTCGCCCCCGCAGGCGGCGACGATCTTTTCGGCCATGGCGTGCTTGCGCCTGTCGTTTATCTTCACCGTCGTTTCCACGAGGCTCACCGGGCTCGCGGCATCGCGGGCGGTCTTCACCAGCGCCAGCGCATCCTTCGGGAAGCAGGAGCCTCCGAAGCCAGGGCCTGGGTTCAGGAAGCTCGCGCCGATGCGCTTGTCCAGGCCGATGCCGCGCGAAACATCGAGCACGTCGGCGCCGAGTTTTTCGCACAGGTCCGCCATCTCGTTGATGAAGGTTATCTTCATCGCCAGGAACGAGTTGGCCGCGTATTTCGTCAGTTCGGCGGTGCGGCGGTCGGTCAGCAGGATCTGCGTCTTGTCCAGCGACAAAGGCCGATAAACATCCATCATCACCCGGCGCGACCGCTCGTCGTCGGCCCCGATCACCACGCGGTCGGGGCGCATGAAGTCCTCGATCGCCGTGCCTTCGCGCAGGAACTCCGGATTGGAAACGACGGAGAAATCGGCCGACGGGTTCGCCGCCCGGATGATCGCCGCGACCGCGTCCCCGGTGCCCACGGGAACGGTGGATTTATCGACCACCACCGTATAGCCGCTGAGCGCCTCGCCGATCGAGCGGGCGGCGGCGTGAACATAGGAGATGTCGGCCGCCCCCTCGTTGCCGTGCTGCGGCGTGCCGACCGCGATAAACACCACCTCGGCCCCGCTCACCGCGCCGGCCAGGTCGTCCGTGAAGCGGAGACGGCTGCGGGAAACGTTGTGCATGACCAGCTCGTCCAGGCCGGGCTCATAGATCGGCATCCTGCCGGCCAGCAGCTGCTCCAAACGGCCGCGGTTGTTGTCCACGCAGGTCACGTCATGGCCGAAATCCGCAAAGCAGGCTCCAGACACGAGCCCGACATAGCCGGCGCCTATGATGGTGATGCGCATGAGCAGCCCCTGCCAACGTTCCGCAGATGGAGGTGATCTGCGAAGCTGGCCGGTTCCTATTCGCAAGGGCAACCCAGCGCAACAACCGAATTGGCGACCGGCATCTGATTCAAATTTCCCACTGCATCTGCGCCGCGATCGAGCCTGCTTGTCCGATGCTGGATCTCCGGTGAGATATAGTCCGACATGTTTTGATTTATTCTGAGAAGGTGGCGAATTCTTTTGGACGAACAAGGAGCATTTCAACGGCAAGCCGCAGCGCTATCCCGGGAGGGAGTCAAAGAATAGTTCGGCCGCCTTGTTGAACCGAGTGCCGTTCGGTACACCGATCGTATTCGCGCTTGTCGCGAGGAGCTGGGATGAGCGATGAATGCCCCGTTTGCGGCGCGGCGATGAAGCGGGATCGCCATGTCTGGCTGTTGCGATGCGAAGGGTGCGGGCTTCTCGGCTCCAGGCTCCCGCCCATGATCCCGAATGAGCGCTCGAAATCCGCGCTCGACGAGGAGGCGCGGCTGGAAGGCCTGGCAGCCGTCCGGCATGCGAACAACGAGGCGATCATCGGGCTGCTGCGGCAAAGCATCGGTTCCGGCGGCAGGCTGCTCGACGTCGGGGCCGGCCTGGGCTTCTTCCTCCAGGCTGCGAAGCGGGCCGGTTTCGAGGTGCTCGGCGTCGAACCGGATGCGAACGTGGTGGAAGAGGCGCGGCGGGGCGGCTTTGAAGTGCGGCACGGGTATTTTCCGGATTGCATCGATCCGGATGAAAAGTTCGGCGTCATCGTTTTCAACGACGTCTTGGAGCATGTCGTCGATCTGCCCTTGGTGATGAGCGGGATTCGCGATCATCTGGCATCTGGAGGACTGGCGGTTCTGAACTCTCCAGATAGGCGCGGGATATTCTATCGGATCGCGGATAGACTCGACCGTCTCGGGATCCACGGTCCGTTCGACCGGCTTTGGCAGCGTGGCGTTCCCTCGCCGCATAGGTGGTATTTCACGAAGGAGGATCTCTTCAGGCTCGGCGCCAAATATGGTTTGGCCGAGTCCGGAACGGTGCGTCTCAAGACGCTGTCCCGCGAAGGGTTGGCTAAGCGCATTTTCTATTTCCGAAACCAGAACCGTCTGCTTAGCATCGCAAGCTATGTCGGCGCTTTCCTGCTGATCCCGAGCCTCCGGTTTCTTCCATCCGACTTGAGCGTCGCAGTCGTTCGGAAGCGGTGAAAGCTGTTCCGCGCGCAAGAGTCCATTCACCTTTGCCGGGCTTTCGGTCCTCGCGGCCTTGATCTCCGCGGTGACGATCTTGCAAAACTCCAGCGCTTGTCAGGTTTGGAGGGACGGGGGTGGAATATCTGCCTCCGACACCTTAAACCGCGGCACGGCTTTCGGCTTCAGGTAGCGTACGCGCAAGTTCTGGCGGTCCAGAATTCAAACCTGGACGGTTCTATCAACCTCGCACTTTCCGGCGGTTTGTGACCATTTCAGCGTT